>NZ_JALPRY010000001.1:0-445333 GCF_023223505.1 Neorhizobium turbinariae
CTTCTCGGCGCAAATCCCGGGTCAGCTCTCAGTGCAAATCAACAAGCCAGCGGCTTCCCCCGGTCGCGTATCTCCTTCCGTCTAGCCGCCACGCAACGGCATTGTTTCAGGAGACGACACTCGTCATCTGAGAGCTCAATGAAGTAGTCATCCCGGTCGGAAATTTCCGCGATCTCCTGTCTCAGAGCCGCGACAGTGTCTTCGGAAACGGCGAATGTCTGAAGCTGTGCGGCAAAGCCGTCATAAGTCGGCACGCCGATTCCGGGAGCTCCGATACTCGTGAGGCTGGCGTCAATCTCGCTGAGGATCTTCGCTGCCGCCTGCCAACATTCGAGTGGGTGATCTGGGTGCTTCAGGGCGACACGCAGAACGCCATCTATCGCATCCTGCTTGAACTCATCGAAATACATTCCGTTACGGAGAGCCGGGTCAGCTAGCTCATCACCGCTGACCGCTATGAGATCCCACATCAGTTCCACGCCTGCAGACACGCTCATCTGTCCACATAGTTCGACGCATTTTAGCTCTGCCTCTGTGATGAATTCTTCTGTTGGAGCCATGATCCCCTCGCGTCATCGATGGCCTTCCATAGCTGGTAGGTCTTTAAGGTCGCGGGAAGATCAAAGCTCAAATGCCACGCAGTTCTGATAAAGCGCCGGACGAGTATCGGGCTGGCTCCGGGCTCCTTCTTCAAAAAGCCGAAGATCGAACCGACCTGCTTGCTATTGCGGACACTAACTCGATCTGGATGCAAAAGTCGAACTCCGTTCGGAGCACTATATGGCCCCCAATCCGGGAGGAGTGACTCGTCACCGCAAGCTATTCAATGAGGTGGCCGGCCATGGACCGTCGGGTGAAACCGATTATCGTCCGAGAGGCCTGAAACATCCGCTCTACCTCAGCAACACTAATCCCTTCATCGAGCGTCGTCAGGTCGACGCTGATCGCGCTATCCTAGAACTGTGTCGCGTGTGAGCGGTCCATCGTGTCACGAACTTCGGGATTCGTGACTTTTCTGAACCGCGTGCTCACGGCCTAGAAAGAGGTATTCGCCAGGATGCTGCGATCGATCGTCTGGATGTCACGCTTGCCGCAAAGGGCCATGGTGATGTCGAGTTCGTTGCGGATGATCTCGAGCGCCGTCGTCACGCCAGCCTTGCCCATGGCGCCCAGTCCATAAAGGAACGGCCGGCCGATATAGGTGCCGCGGGCGCCAAGCGCCACGGCCTTGAGCACGTCCTGGCCGGAGCGGATGCCGCCATCGACATGAACCTCGATCCGGTCACCCACGGCCTCGACGATCTTCGGCAGCATGCTGATCGAGGACGGCGCACCATCCAGCTGGCGACCGCCGTGGTTGGAAACGATGATCGCATCGGCACCGGTATCGGCCGCGGCGCGCGCATCCTCCTCGTCGAGGATGCCCTTGATGATCAGCTTGCCGCCCCACAGATCCTTGATCCAGCGAATGTCGCTCCAGGAGAGCCGCGGGTCGAACTGTTCCGCGGTCCAGGCGCCGAGCGAGGACAGGTCGGAAACATTGCTCGCATGGCCGACGATATTGCCGAAGCTGCGGCGCTTGGTGCCCAGCATTTCCAGGCACCAGCGTGGCCGGGTGACGAGCTGGAAGGCCGCGTCCAGCGTCGGCTTCGGCGGTGCCGACAGGCCGTTGCGGATATCCTTGTGGCGCTGCCCGAGGATTTGCAGGTCGGCAGTAACAACAAGCGCCGAGCAGTTCGCCGCCTTAGCTCGCCCGATCAGCCGCTCGATGAAACCGCGATCCTTCATCACGTAAAGCTGGAACCAGAAGGGCTTGGAGGTGACCGAGGCGACGTCCTCGATCGAGCAGATGCTCATGGTCGAGAGGGTGAAGGGAACGCCGAATTCTTCGGCCGCCTTCGCTGCCAGCATCTCCCCATCGGCATGCTGCATGCCGGTCAGCCCGGTCGGCGCAAGCGCCACGGGCATCGACACCTTCTGGCCCACCATGGTGCTTTCCAGCGAGCGATCAGTCATGTCCACCAGCACGCGCTGGCGCAGCTTGATCTTGCTGTAATCCTCTTCGTTGGCCCGGTAGGTACCTTCCGTCCAGGCGCCGCTGTCTGCGTAGTCGAAGAACATCCGCGGCACACGGCGGCGGGCAAGTTTCTTCAAATCGGCAATGGTCAGCGGCTTGGACATGATCGGTAAATCTCCGGCAGAAGGTATCGTCAGCTATCATGAGTAGTCCGAGCACGTCAGCAAAAAAGACATCTACCAACGTTCTCTCGCATGTTGGCATCACGCATGGTCGAATAACGCGGGGCGCCCTTGGATGAGTAGCAGCGGACCGATCTGAGTATGAGGTGTTCGGCGACGTGCTCCTAGACGGCTTCCTGCGCGCTGCCTATGCTCGTAGAGGCGCCGACTGAACATTAGGGGGGATGGGGTGGAAGACCGGGATAGATTTCTCGCAATGGAAGCTGCTGCGATTGCCGGCGCAGCGCAGGGACTCAAGGCTTTACTGCTGCTGAACGGCGGGGCATGTGTCTCGCTCCTAACATTCGTTGGCGCCTTGGCTACGAGTGAAAAACTGCGTCCCGAATTCGTTGATCTGGTGCAAGCAACGACTCGGTCCTTGTTAGCTTTTGGCATTGGGGCAGGTTTAGCGGTGTTCGCGTGCTTCTTTGCGTACTGGGCGAACCAAGGTTATGCAAACGCCCTAATAGGGGGCGGCAAAGGTTGGTCGCAGGGATCGGCTATGAACCATGGAGCAGCACTCGTGGCGCTCTCATCTCTTGGCTGCTTTGGATGTGGCATATATCTTATTGCCCGCTCGATGCCTTGACCGGCGCCTCACGCCAATACGCTCTTCATCGCCTCGCCGGCGACATAGGTTTCCACCACGGCGCGGTCGTCGCCCATGGTCTGCAGCAGGAAAAGTTCTTCCGGCAGGCTCTGGATCGTTTCCATCCGAAGCTTCATCGCGGGCGTCGGCGCCGCATCCAGCACCACCAGGTCGGCAGTCGAGCCCACGTCCAGCGTGCCGATATCGTTCTCCATCGACAGCGCCTCGGCGTTGCCCCTGGTCATCAGGTAGAAGCTTTCAAACGGGTTCAGCCGCTCGCCCAGCAATTGCTGGATCTTGTAGGCCTCGTCCAGCGTCCGCAGCATGGAGTAACTCGAACCGCCGCCGATATCTGTGGCGACCGCCACGCGCACCGGCTTGTCGCGGCGCATCAGCGATTTCATCGGGAAAAGGCCGGAGCCGAGGAACAGGTTCGAAGTCGGGCAGTGCACCGCCACGCTGCCGGCCTCTGAGAGGACATCCGCCTCGCGCTCGGAGAGATGGATGGCATGGCCGAGCAGGGTCTTCGCGCCCAGAAGCCCGTAACGAGCATAGATGTCGGTGTAGTCGATTGCCTCGGGGAAAAGCTCGCAGGTGTAGCGGATTTCCTCGTGGTTTTCGGAAAGATGCGTCTGGATGAAGAGGTCGGGAAATTCTTCCGCTAGCGTCTGTGCCGCCTTCATCTGCGTCGGCGTCGAGGTGATGGCGAAGCGCGGCGTGATCGCCACGTGGTTGCGGCCCTTGCCGTGCCAGTCGGCAATCACCTGGCGTGTCTCGTCATAGCCCATCTCGGGGGTGTCGAGCAGGCCCTGCGGTGCGTTGCGGTCCATCATCACCTTGCCGCCCACCATGCACATGCCACGCTTCATCGCTTCGGCGAAATAGGCGTCGGCGGAGGCCTTGTGGACGGAGCAATAGGCCGCGGCCGTCGTCGTGCCGTGGCGCAGCAGTTCGTCATAGAAGTGGGTGGCGATGCGGGCCGCATGGTCGGTCTCGACGAAGCGGCATTCCTCATGGAAGGTATAGGTGTTCAGCCATTCCAGGAGGCTGCCGGCATAGGAGGCGATGACCTGCATCTGCGGGAAATGCATGTGGCAGTCGATGAAGCCCGGCATGATCAGGTGGGGGCGGTGGTCGATCTCCTCCACGTCTGCCGCGGCTTCATCCTTGACCTTGGCGTAGTCGCCGGCGGCAGCGATCTTGCCGTCCGCAACCAGCAGCGCGCCGTCGTGTTCGTAAACGTAGCTGGCGCTGTCGGTCATGGAAAGCGGCGCGCGCTTGAAGGACAGCAGGCGTCCACGGATGAGTTTGGTGGTCATTGCGAAATGCTGCTTTCATACCAGGCGGTGAGGAGCCGGCGTTCTTCCGGGGTGATGGCCGTGACATTGCCGGGTGGCATGGCATGGCTGCGGGCTGCCTGGATATAGATTTCCCGCGCATGTGCGGCAATCTCCGCGTCCGTCTCCAGTTTCACCGATTTCGGCGTAAAGTTGATGCCCTCCCAGACGGGCTCGGCGGCGTGGCACATGGAACAACGCGCCTGCACGACATCGCGGGCGGCGCCGAAATGGTCGTTTGCGGCGAACTTTTGCGCGACGGGCGACATGGAGGTCTCGGTTTCCCCGGTCAGCACCTTCGGCACCGTCGAAAGCCACATGATGGCGATGAACAGCAGCACCGTGACCAGCCAGGTCCAGGTCGGCTTGCCCTTGCGCGCATGCGTCGTGTTGAACCAGTGCCGGATCGTGACGCCCATCAGGAAGACCAGCGCCGCGATCACCCAGTTGAACTCGGTCGCAAACGCCAGCGGATAATGGTTCGACAACATGAAGAAGATGACGGGCAGCGTCAGGTAGTTGTTGTGGAGCGAGCGCTGCTTGGCGATGACGCCATATTTCGGGTCCGGGGTGCGGCCGGCAATCAGGTCCGCCACGACGATCTTCTGGTTCGGGATGATGATGAAGAAGACGTTCGCCGACATGATCGTCGCGGTGAAGGCGCCAAGATGCAGGAAGGCCGCGCGGCCAGAAAACACCTGCGTGTAACCCCAGGCCATGGCGATCAGCGCCAGGTAGAGCACGCCCATCAGGCCCCAGGTGTTCTTGCCGATCGGCGACTTGCAAAGCTGGTCGTAAAACACCCAGCCGATGGCGAGGGACGCAACCGAGATGAGCACCGCCTGCCATGACGACAGATCCATCACCGAACGGTCGATCAGGAAGAGGTCGGCGCCGCCGTAATAGACGATGCACAGCATCAGGAAGCCGGAGAGCCAGGTGAAATAGCTCTCGTATTTGAACCAGGTCAGGTGCTCGGGCATCTGCGCCGGCGCCACCAGGTATTTCTGGATATGGTAGAAGCCGCCGCCATGCACCTGCCATTCCTCGCCATAGGCGCCGACCGGAAGGTGCGGCCGCTTCACGAGGCCAAGATCGAGGGCAATGAAATAGAAGGACGAACCGATCCAGGCGATCGCAGTGATCACATGAAACCAGCGAGCGGCAAAACTCAGCCACTCCCAGGCTACGGCATATTCATACATTCAGGCACCCCTTCGTCCGTCACATGATCCCCTGACTCGGCGCCACTTTGCGGAAAAACCGCTCAAGAAGAAAGTGCCTCTCTGCGGGAACATTTTGCACGGACGTGGGAACCTGGAACATTGGCTTTGAGTTCAAAGCCTCATAGCGCGCTTTTGATACCGAATGCCGCAGATTTTCAGACCGCCGCTTCCCCTCCCAAACGTGGCCGGGCCGGCGATGACATTCTTCACATGCAATGCAGATGCACCGGCGGGCGCCGGGTAATGCGTGACAGGCTCGCCGGGGATGATTGGTTCATCAACGGAGACTAAGCTTATGCGTCTTGTTCTGACAGGATCGATGGTTGCGTTCGCGTGCCTTTTTTCGACTGCCGCACTTGCCCACGAGGCCCATAGCGGGAGCGGCATGGCGTGGAAATATGATGGCTTCTGCTGCAATGGCGACAACCACACCGGTGATTGCCAGATGATCTCCACCCGCAACGTCAAGGTGACGGAGAACGGCTACGAGATCCAGCTGAAGCCCGGCGACCATCGGATGATCACGCGCCCGCACCGCTTCACCATGAAGCAGAGCCAGGCCCGCCGCAGCCAGGACGAGGAATATCACATCTGCCTTTACCCGACGGAAGATAACCTGCGTTGCTTCTACGCGCCGGACATGAGCTTCTGACCGTTCAGTCTCAACCGGGCAGTTGGTCGGGTTCGTCCGCCATGATCTTCAGGATGAAGTCGCGGAACAGCCGGATCTTGCGTTGATTGCGCTTCGCTTCGGGGTAAACGAGCCAGTAGTCGCTGCCGTCGCTTGCAAGAATGTCGAAGGGTTGGATCAGCCGCCCGAGCGCGACGTCGTCGGTATAAAATTCGGGTTTCAGGATCGCCACGCCTTGGCCCGCCACGGCCGCCGCCGCCTCGAATGACTGGGCGCCGAACCGGCTGATCGGCCGGCTCTTCAGGTCCACATCCGGCAGGCCCGCGGCTGCAAACCAGATCGGCCACCAGATATCGCCGGGGTCGATGATCCTCAGCTTCAGGATGTCTTCCGGCGTCTTCACACCACCGATGGTTTCCGCCAGCTGCGGGCTCAGCATCGGCGTGAAATGGCTCTTCATCAGGAAATGCGACTTGAGCCCCGGCCACGTGCCGCTGCCGCTGCGGATGGCGACGTCGCCTTGGGTGCGCGTGAAGTCGATCGTTTCCTGCGATGTCTCGAGCAGCACGGCGATGCCCGGGTTTTGCAGCTGGAACGTCCCAAGGTAACGGCTCAGCCAGCGCGACGCGAAGGTCGCCGTCGTGTGGATGATCAGCGTTCCCTCCGACGTATTGCTGAGGCTCGCCACCGCATCGTTCATGATCGCGAAGGCTTCGCTGATGCGCGGTGCCAGCCGGTTGCCCGCTTCCGTCAACGTTACCTGCCGGGGCCGACGCAGGAAAAGCTGTTCACCGAGCGTGTCTTCCAGCAGCTTGATCTGGTAGCTCACCGCCGTCTGCGTCAGCCCCAGCTCTTCTCCGGCCTTTGTGAAGCTCATTTGCCGCGCGGCGGATTCGAACACGCGCAGCGCATTCAGGGGAAACTGCTTGGACATCTTCATGAATGAGGTCTCTTGATCCATGGAGACGGGATTTCGATTGGATCATCCGCCGCCTCGCGCGCACACTACCTCCATATCAAACCAGTGAAAACGGGTTCATCCCGTTGGAGGTGCACAATGTTTCCGACACTGAGCATGAATTTCGGCCGACTGTTGCCGCAGATCAAGATCACTGATCTTTGGCGTCCAAGCCAGGCGATGCATCAAAATGCAATCGACCCCGCAGAGATGCCGGAAAGCTGGCAGCGTGATCTCGGGCTTCTTGATGGACGTGGTCCGCGCGGCGATGTCCACAACGGGGCCGCGCAGGCGTCACGCATGATCTCGCTGCCGCGAGGCCTCTAAGCGTTTGTGGAAGGCAAGGCCACGTGGCCGGGAATGGTTTCCATCTCGCGGGCCAGCGCTGCCTGGATCCAGTTCGAAAAGGCGCGGATCTTGGCAGTGTTGCGGCGTCCGGGTTGGTAACAGAGCCAGTAGGTCTTGGCATCGCCGAGGCAGATGTCGAAGGGCTGGATCAACCGCCCGGAAGCCAGTTCGCCGCTGAACAGGAAGGGGCTCAGCATCGCCACGCCATGCCCGGCGATCGCGGCATTGGCTTCAAGGTCGAGCGCGCCTGATGCATCGAGATGCATTTCCCGGATCGGCAGCTTGTCGAGGCCGGCCGCCTTGAACCAGTCCTGCCAGAAACCCTTGCCGTTCGAAATCCACGGCAGCTTCATCAGGTCGTCCGGCTCGCGCACGCCGCCGATCCGCTCGGCAAGGCTCGGCGTCAGCATCGGCGTGTAGGTGAGGCGAATGAGCGGATGGCAAACCAGATCATCCCAGGGTTTTGCCGCGATGCGGATCGCCACGTCCGTTGGCGGCGGGTCCATGCTGTCATGACCGGTATGGCGCACCAGCCGCACCGCGATATTCGGGTGCTGCAACTGGAAATCTCCAAGATGCCGGGCAAGCCAATGGGAGGCAAAGGTGGGCGTGGAGTGGATCTCTAGCAATTCGTCCGCCGTGCCGCGGGCCGACTGCACGGCTTCCGACAGCAGCTGGAAGGCGTCGGCCACTTTCGGCAGCAGGTTCTGGCCGCATTCCGTCAGTTGCAGGGCGCGTGGCTTGCGGATGAACAGCCGGTCGCCGAGGTAATCCTCGAGGATCTTGATCTGGTAGCTCACCGCCGTTTGCGTCATGCCGAGCTCTTCGG
Source organism: Neorhizobium turbinariae (assembly GCF_023223505.1). Lineage (NCBI taxonomy): Bacteria > Pseudomonadati > Pseudomonadota > Alphaproteobacteria > Hyphomicrobiales > Rhizobiaceae > Neorhizobium > Neorhizobium turbinariae. The sequence continues at coordinate 8,157 of NZ_JALPRY010000001.1, forward strand.
CGGCCCGCGTGAAATTCTCCAGCCGGGCCACGGCTTCAAAGACGCGCAGGGCATTGAGCGGGAAACGGCGGGACAGTTTCATCATAAGCTCTCTTGATCGATACTCATGATAATTGAATTGGAAGAACAAGCCAATCAGGCGCATGGATGCGGTGAGACAAGCAATTCAGCTTATCGACGTGAGACAACCATGCGTGGCGCAAAGGCCTATCATTTCCCGTCCCTGCCATTCCTGCCGCAGAGCCTGTGGCGGCCGGCACGAAGCTTCGTCAACCGGCTCCTCCTGCGCCATGTCTGGTCTGTCCCGGATCTCCCGAAGGACCTGCATGGTGATGTCGGGCTTGGCGAGGAGCTTCCGGCGGGGCGGATGGACGCCTTCTGCAGCGCCCGGCGCGGTTCAGCGATGCGGAACCTGCCGTTCTGACGTTTTCGTCTCGCGTAGCGCGTAAACCGTCAAAAGCTCTGCCGCCACCAGCGCGGCGATCACTGCCGGCCGCTTGTCCCTGACCACGTTGCCGCCGATCGGCAGCACCAGCCGCGACAACATCTCGGCGTCTCCATCACCGTCGCGCTTCAGCCAGTTGGTGAAGGTGGCGCGCTTGGTCTGGGAACCGATCATCCCGACATAAGCGAGGTCGGGTCGCGCCAGGGCTTGCCGTGCGATCATGAAATCCAGCGCATGGTCGTGAGTGAGAATGATGACGGCGCCATTGCTCGGGATCTTCGAAACCACCGCTTCCGGCATAGGCGTCAGCTGTTTTGCCGTGCCGTCGGGCAAGTCGTCCAGCGCCTCGGCGCGCGTTTCCACGACCGTGACGGCAAAGGGCAGGGGTGCCAGCGCCTCGGCCAGCGCCTGCCCGACATGCCCGGCGCCGAACAGGAACACAGCCGGCCGTTCGTCGGCTTCGTCCGCCAGCCGCCGCGTCAACTGCTCGGCCACCGGTCCGGTGACCGGCGTGAAGCTGATCCGCGTCCGGCCGCCGCAGCACTGGCCGATCTCCGGCCCGAGCGGAATGTCCATCACTGGCTCGCCGGCGCCCGAAAGCATGGCGCGGGCGTTGTCGATCGCCATGAACTCGAACTGCCCGCCACCGATCGTGCCCCAGATCGCTGCGTCCGCGACCAGCATGAAGGTACCTGCCTCCCGCGGCGTCGACCCCTTCGCCTGGACGATCTCGACCAGCACGCTTGCAGGATGAGCGGCAATGAAAGCGGTGAGGGATTGTGTCTGTGTCATACACCCCCCTCTGCCCTGCCGGGCATCTCCCCCTCAAGGGGGGAGATTAATCGTTGCACTGTCCCGCCCCATTCCCCGCCGCAACTGCCGCGGGCTCTGCGCCGACTTGCAAACGGGCCGGCGCAGCTTGGTGATCTCCCCCCTTGAGGGGGAGATGCCCGGCAGGGCAGAGGGGGGTAACAGCGATCAGTCAAACTCATGAATTCCTATCGTGCGCAACAACTGCATACACACATCATCAAGCCGGTTGTAGATCTCGTCATTACTATACCGCACCACGCGCCAGCCGAGTGAACCCAACTGGCGATCCCGTTCGCCATCGCTTCTGATCCTTCTGTCAAATGAGTGGCCAACGCCATCGATCTCGATGATCAGCTTGTGATCCGGGCAGGCGAAATCGACGATGTAACCTGCGATCGCATCTGCCGCCTGAAGGACAGGTCCATCAGCCGATGCGCGCGGACCGCATTCCAGAACTTGAGTTCCGCGGGAGTAAGCGTCCGCCGCATCCGTCGTGCATGGGCTCGATTGGCATCGCGAACATCATAATGCGGCATGGCTTCTATCCGATCACACTCATCCGATATGATCGCGAACTTCTATTTCTGGCAAGGCGATCTGTTTCGGCTCCGGGCAGTCTTGCTTTCCCTACAAAACTCGCTAGCGCTTTCATCCACCATGAAGCCTCGCGACCTTGCCATCTACATTTTCCTTGCAACGGCCTGGGGCCTTTCCTTCCTCATCGTTTTGAAGGTGGTGGCGGCGTTCGGCTGGGTGGCCGCGGTGTCGATCCGCGCCTTCGTGGCCTGCCTCACGCTTTACCTCATCGCGAAGTTGACCGGGCGGCGGCTCGATTTCAGCGCCGGGTGGTGGCCCTTCTTCGTGGTCGGCGCGACGACGGTTGCCGGGCAGTTGCTCGGGCTTTCCTATGCGACTCCGCTGATCGGGACTGCGATGGCCGCAATCATCGTTGCCTCCATCCCGCTGTTTTCCATGGTCATCAGTCAGGTCTGGGGTCTGGAGCGGATGCGCCCGAGCGGCTTGCTGGGCCTCGCGCTTGGCGTTGCGGGCATGGTGCTGCTGGTGGGGTTCCCGGCCGTGCCACTGACGGGTGAATTCCTGCTCGGATGTGCCGCGACGCTCGGCGCCTGTTTTTCCGCCGCCTTCGGCAGCAATTACGCCAGCCACCGGCTGAAGAACGTCGGCTCCTGGGAGGTGACGATGGGCTCCTTCCTGTTCGGTGGCCTCATCGCATCGCCCTTCCTCGCACTGGTGCCCGTACCCGCGCTGCCCGGGTTCATGGACATCGTCTACCTGCTGATCGCCGGCTGCGTGATGAGCGCAACGACCTATGTGCTGTATTTCACGCTCGTCGGCTCAATCGGCGCGACGAAGGCAATCAGCGTCGAATTCGTGGTGACGGTGGTGGCTGTTTTTGTAGGTGCCGTTTTCCTGCAGGAGCCGCTGGCGCCGGTGCAGTTCGTCGGCGCGGCCGTCATCATCCTCGGCTGCGCACTGGTGCTCGGCCTGTTTCCCTGGCAGCGGCCGAAGATCAGCCAGATTCCGGTGCCGCATCAGGACGGCGTGCCGTGACCGGCCCGGCCCCAGTATTGCAATTTTAACGTTCGGCGCAACCTGAGGTAAAGCTCTTCATGCCATGCTCGCGAGCATGAGCAACTTTACGCTTGCCACCGTCCTCATTTCTGCGGCCGTCTTCACTGCAACGGGCGGATACACGCTGCTGCCGAAGTCGCTCTACGATCCGAGTTGCAACATCAAGGGCAACATCTCGATTGGGACGGGCGAGAAGATCTACCATGTGCCCGGCCAGCATTATTACGCGGCGACGAAGATCAGCCCCCAGCACGGCGAGCGGTGGTTCTGCTCGGAACTGGAAGCGCGGCAAGCCGGCTGGCGCAGAGCCGGCTAATAGCCTCACCCCATCTGCTTCAGGCGTTCCACAGCCATCAGCACACGCTCGGGCGTGGCCGGTGCATCAAGTCGCGGGCAGACGGTATAGTCCGCCACGCTTGCGACTGCCATGGAGATTGCCTCGAACACCGAGATCGCCAGCACGAAAGGTGGTTCACCCACCGCCTTGGAGCGGCCGATCGTCGGTTCGGCGTTCTCGGACCATTCCGCCAGCTTGACGTTGAACTCTTTCGGCCGGTCGGAGGCGAGCGGGATCTTGTAGGTCGAGGGTGCGTGGGTGCGCAGCCGCCCCTTGGCATCCCACCAGAGCTCTTCGGTCGTCAGCCAGCCCATGCCCTGCACGAAGCCGCCTTCGATCTGGCCGATGTCGAGCGCCGGGTTCAACGACCGGCCGACATCGTGGAGGATGTCGGTGCGGTCCACCAGGTATTCGCCCGTGAGCGTATCGATCGACACTTCCGAGCAGGCAGCGCCATAGGAGAAATAATAGAATGGCCGCCCGCGGCCGGCCTCGCGGTCCCAGTGGATCTTCGGCGTCTTGTAGAAGCCGGCAGCCGACAGGTGGACGCGGCCGTAATAGGCGGCGCGCACGAAGGTATCGAACGGCACGATCTCGCCACCGATCCGCAGGCGGTTCGGCAGGAACTCCACCTCGCTGCGGTCAACCTCCCATTGCCGGCAGGCAAAGTCGATCAGCCGTTCCTTGATCTGGCGGGCTGCATCATAAGCGGCCATGCCGTTCAGGTCCGAGCCGGAGGAGGCGGCAGTGGCGGATGTATTCGGCACCTTGCCGGTGGTGGTGGCGGTGATCTTCACCCGGTCGATATCGACCTGGAAGGTATCTGCCACGACCTGCGCCACCTTGGTGTAGAGGCCCTGACCCATCTCGGTGCCGCCGTGGTTCAGGTGGATCGAGCCGTCCTGGTAGATATGCACCAGCGCACCCGCCTGGTTGTAGGCGGTCATGGTGAAGGATATGCCGAACTTCACCGGCGTCAGCGCGATGCCCTTGCGGATCACCGGGCTGTTGGCGTTGAAATCGATGATCGCCTGGCGCCGCGCCTGGTAATCGCATGAGCTTTCCAGCTCCTCGACGATCCGGGCGATGACGTTGTCCTCCACCTCCTGGTGGTAAGGCGTCGCGGTGCGATCCGAACCTTGCTGCCCGTAGAAATTCAGCTTGCGGATCTCGAGCGGATCCTTGCCCAGCGCGTAGGCGATCTCCTCGATCATCCGCTCGGCGCCCAGCACGCCCTGCGGTCCGCCGAAACCGCGAAACGCGGTGTTGGAAACCGTATGGGTCTTGAGCGGCTGCGATGTCAGGTGGACATGCGGGTAGAAATAGCTGGAGTCGGCGTGGAACAGCGCGCGGTCGGTCACCGGGCCGGAGAGGTCGGCGGAAAAGCCGCAACGCGCCGCATAGGTGGCGTCCACCGCGTGGATGCGACCGTCCTCGTCGAAGGCAACGTCGTAATCGACCCGGAAGTCGTGGCGCTTGCCGGTGACCGTCATGTCCTCGTCGCGGTCCGGGCGGAACTTGACGGCACGCTTCAGCTTCTTGGCGGCAACCGCCGCGAGGGCTGCAAAATGATTGCCCTGGGTTTCCTTTCCACCAAAACCGCCGCCCATGCGGCGCGTCCGGACTTCAACGGCATTGTTGGCGATGCCGAGCACATGCGCCACCATATGCTGCACTTCGCTCGGATGCTGCGTGGACGACCAGACGATAATGTCTTCGTCTTCGCCGGGAATGGCGAGCGCGATCTGGCCTTCCAGATAAAAATGCTCCTGGCCGCCAATCGACATCGAGCCCTGGATGCGCAGCGGCGCCTTTTCGATCTCGGTTTGCGGCTCGCCGCGTTTCAGCACCATCGGCTCCACCACCAGCGGTGCGCCATTGTCGCGGGCGCCGTCGATGTCGGTCCAGTGCGGCAGGTCGCGGTATTGGATGCGCGCCAGCCGTGCCGCCCGGCGGGCCTGGTCGCGGGTTTCGGCAACCACGGCAAAGATCGGCTGGCCGTGGAACTGCACGTCCTTGGTGGCCAGCAACGGCTCGTCATGCCGGCCGGTCGAGGCGACGTCGTTGAAGCCGGGAATATCTTCTCCGGTCAGGACGCAGACAACACCGGGTGCGGTTTCCACCGCGGAGAGGTCGATCGAGACGAGCTCTGCATGGGCACGGTCGGAGAGGCCAAGCCCCATATGCAGCGTCCCGATCGGCTCCGGAATGTCGTCGATGTAGTCGGCGGTGCCGGTGACGTGCTTGTGCGCCGAGTCATGGCGCAGCGGCGCATGCATCGGGCCGTTGATGATCGGCTTGGTGGTGAAGGTGGACTTGTCCATCACGCTTCCTCCAGCTCGAAGCGGCGCAGTTCGTGGCCTTGGCCGGCGGTCTCCAGGAAGAAGCGCGTAAGCAGGTTCTTCGCCGTGAGGCTGCGGTATTCGGCCGATGCGCGCCAGTCGCTCAGCGGCTGGTAATCCTGGTCGAAGGCATCGCGCACCGCCGAGATCACGCCCCAGCTCCAGGCTTGGCCCAGCAGCGCCTGCTCCACGTGGCTGGCGCGCTTGGGCGTTCCCGCCATGCCGCCAAAGGCGATGCGGATGCTCGCTACCTTGCCTTCGTCATCAAGGCGCAGGTTGAAGGCACCGCAAAGCGCCGAGATATCCTCGTCGCGACGCTTGGAGATCTTGTAGACCGCGAAGTGGCTGTTGTCGCGCGGGCGCGGCACGAAGACCTTTTCGACGAACTCGCCGGCGAGACGATCCTGCTTGCCGTAGCTCAGGAAGAAGTCTTCCAGCGGAATGGTGCGGCGGCCGGAATGGGTCCGCAGCGTCAGTTCCGCACCGAGCGCGATGAGAGGTGGCGGCGTGTCGCCGATCGGCGAGCCGTTGGCGATGTTGCCGCCGATGGTGCCCATGTTGCGGACCTGCTGGCCACCGATCCGGTCGATCAATCTCCCGAACGCGGGGATCTCGTCGGCGATCTTGTCTAGCGCCTGGCTGTAGCTGACACCGGCGCCGATGGTGATGCCGTTTTCGTCGACTTCGACGGACTGCAGCTCCGTGAGGTGATTGATGAAGATCACCGCGTCGAGCTGGCGCATCTGCTTTGTCACCCACAGGCCGACATCCGTCGCGCCGGCCACGATGGTGGCCTTGGGTTCTTCGGCAAGCACTTCGGCAAAGGCGGCCACGGAGGCCGGGATGATCGAGCGCGCGCCGTCCTTGGTGACGACGATGGTGCCGTTCTCGGACTGGATCGACCAGAGCTTTGCCATGATCTGGATGCGGTCGCGCTCCAGCGGGTCGAACAGCGAGCTTGGACGGTTGGCGGCAACCTGTTCTGCCGCCTTGACGATCGGTTCATAACCGGTGCAGCGACAGAGATTGCCCTGCAGCGCGCTTTCGATCTCGGCACGGGTCGGCGCGTCGTTGGATAGCCACAGGCCGTACAGCGACATCACGAAGCCCGGGGTGCAGAAGCCGCATTGCGAGCCATGGCAATCCACCATGGCCTGCTGCACCGGGTGCAGCGCGCCGTCGCGGCCGGCCAGGTGCTCGACCGTCACCACATGGGTGCCGTGCAGGGAGCCGAGGAAACGGATGCAGGCATTGACGCTTTCGTAGCGCAGGCCGTGCTCCGTCAGACGCCCGACGAGAACGGTGCAGGCGCCGCAATCGCCTTCGGCGCAGCCTTCCTTCGTTCCCGTCAGCCGCCGCTTCAGGCGCAGATAATCCAGAAGAGTCTCGGTGGGGCCGAAATCGCCCAATGTCACTTCTTCTGCGTTCAGGATGAAGCGGATGGCTTCGCTCATTTGTCTCCTTCGTCTGCCGTTGCCGGCTACAAACTATCAACCGCTGACATTACTGCGCGGTCCAGCCGCCGTCTATGGAGATATGTGTGCCCGTCACGCTCCTGGCAGCATCGCTGGCAAGATAAATGGCGGCGGCAGCCACTTCCTCAATGGCGACGAATTCCTTGGTGGCCTGCAACCGCAGCATGATCTCGTCCTTCACCTGCGCTTCGCTGATGCCCTTTTCGCGTGCCTGGTCCGGGATCTGCTTTTCCACCAGCGGGGTCAGCACATAGCCGGGGCAGATCGCGTTGACGGTGATCCCGGTCGTCGCAAGTTCCAGGGCCGCGGTCTTTGTGAGGCCCATGATACCGTGCTTGGCCGCCACGTAAGCCGATTTGAACGGTGAGGCGACAAGCCCGTGGGCGGAAGCCACGTTGATGATGCGTCCCTTGCCGCTCGCCTTCATGAGCGGGATCGTGTGGCGCATCGTATGGAATGCCGATGACAAAAGGATGGCGATCAGCTGGTCCCATTTCTCCGGCGGAAATTCTTCAATCCGCGCCACATGCTGGATGCCGGCATTGTTGACGAGCACGTCGATCGTGCCGAAGCGGTCGGCCGTCGTCTTGATCAGGTCCTCGATCTCGGCCGGCTTAGTCATGTCCGCCGCGTGGTAGAGCACCGTGCCGGAGCCGAGGCTGTCGAGGTCCTTGCGCGCGGCTTCGATCGCGTCCTTATCGCCGAAGCCGTTGATGACGACATTTGCGCCGTCAGTGGCGAAGGCTTTCGCGATTCCAAGCCCGATGCCTGAGGTTGAGCCGGTAACGACGACCGTTCTCGCCATTCTGAAAATCTCCCTGCGGGCGGTGTTCTGTTGCGCCGCACCTCGGCGTGCAGGTTATGCGCAAACCGGGCGGGCTGGCAATCCGCCCGCCGGCGATCGGTGGTTGTGCCTCTGCTCGCAATTTCGTTTGACCCTGTTGTTTCCATCTGCTCAAACGACGAAAAACGCTGACGATCATGGGAGGAACGGCATGGCGGGTTATGTTCTGGCAATCGATCAGGGGACGACCTCGACCAGGGCGATCGTCTTCGACGGCGAGATGAAGATCGTCGGCATCGGCCAGAAGGAATTCACCCAGATCTTTCCGCGTTCCGGCTGGGTGGAGCATGACCCCGAAGAGATCTGGGACACGGTGCTTTGGACCGTCAAGCAGGCCCTGAAGGAGGCCAAGCTCAAGGCCACCGATATCGCCGCCATCGGCATTACCAACCAGCGCGAAACCGTGGTGGTATGGGAGCGCGACAGCGGCAAGCCGATCCACAATGCCATCGTCTGGCAGGACCGCCGCACCGCAAGCTATTGCGAAAAGCTGAAGCGGCAGGACCTCGAAAAGCTCTTCACCCGCCGCACCGGCCTGCTGCTTGACCCATATTTCTCCGGCACCAAGCTTTCCTGGATGCTCGCCAACGTCAAAGGCGCACGGGCGAGGGCGGCCAAGGGCGAACTTTGCTTCGGCACCATCGACACCTTCCTCATCTGGCGTCTGACCGGCGGCAAGAGCTTCGTCACCGATGCGACGAACGCGTCGCGTACGCTGATCTACAATATCGGCAGCAACGAATGGGACGAGGACCTGCTGGAAATCCTGCGCATCCCCGCCGCCATGCTGCCGGAGGTAAAGGATTGCGCTGACGATTTTGGCGTTACCGACGAGAGCCTTTTCGGCGCCGCGATCCCGATCCTAGGCGTCGCCGGCGACCAGCAGGCGGCCACGATCGGCCAGGCCTGCTTCGAACCGGGCATGATGAAATCCACCTACGGCACCGGCTGCTTTGCGGTGTTGAACACCGGCGTCGACATGGTGCGCTCGAAGAACCGCCTGCTGACGACGATCGCCTATCGCCTCGACGGCGAAACGACGTATGCGCTGGAGGGCTCGATCTTCATTGCCGGTGCTGCGGTGCAATGGCTGCGCGATGGGCTCGGCATCATCGAAAAGGCGAGTCAGTCCGGTGACTTGGCGGAAGACGCCGATCCTCAACAGGAAGTTTACCTCGTGCCGGCCTTTACGGGTCTTGGCGCACCGCATTGGGACGCCGAGGCGCGCGGCGCGATCTATGGCCTGACGCGCTCGACGGGCCCCGCCGAACTGTCGCGCGCGGCGCTTGAGGCTGTCTGCTACCAGACCCGCGACCTGCTCGACGCGATGCAGAAGGACTGGCGCTCCTATGACGGCGACACGGTGCTCCGCGTCGATGGCGGCATGGTCGCTTCCGACTGGACGATGCAGCGGCTCTCCGACCTCCTCGACGCACCGGTCGACCGGCCGACGATCCTCGAAACCACGGCACTCGGCGCCGCCTGGCTTGCCGGCTCCAAGGCCGGTGTCTGGCCGGACCGCAAGGCCTTTGCCAAGAGCTGGGCGCGCCAGCGACGCTTCGAACCGCAGATGGACGAGAAGACCCGGGCAGCGAAGATCCGCGGCTGGAAGGACGCCGTGAAGCGGACGCTGACGGCGCGCTAGAGCGATCCAAGCTCAAGAAAATCAAGTGAAAAACGGGTGGCGCCATTTTCGCACCACCTTTGATGCCCTATTGTGCGTCCGACTTCACAAAGGGTTCATGATGTTTCGGATTTCGAAGATCGTCGCATGTTTGCTCGTGCTGAGTGCAACCCTGGCCTTCGGGCGGGCCGCTCAAGCCGGCTACGCACATTTCATCTACGACGTGAAGACGAACCAGGTCCTGGCCTCCGAAAATGCCAATGAGCTGAACCATCCGGCGTCTCTCACCAAGATGATGACGCTCTACATGACCTTCGAGGCGCTCAAGGAACGCCGCATCGCCTGGGACCAGGACATCCTCATCACCCCAAACGCGGCGTCCAAGATCCCGTCGAAGCTCGGCGTTCCTGCCGGCCGTACGATCACCGTGCGCGAGGCGGTGGAGGCGATGATCGTGCGCTCCGCCAATGATGCGGCCGCTGCCATGGGCGATTTCCTCGGCGGCACGGAAGAACAGTTCGGCCAGATGATGACCCGCAGGGCGCGCCAGCTCGGCATGAGCCGCACGGTGTTTCGCAATGCGTCGGGCCTGCCGGATGATGCCCAGGTGACGACAGCCCGCGACATGGCGGTGCTGGCGCTCGCGCTGATTCGCGATTTCCCACGCGAATACCAGCTGTTCTCCATGCGCAACATGGAGTTCCGCGGCAAGCGCCTGCGCGGCCACAACAACCTGATGTATCGCTATCCCGGCATGGATGGGGTCAAGACCGGCTACATCAAGGCTTCAGGCTTCAACATCGCAAGCGCGGTGACGATCGACGGGCGCCGGGTCATCGGCGTGGTGATGGGCGGCAAGACGGCACGCGCCCGCGACGACCGCATGGCGGCCCTTCTCGACCAGTATGTTCCGAGCAACCGCCTTTCGGTGGATGGCGCGCTTGTCGCGGCACAGGAGCAGAAGCAGACGGCCGAGCAGCCGGCGCCTCTCGCCTTTGCGACAGCGCCACGCAAGCAGATCACGATGAACCCGGGGTCCGCTGCCGGACAGCCGGCCCGTGCATCAATCGCCAATCTTTATGCAGCGCCGAGCCAGGGCGTGCCGCCGAAGAACCTTCCGCCGCAGAACCCGCAGGTAGCGGCCGTTGCACCCGTTGCGCCCCAGGCGCAGGATTCGCTCTGGCGGGTCCAGATCGCGGCCGGCATCACCAAGGCTTCGGCCGTCAACATGATCGACAAGGCGATCAGCTTGCTTTCCGGCTTCAACAGCGTTTCACCGCTGATCGAGGCAGCCACCTATAACGGCAAGCAGGCCTATAACGCCCGCCTTGCAGGTTTTGCCGATCGTGAGACGGCAACCCGCGCCTGCACCGTGCTGCAGGCAAAATCCATGAACTGTTTCGTGGTTCGCTAGTCGATCACTTCGCCGGGATAAACGCCCCAGAGCAGCGTCTGGTCGATGAAGCCCGACAAGTGCCTGTCGCGCAGGCTGACGCGGCACCAGTTCCCGTCGCAATCGAGAATGTCGAGACGGACCTTCGGCGACAGCCTGGCGATCATGCGGGCTTTCGGCCGTGGGCGCTCGTTCAGTGCCGCCGGCCGGTCGAGCCACGGTCCGACGACCGCTGTGCGCTTGCTGGACAGGAGCGGCGCGAGCATCCATCCCGTCGCGCCGTCCTGGTCGCGCACGCGACGCCAGTTGCCGTATTCCTCGGTGATCTCCATCGGCAGGCCGCGCGCGGAATAGACCCATTTCGTCGGATAGTCAGTGGAGGGGCCGACCCGCATATTGGCTCGCTCCGACCTCAGCGACACAAAACGTGGAATGGGAAAGCCCGTGACGCGGCCCTTCGGCCATGAGGCGTTGAAGGCAGGCTTCTTGTGCTCGTCGGATTTGGCCGCCAGTGGATTGGCAAGGAGGGTGAGCGCGACAAGCGCAGACGCAAATACAGAAAGGCTCTTCATCGATCCGTCGCAGTTGCAGGCCGGCTTGCATCGCCGGCTCCGGATCGGACATGGCCTTCCGTTGGTTAAGAATGTGTTGACGCCATGGCCTGGCGCCAACACGTCTTTCTCACGATGCCGTCAGGCCGGGCGCTTGGGAATTTCCAGGCCACGCTGCACGGCAGGGCGGGCAAGGCCGCGTTCCAGCCACTTCGGCACGTTCTTCAACTGGTCGTATTCCACCAGTTCACCGGCGCCATAAAAGCCGATCAGGTTGCGAACCCAGCCCAGCATGGAGATGTCGGCGATCGTGTATTCGTCGCCCATGATCCAGTCCCGGCCTTCAAGCCGCGTTTCCAGCACGCGGATGATGCGGTGGGACTCCTTGGCGTAGCGATCGCGCGGGCGCTTGTCCTCGTATTCGCGGCCGGCAAACTTGTGGAAGAAGCCGAGCTGCCCGAACATGGGACCCAGGCCGCCCATCTGGAACATCACCCACTGGATGGTCTCATAGCGGCGGGCGGGATCGGCCGGCAGCAGCTTGCCGGTCTTCTCCGCGAGGTAGATCAGGATCGCGCCGGATTCAAACAGCGCCAGCGGCTTTCCGCCCGGGCCGTTCGGGTCGAGGATCGCGGGGATCTTGCCGTTCGGGTTGAGTGACAGGTATTCCGGCCCCCAGGTCTCGTTCTCGCCGATATTGATGAAATGCGGCTCGTAGGGCAGGCCGATCTCTTCCAGCATGATCGAGACTTTGACGCCGTTCGGGGTCGGCGTCGAATAAAGTTGCAGGACATTCGGGTCCTGCGCCGGCCACTTGGAAGTGATGGGGAAAGCGGAAAGATCGGCCATCGTTTGTCCTTCGAGCTGAAATGTTCCCGGAACATATAAGCATGCCCGGCGCACCCGCCAGCGGCCCTCCGAGAATTTATTGATGCAGCCTGTCGGGTGAGCCGCTAGGCTTTCGTCTTCCACTCAAGAGGAGGCGACAATGCTTTATGCGATCCTGTGTTATGCCCATGAGGAAACCGTCTTTGCCTGGTCCAAGGAGGAGGAAGAGGCGGTCATGGGCAAGCTCATGGAAGTCCAGGAGCCGTTGATGAAGGCCGGCAAGCTCGGTCCCGTCGGCCGGCTCATGCCGACCACGGCGGCGACCACGGTGCGCAAGGGCAAGGAAGAGCCGCTCGTGCTCGACGGGCCCTTTGCGGAGACGAAGGAAGTGCTGCTCGGCTTCTACACGATGGAAGCAGATACGCTCGACGAGGTCGTCGCTTTTTCCAAGAAGCTCTCGGAGGTCAATCCCGGCTCCTCGTCCTATGAAATCCGGCCCTTCTATGTGTTCCACCCGAACGAGCTGGGCAAACGCGAGACTTCGACATGACCGACATTGCCTGGATCGAACTTGCCCTGACGGCGGCCCGCCCGCAGGCCGTCGGCGCGCTCCTGCGCTACTTTCGCGATCTCGATACCGCGGAAGAGGCCTTCCAGGAGGCCTGCCTGCGGGCGATCCGGACATGGCCCGAAAAGGGCCCGCCGCGCGACCCTGCGGCATGGTTGATCTTCGTTGGCCGCAACAGCGGCGTTGATGCGATCCGCAAGCGCGCCAGGAACGAGCCGCTGCCGGAGGAAGAAGCCTTTTCGGATCTCTCCGACGCCGAGGGCGACATGGCCGACCGGCTGGACAGTTCGCATTACCGCGATGACATCCTGCGGTTGATGTTCATCTGCTGCCATCCGGACCTTCCCAACACGCAGCAGATCGCGCTGGCGCTGCGCATCGTGTCCGGCCTGACGGTGCCGCAGATCGCCCGCGCCTTCCTTGTCGGCGAAAGCGCGATGGAGCAGCGCATCACGCGCGCGAAGGCGCGTGTCGCCAAGGCCGGCATACCCTTCGAGACCCCGGGAGCCGCCGAGCGGGTGGAACGGCTCGGGGTTGTCTCCTCGATGATCTACCTCGTGTTCAACGAGGGGTATTCCGCCGGCATCGTCAATCCGGATAGTGCGGCCTTCTGCGACGAAGCGATCCGGCTCGCCCGCCTGCTGCTGCGGATCTTCCCCGGCGATCCGGAACTGATGGGTCTGCTTGCGCTGATGCTGCTGCAGCATTCGCGGGCCGCTGCGCGCTTCGATGCGGCCGGCCAGATCGTGCTTCTCGAAGACCAGGACCGGACGCGCTGGGACCGCAAGCTGATCAACGAAGCACTGGCGCTTCTCGACAAGGCGATCCGTCACCGGCAGCCGGGGCCGTACCAGGTACAGGCGGCGATCACCGCGCTGCATGCCCGTGCTCCGAGCGCGCAAGAGACCGATTGGCAGGAAATCGTCCTGCTCTACGACCTGTTGGAGCGCATCCAGCCGTCCCCGGTCGTATCTCTCAACAAGGCTGTGGCGGTTTCCAAGCTGAAGGGCCCGGATGCCGGGCTTGAACTGCTGGAACCGCTTGCCGAGCGGCTGCAAAGCTATTTCTATTTCCATGGCGTGAAGGGCGGCTTGCTGATGCAGGCGGGCAGGAACCGCGAGGCGCGCGGCGCTTTTGACCGGGCGATCGCGCTTGCCAATTCGCCGGCCGAATGCGCCCATATCCGCCAGCAGATCGACAAGTTGAGCGTCGCCGAACCGCTCTGACCGCTGCTGCAAAGAAAATCTGCCGGCGGTTGTCGGATGGCGCCTGCGTCACGCGTCCTCAGGTTCGTAATCACCAACCAGCATCAATGCGAAGGGAGACGGAACATGAACGCATCAAATCCAAGATATTCGCTGCAGATCGTGCGCGAGATGGACGTATCGCCCGAGAAACTGTTCAAGGCCTGGACGACGCCGGAGCGCATGGGCGAATGGTTCTGCCCGAAGCCCTGGAAGGTGACCGAGGCCCGCCTCGATGTTCGTCCGGGCGGCTCGAACTACATCCTGATGGAAGGCCCGGAGGGCGAGAAGGCGCCGAACCATGGCGTGTATCTCGAGGTCGTGCCGAACCGGAAGCTCGTGATGACCGACGCCTATACCAGCGCCTGGGTTCCGTCGGAGAAACCCTTCATGACCGCCGTGGTGGAGTTCGAGGACCTCGGCAACGGCCGCACGCGTTATGTCGCGACCGCCCTTCACTGGACGGAAGAGGACATGAGGGCCCATGAGGAGATGGGCTTCCACGAAGGCTGGGGCATCGTGGCGGGCCAACTCGAAGAGATCGCCAAGACCTTCTGAGCTCAACCGAAATCTGCACGACCTGCGACTTTGATTCAGCCGGAGCCATGAACCGGCTGAATTCCTTCAGTTCTTGGTTTCGGGCAATGGACTTGGAAGAAGCGCGTCCTACATTGCTCGCCAGTTTCGTCCAGAGCTGGAGCATCGTTTGGCAGCCGACACACCGCAGAACCAGACATCGCAGTTCCCGAATGGTGGAGGCCATACCGGCGAACTCATCCGGTCCTTCGACTGGTCGAAGACGCCGCTCGGGCCGATCTCGAGTTGGCCGGAAAGCCTGAAGACTGTCACCAACATGCTGCTGCAGTCGCCGGTGCCGATCGTGCTCCTGTGGGGCGAAGACGGCATCATGATCTACAATGACGCCTATTCCGGTTTTGCCGGCAGTCGCCATCCGCAGCTCCTCGGTTCCAAGGTGCGCGAAGGCTGGGCGGAGATTGCCGACTTCAACGACAATGTCATGCGGGTCGGGCTGTCGGGGCGCACGCTTGCCTACGAAAACCAGGAGCTGACGCTGATCCGGCACGGCAAGCCGGCACCGGTCTGGATGAACCTCGATTATTCGCCGGTCATGGACGAAAGCGGCAAGCCGGCCGGCGTGATCGCCATCGTGGTGGAGACCACCAAGCAGGTGCTGGCGCAGCGGCAGCTGCGCGAAAGCGAGGAACGGTTCCGTGCGCTGACCAGTGCCACGTCCGACATCATTTACCAGTTCAGCGCCGACTGGAAGGAAATGCGCGCGCTCGATGGCCGCGGGCTTTTGAGCGACACCGAGCGCCCGACGATCAACTGGCAGGAAACCTATCTTCTGCCGGAAGACCGGCCGGCTGTGCTGGCGAAGGTCGAGGAAGCGATCCGCACCAAGAGCGTCTTCCAACTCGAACATCGCGTCCGTCAGGCCGATGGTGGCCTCGGCTGGATGTTGTCCCGCGCCGTGCCGATAATGGACGAGAAAGGCGAGATCGTCGAATGGTTCGGGGCGGCGACCGATACGACCGAGAGGCGGCAGTACGAAGAGCATCTCCGCTTGGTGGTCCATGAGCTCAACCACCGGGTCAAGAACAACCTGGCGATGACCCAGGCCATCGCGGCGCAGACCTTCCGCGGCGATATCGACCTCAAGGAAGCACAGAACCGCTTCGCCTCGCGCATGGTGGCGCTGGGCCAGGCGAACGACCTCCTGACCGGAGAGCGCTGGGTGGGTGCCTCGCTGGGAGGTGCGATCGAACAGGCGATCAAGCCGCATGCGCCGGATGACGGGCGCTGCACCGTCGAAGGCGACGAAGACGTGAAGCTGTCGCCAAAAACCGCGCTTGCCCTGACGCTTGCCATGCATGAACTTGCGACGAATGCGCTGAAATACGGCGCGTGGTCGAACGGCGAGGGCCGGGTCGATGTCCGCTGGTCGACAGGGAACGACGCCGAAGGCAAGCGACGCCTGCGGATCGAATGGCGCGAAAGCGGTGGCCCGGACGTGCGGCCGCCGGCGCGCCGGGGTTTCGGTTCGGTGCTGATCGAGCGCGGCCTTGCCCGCGAGATGGGCGGCACGGTGACGATGGAATACCTGCCCACCGGCCTGGTCTGCACGGTGGAGGCACCCGAAAACCTTTATGCGGAGCGGTAGCGCATGCCACTCCGCATCCTCGTCGTCGAAGACGAGATGACAATCGCTTTGATGATCGAGGACATGCTGATCCAGCTCGGGCATGAGGTGGTCGAGCTGGCCATGCGCCTGCCGCGGGCCGAGGAACTGGCGCGCCAAGCCGCCTTCGACCTCGCCTTGCTCGACGTCAACCTCGATGGGCGCAAGTCCTTCCCTGTGGCCGATATCCTTTCCGCGCGCGGCATCCCCTTCGTGTTCGCCACCGGTTATGGCGCAAGCGGGCTGGAGAACGGCTATTCCCATTGCCCGGTGGTTACCAAGCCGTTCATGATGGAAGACCTGAAAACGGTGATCGACAGCCTTCCTCTGCCGGGCGCATAATGGCCGGACCTATCGAATATTTCGATCTGCCGGTTCGAGAGAATGCGGTTTGTGCACGAAGCTGGCCGCCCCTATCTGAGGGGCACCCCACGAAACGGATCTATGCCATGGAACTCGGACTGCATACTTTCGGTGATGTCGATGCCGCTGCCGCCAACAAGGGCGCGGAAGGCGCACGCCGCATCAAGAACCTGCTGGAGGAGATCGAACTCGCCGACCAGGTGGGGCTCGATGTCCTCGGGCTCGGTGAGCACCACCGGCCGGATTACGTGATCTCCTCGCCTGCCACCGTGCTCGCCGCCGCTGCCGTCCGGACCAAGAACATCCGCCTCACGAGCGCGGTGACGGTCTTGTCTTCGGATGATCCGGTGCGCGTCTTCCAGGAGTTTGCGACGCTCGATCTCATCTCGAACGGCCGGGCGGAGATCATGGCAGGTCGGGGCTCCTTCATCGAGTCCTATCCGCTGTTCGGTTACGACCTCGGCGACTATGACCAGCTGTTCACCGAAAAGCTTGACCTGCTGCTGGCGCTGCGGGAACAGGAGGTCGTCACCTGGTCCGGCCAGACGCGTGCGCCGATCAACGGGCGCGGTGTTTATCCGCGGCCGCTCCAGGATCCGCTTCCGGTCTGGATCGCCGTTGGTGGCACGCCGCAATCGGTTGCCCGGGCCGGCGCCATGGGGCTGCCGCTCGCGGTCGCCATCATCGGCGGCGAATATCCGCGCTTTGCACCGTTCTTCAATCTCTACCGCGAGGCGGCACGCAGGGCAGGGCATGACCCGGCGACGCTGAAGACCAGCATCAACGTGCATGGCTTCATCGCCGATACGACCGAGGCCGCTGCCGACACATTCTACGGCCCGCAGGCGGAGGTGATGAACCGGATCGGCCGCGAGCGCGGCTGGGGTCCCACGAACCGGGCGCATTTTGACCAGGCGCGCTCGCCGCTCGGCAATCTCTTCGTCGGCGAGCCGGAACTTGTGGCGGAAAAGATCATCGCCGCCCACAAGGTGTTCGGCATGGATCGCTTCCTGTTGCAGATGGCAATCGGGCCCATGCCGCATGACCAGATCATGCGCGGGATCGAACTCTACGGCACGAAAGTCGCGCCAATCGTCAGAAAAGAATTGACGGGCTCGGCCGATGGCGCGAAACCGGCCGCGCTGACGAACTAAGAATTGCAAGGCATGTCATGGTTATCACCACCGAACACGAACTGGCGAAGCTGAAGGAAATCGGCCGCCTTTGCGCACAGGCCGTGGAAACCATGGCCAAGGCGCTGGAGCCGGGGATCACCACCCGTGAACTGGACGACATCGGCCGCAAGCTTCTCGAAGACAATGGTGCGCAGTCGGCGCCGGAGACCTGCTACCAGTTTCCGGGTGCGACCTGCATCAGCGTCAATGAGGAAGTGGCGCATGGCATTCCGGGCGACCGGGTGATCCACGCTGGGGACCTCGTCAATATCGACGTTTCGGCGGTGAAGGACGGCTTCTACGGTGATACTGGCGCGTCCTACGCGGTACCGCCGGTGACGCGCGAGGTCGAAAAACTTTGCCGTGACGGCCGCCGCGCGCTCTGGACCGGCTTGCAGCAGGTGAAGACCGGCAAACCGATCGCCGGCATCGGCAACGCGATCGGCGCGTTCGCCAAAAAGAACCGCTATACGCTGATCACCAACCTTTCGAGCCACGGCATCGGCCTGACGCTGCATGACGAGCCGAAGGAGATTCCGACATGGCCGGACCGCAGCGAGCGGCGGGTGATGGAGGAGGGGCTGGTGTTCACGGTCGAGCCGTTCCTGTCGCTTGGCGCGGAATGGGCAGAGGACGGTGGCAACGGCGACGTCTGGACACTTTACAGCGATCCTCGCGCGCTCACCGTGCAATACGAACACACGGTGGTTGCGACCCGCAACGGGCCGCTGATCCTCACATTGGCTGCTTGAGGTGAAAGTGGAAGCGGGCTGAGGCTAGCTCAGCTTGTTCTTCTGCGCGGCGATCTCTGCGCTCCGGTAGAAGGCGTCGACGCGTTCTTCATTGAGCTGGTTGAGGAACTGGCGCATATGGACGCGCGCTGCGCTCTCCATCAACTGGGCAAACGCCGCATGGCCAATCGCATCAGCTTTGAGAAGCTGGGCGATCAATGGATCGTTCAGGACTTCGCTGATCGATAGGTCACGTTCCATGGGCAATCCTCCGCCATCACCATGACGACAGGGGTAGAGTGCGCTTCATTCATGTCAGGAACAAGACGAAAGTCGCATTGCGGCGCATCAATTCGTTTCCGCAGCGCGACTCCTTCGAGCGATGGTAATCCGACGATCCTATCAGCGTCGTTCAACCAGCGATGAGATTTGCTGATTTGCCCTTCACGACGCAGGCTTGCATTATGCCGGGATGCTTCAACAGACCTGCCGAAACCACCGCCCGCTGCTGATCGGCCTTTCCGGCACCATCGTCATGGCGAGCGCCATGGGTTTTGGACGCTTCGTCTATACGCCGATCCTGCCCGGCATGATGGTCGGTATCCCGATCAGTGCCGCCAATGCCGGGTTAATCGCGGCCGGCAACTTTGGCGGATATCTCGCAGGCGCCATACTCTCGGCTTATGGCTGGGCAGCGGGGCGGGAGCGCAAGGTGGCGCTCTGGGGGCTGCTTGCAAGCGCGCTTCTGCTGTTTGCCATGGCTGCGACGACCTCGGTCGCCGCCTTCATCGCCATCCGTTTCCTCGCAGGCATGGCGAGCGCCTTGTCCATGGTGTTTGCGTCCTCGCTGGTGCTGCCTTACGCGGCCGAGCGGGAAGAGGTGAACATGCTGCATTTCGGCGGGGTGGGGGTCGGCATTGCCTTGTCCTCCGCTCTTGTGTTCGGCATCAACATGATGGCCGGTGACGGCGCGCACGGCTGGCGCAGCGAATGGATCGCCAGCGGCGTGGTTGTGCTCCTCGCGCTGGCCCTGGCGGCATGGCTTTTGCCCCGGCAACCGACGGGCGCCGCAAGCCGACCCGAGCCGCGGCTGGTGTGGCGGCTGCCGCTTGCGCTGCTGACGCTCTCCTACACCTTCTTCGGCTTCGGCTATGTGATCACCGCGACCTTCCTCGTCACGATCGTGCGGATGGCCAGCGCCGGCCCGTTGATCGAGTTCCTGGCCTGGTTCGTGACAGGCATCGCGGCAGCCGCATCGCTTCTCGTCTGGCGGCCGGCGGCAACGCGTATGGGATTTGCCTGGACCTATGTCGTGGCGATGGGGCTGGAGGCGATCGGCGTACTTGGCTCGGTGATGCTGCCGCCGATTGCGGGCGCACTTGTCGGCGGGCTACTGCTTGGCGCGACCTTCATGATCATCACGTCCTATGGCCTGCAGCTTGGCCGGCGGCTGTCGCCCGACAGCCCGCGTCGGGCGCTTGCGATCATAACCGCGGCCTTCGGGACCGGCCAGATCATCGGGCCGCTGGTGGCCGGCTGGGTGGGGCAGGCGAGCGGCAGTTTCACCCTGCCGACGGTGATGGCGGCGGTGACCCTTGTGGTCGCGGTCCTGCTTTCCGTTCCGGTGGCGCGGCTCACGCGGGAATAGCGCGTGGTTTCACGGGAATAATCCGGGGTTACAATTGTGTAACATTTTGCGGCAGTTATTGCCCGGCATTATGATCTGCCATAGTTTCCTGCGACTTCATGCGCAATGGTTCGCGCGTTCGAACCTCAGGAAAGCCGACGCTCCGTGTTCCACTCTTTCTTTCCTCGTCCCAAACTCTTCTTCACAACTGCGGCGATCTGGGCGGCCATCGTGGTCGCCGTCTGGTATGCGGGCGGTTATAACCTCGGCAGCCTGATCGGCCTGCCGCCGGATGCGCCAGGTGCCGAACCGATCATCGGCTTCACAGTCTTTCTCTCACCGCCGTTCCTGTGGTTCTACATCTACTTCACGATTGCGGTGGCGCTGTTCTACGGGTTCTGGAACTTCTACTCGCCGCACCCCTGGCAGCGCTGGTCCATCCTGGGCTCGGCGTTGATCCTCTTCATCGTCTACTTCCAGGTGCAGGTCTCGGTCGCCGTCAACAACTGGTACGGCCCGTTCTGGGACTATGTGCAGGGGATCATGTCGAAGCAGACGACGAGTACCGTCGAAAACTTCTATGAACAGGTCGGCAGCTTCGCCTGGCTCGCTCTTCTCGGCATGAACGTGTCGGTGCTCAACGCCTTCTTCGTCAGCCACTGGATCTTCCGCTGGCGCAACGCGATGAACGACTACTACATGGAGCACTGGCCGAAGCTCCGGCATATCGAAGGTGCCTCGCAGCGTGTGCAGGAAGACACGATGCGCTTCTCGCAGATCATGGAAGGGCTGGGTGTCGCTTTCATCGACTCCATCATGACGCTGATCGCCTTCATGCCCGTACTCGTGAGGCTCTCGGCCAACATCACCGAACTGCCGATCGTCGGCGCCATTCCGCATCCGCTCGTTTCGGCGGCGATCTTCTGGTCGATCTTCGGAACGGTCTGCCTCATCATCGCCGGCTACCGCCTGCCGGGCCTGCAGTTCCGCAACCAGCGCGTCGAGGCGGCCTACCGCAAGGAACTCGTTTACGGCGAAGACCATGCCGACCGCGCCCAGCCGGCGACGGTGCGCGAACTGTTCGACCGGGTGCGGACCAACTACTTCACGCTCTACTTCCACTACGTCTACTTCAACGTGGTGCGCTATTCCTACCTGCAGGCAAACGGCATCTTCTCGCTGCTGATCCTTGGGCCGTCCATGGTCGCCGGCAGCGTTTCGCTCGGCGCCTTCAACCAGATCAGTTCCGCCTTCGGGCAGGTGTCGAGCTCGTTCCAGTTCCTCGTCAATTCCTGGTCGACGATCGTCGAGTTGATCTCCGTCCACAAGCGCCTTCGGGCCTTCGAAGCGGCCATCTACGACGAGCCGCTGCCGGATATCGACCAGCATTACCTGGAGCGCGAAGCGGTGGGTGGTGAACTGGAAGCCGACCGGCCGACTTGATCGAGGAAAATCAAGACAGCAGTTTTGGCCGCGCCGGACTTTGCTCCGGCGCGGTTTTGCGTTTGTGGCCTCTGTTCCGGAGTGTCTGAGCACCGGAATGTTGGCCTTGGGAATGGGGCAGGCAGGTATTCGGGTATTGGGGGTATCAGGTTTTGCCTGCCCCGGCTGTTCTGGCGGTTTTCAGAGGATTTCCGAGCCCTCGTCGACCGCTTCAAACAACCATCACCGGAACCGAGCCTTCCGACCCGAACAGTCTGCCGGTTCGCGAACCCGGTTTCACATCTGATGACGAGAGCAATTATGCGCGCTCGCCGAGGGGCGTGGAAAACCAGCAGATGATGCGATGGTTAAGTGCTTGATGCAGCGACGAAGGTTGTTTTCAGGAGGGCGAAATTGTCCACGCCCCCTCCGTTTCGTTTCCGCGGTCAGAGGCCTGAATCGGCAGCCGGTTTAGCGTGATCGCCGATGAGGCTGACAGCCTCGCTATAGGTGACGCAGGCAACGTCCGCCATTCCACAGACCTCCGTCACCAGCCGCTCCATCGCCCGCCAATAGGCGCCGCCGTTCATTTCGACGAAGTGGAAGCCGAGCTGCAGCGGGATCCGGTCGCCGGCATATTGCTTGTCGAATGCGGCGCGGAAGGCGGAATAGGCGCGGGATTCGAATTCCGCGGATCTGCTCAGGTCGTCGAAGCCGCCGGAATGGCGGACGAACAGATTGTAGTCCATGCCGATCAGTGGACGGGCCGATGGCCCCTCCGGAATGAGCGGCAGGCCGAAGCGGATGATGCCCTCCTTTTTCTCCGGCATGGCAGGGCCCTTGGTGACGAGGCTCGCGTCATAGGTGAAGCCGGCGCGCTTTTCGGCCGCGACCAACCCGGCGCTGGTGGAGAAATAAGGTGCGCGGAAGCCGCGGATCTCGTTGTCGATGAAGTCCTTCCAGCCGTCGGGCTCTTCATTCGCCGCCTCGTTCGCCTTCCAGGCGTCCTTCAGCACGCTGCGAAAGGTGGCCATCTCCGTCGCCCAGTCTGCAACCGACCAGGTCTTGCCGTCGAAGTGGCCGCAGGTATGGCTGGCGATTTCATGGCCTTCGCCGCGCGCCTGCCAGACATGGGTGAGGCGCGCGCGTGCTTCCGCCTTGTCCACGGCAAAGCCGATATTGGAGCGGCCAAGCTTGCCATGCGGCGCGCGGTATTGCTTGGCGTCAGCGCGGGCGATCACCAGCGTGCAGGAGAGGAAATAGGTGAAGCGGGCATTGGTTTTCGTACCGAGGTCGCGGCTGCGCTGCCAGAGTTTGTTGTCGCCGGCGCCATCAAACGAAATCATCACCAGTTGCTTGGGCTTGTCCTGCGCGATCGCCTGGGTGGAGATGGCGGCAAGACAGAGGGCAAGGGCGGCGAGGGGGGAACGCATGGGAGGCACCTGATTGATACGCGAAGGCTGCCTTCTTCTGGTGACGGAATAAGGCGAAGCTTTGAATGGAACGAAAAAAGGCGCCTCCTAGCCTCATGCCGGTTAACAAGCTTTGCCAGATTTGCCAGAAGGGCCTTACATCTCAGGGAAAATAAGCTAGAAGGCGCTTTTCCGCGTGATGGGCCGCGTGCAGACCAGTTGGGGCCGGAGTTCTTGATGGCAAATAGCGACGACAGTTTTATTCGCGAAGTGAA
Source organism: Neorhizobium turbinariae (assembly GCF_023223505.1). Classification (NCBI taxonomy): domain Bacteria; kingdom Pseudomonadati; phylum Pseudomonadota; class Alphaproteobacteria; order Hyphomicrobiales; family Rhizobiaceae; genus Neorhizobium; species Neorhizobium turbinariae. Next base: position 31,419 of record NZ_JALPRY010000001.1, read on the forward strand.
TGAGGAACTTCGTTCCGACCAGATGAAATACGCCTGGAGGCGATTCAGGCCCGTCGTGATTGCCGTTGTCGCGCTTGTCGTCGGTGGTGCCATCGCCAAGGAGGGCTACCAGTACTGGCAGACGCATAACTCCTCCCAGTCCGGTGACCGGTTCCTGGCGGCGCTGACGCTGGCGAACGAAAACAAGCCGGACGAGGCGCTCGCCGCCTTCGAAGCGCTCGCCAAGGATGGCACAGGGGCTTATCCGGTGCTCGCCAAGCTGCGTGCTGCGACGGTTCACCAGGCCAAGGGCGACAACGCTGCCGCGATTGCCGCTTTTGCGGAAGTCGGCAATGACGCAAAGGCGCCGCAGGCAATGCGCGAGCTGGCCAAGATGCGTGCCGCATGGCTGCTGATCGACACCGGCAGCTATGACGAGGTTGCCGCGCAGGTGCAGGCCATGGCCAATCCTGGCAATCCGCTGGCCGCTTCGGCCCGCGAGGCGCTCGGGCTCTCGGCCTACAAGGCCGGTGACTTCAAGAAGGCCAAGGAGTGGTACCAGCAGATCGCCAATGATGCGGCCACGCCGCGCAACATCGCAAACCGCGCCCAGATCATGCTCGACAACATCGCCTCTTCGGGCAAGGCACCCTAACTACTGGCTGTCAAAGGCCTCCAAGGAACACCATGAGCTTCACAGTCGCCATCGTCGGACGTCCGAATGTCGGCAAGTCCACGCTTTTCAACCGCCTCGTCGGAAAGAAGCTGGCGCTTGTCGATGACACGCCGGGCGTCACCCGCGACCGCCGGCCGGGCGCAGCCAAGCTCGTGGACCTGCGCTTCACCATCATCGATACCGCAGGCCTCGAAGAAGCGGGACCGGAGACACTCGAAGGCCGCATGCGGGCCCAGACCGAGGCAGCCATCGACGAAGCGGATGTGACGCTGTTCGTGGTCGACGCCAAATCCGGTCTCACGCCGCTCGACAAGACCTTCGGCGAACTGCTGCGCCGCAGCGGCAAGCCGGTGGTACTGGTGGCCAACAAGTCGGAAGCGCGCGGCTCCGATGGCGGTTTCTACGATGCCTTTACGCTCGGCCTCGGCGAGCCGGTTCCGATTTCGGCCGAACACGGCCAAGGCATGATCGACCTGCGTGACGCGATCGTCGAGGCGATCGGTGAGGAGCGCGCCTTCCCGAAGGACGACGAGGACGAAGCCGAAACCGACGTCGACGTGCGCGATTCCGTGCTGGGCGACGAGGCCGAGGACGAAGCCGAGCCGGAATATGACGATACAAAGCCGCTGCGCGTTGCCATCATTGGCCGCCCGAATGCCGGCAAGTCGACGCTGATCAACCGCTTCCTCGGCGAAGACCGCCTGCTGACCGGCCCGGAAGCCGGCATTACCCGCGATTCCATCTCGGTGGAATGGGACTGGCGCGGCCGCACCATCAAGATGTTCGACACCGCCGGCATGCGCCGCAAGGCGCGCGTGCAGGAGAAGCTTGAAAAGCTTTCGGTGGCGGATTCGCTGCGCTCGATCCGCTTTGCCGAAACGGTCGTCATCGTATTCGACGCGACGATCCCGTTTGAAAAGCAGGACCTGCAACTTGTCGACCTGGTGATCCGCGAAGGGCGCGCCGCGGTGCTCGCCTTCAACAAATGGGACCTGGTCGAGGATCCGCAGGCCGTGCTTGCAGACCTGCGCGAAAAGACCGAGCGGTTGCTGCCGCAGGCGCGCGGCATCCGTGCCGTGCCGATCTCCGGCCAGACCGGCTACGGTCTCGACAAACTGATGCAGAACATCATCGAGACCGACAAGGTTTGGAACAAGCGCATCTCGACGGCCCGCCTCAACCGCTGGCTCGAAGGAACGCAGATCCAGCATCCGCCACCGGCGGTTTCCGGTCGCCGCCTGAAGCTTAAGTACATGACGCAGGTGAAGGCTCGCCCGCCGGCATTCATGGTCTCCTGCACGCGGCCTGACGCGCTGCCGGAAAGTTATGTCCGCTACCTCGTGAACGGGCTGCGCGCCGACTTCAACATGCCGGGCGTGCCGATCCGCATCCACTTCAAGGCGGGCGACAACCCGTTCGAAGGGCGCAAAAAGAAGCGCTGAGACGGGGCTTGCTGCGGTGACACCTTGTCAGCGCAGCGCTTCCGTGTTCTCCTCCGCACAATGGTTCGCGACGCAGGAGGGTGTCGCACCGTTTCTGGAGGAGAACTACATGATCATTGCCGGTCTTATTGCGTCCGTATGCCTGGGTTTCAGCGGCATCGGGTATTTCCTCTGGCGCGACAGCAAGATCGGCTGAGACCGGATGCCGCTTTGATGAAGCGGCAGTAATTCCAGTCAGGCTTTCAAGAAGAGCAGAGGCGAGGGATCAGCCCGGCAGAAGCCCGGGGCTGATCAGTGCGCCGTGGTGGCCGATGACGACCGACGCCACCGATGCGCCATAAGCGGCGGCCTCTGCGGGTGCAACGCCGCAGACAAGGCGCGACAGGAAGGCGCCGTTGAAGCTGTCGCCGGCGCTCGTTGTATCCACGACATTGGTCGCGGCGACGGCCGGGACGTAGGCCTGCTCCGATGTGCCGAAGCTGATCGTGGCACCTTCCGCGCCGTTCTTCACCGCGACATTTTCGACGCCGAGCGCCTTGTAGCGGGCGACCGTGTCAGCGACGGTCTTGTCGCCGAAATGGGTGGTTTCGTCATCGAAGCTCGGCAGCACGAGGGTCGCGGCGCGGGCGCCGTCCTCGATCGTCTTCAGCATGTAGTCCTTGTTCGGCCAAAGCCGCGGGCGGATGTTCGGATCGAAGGCAACCGTCTTGCCCCACGCCTTGGCGCGGCGCAGTTCTGCCAGCAGCGTATCGACGGCTCCCGGGGCCAGGATGCCGAGCGTGATGCCGGAGAAATAGACGACGTCCGATCCCTCGATCGCGGCGCGCAGATGATCCGGATCATCGGCAAGCTTTTTGGCGGCGGCCGTATCGCGCCAGTAGCTGAAGGTGCGCTCGCCGTTCTTGAGCGTGATGAGGTAGAGGCCGGGCGTCTTGCCTTCGATGCGGCGGATCGCGGTCGTGCCGATGCCGGCGGCCTTCATCATCGTCAGCATTTCGGTCGACAGCGGATCGTCGCCGACGGCGGTGTAATAATCCACCAGCCATTCCGCCGGCAGGCATGCGCGGGCGTACCAGGCGGTGTTGAAGGTATCGCCGGCAAAGCCCTTGCGCAGCAGGCCTTCGCCCGCTTGCGACAGTTCCACCATGCATTCGCCGATCGAAAGAAGCTTGCCGCCCATGCCGGTCCTCCATAAGCCCTGTCAGTCGCATAGGCTTCTGGCGAGCCTCTTGCAAGATGGCATCGACGCCTTGTTTTTGCGTTGTCTTTTGCCATGACGGCTCTAGGTTGGGTCCGGATCATTGACAAGCCCGGAGAGACGGAACATGGCGAGCGAAATGGCGAAGACGGTCGATGCCAACTGGTGGCGCGGCGCGGTCATCTACCAGATCTATCCACGATCCTTCCAGGATACGACCGGCGATGGCCTTGGCGACATCAGGGGCATTACCGAGCGCCTGCCGCATGTCGCCTCGCTTGGCGTCGATGCGATCTGGCTGTCGCCGTTCTTCACGTCACCGATGGCCGACATGGGCTACGACGTTTCCGACTACTGCAATGTCGACCCGATGTTCGGCACGCTCGCCGATTTCGACGAGATGATGGAGGAGGCGCATCGGCTGGGGCTGAAGGTCATCATTGACCAGGTGATCTCCCACACCTCCGACCGGCACCCGTGGTTCATCGAAAGCCGCTCGAGCCGCACCAACCCGAAGGCGGACTGGTATGTCTGGGCCGACCCCAAGCCGGACGGCACGGCGCCGACCAACTGGCTGTCGATCTTCGGTGGGCCGGGCTGGGAATGGGATGGCGTGCGCAAGCAATATTACATGCACAACTTCCTGATCTCGCAGCCGGACCTCAACTTCCACAATCCGGAAGTGCAGGATGCGATGCTTGATACGGTGCGCTTCTGGCTCGATCGCGGGGTGGACGGCTTCCGGCTCGATACCGTGAACTACTATTTCCACGACAAGCAACTGCGCAACAACCCGCCGATGGTCTACGACACCGAGGGCGCGGGCATGGAAACGGATACCAATCCGTATTCGATGCAGAACCACCTTTACGACAAGACGCAGCCGGAAAACATCGAGTTCCTGAAGCGGCTGCGCTCGCTGCTCGACAGCTACGAGGCGCGCGCGACGGTGGGCGAGGTCGGCGATGGACCACGGTCGCTGAACACGCTGGCGCTTTACACGACCGGCAACGACAAGCTCCACATGTGCTACACCTTCGACTTCCTGGGGCCGGCCTTCGATGCGAGCTACATCCGCAACGTGATGACGACGGTGGCCGATACGGTGAGCAACGGATGGGTCTGCTGGGCCTTTTCCAACCACGACGTCATTCGCCACGTGACGCGTTTCATCGAGGCGCCGGAAGAGCAGGATCGGGTGGCCAAGCTTTCGATCACGCTGCTTTCGGCGCTGCGCGGTTCGATCTGCCTTTACCAGGGCGAGGAACTGGGGCTGACCGAGGCGGAGCTGGAGTTCGAGGATCTGCGCGATCCCTATGGCATCCGCTTCTGGCCGGCCTTCAAGGGTCGTGACGGATGCCGCACGCCGATGGTGTGGGAGGCGCAGGCGCCGCATGCCGGCTTCACGACCGGCTCGAAGACCTGGCTTCCGGTGCCGGCGAATCATGCAAGCCGCGCCGTGGATGCGCAGGAGGCAATGCCGGATTCGGTGCTCGATCACTATCGGGCGACGCTGGCGTTCCGCAAGGCGCATGCGGCGCTGATCGACGGCGACATGACCTTCCTCGACACCAACCAGGACCTGCTCGCATTCGTGCGCGAAAAGCGCGGCGAAAAGCTACTGTTTGTCTTCAACCTGACCCGCCAGCCGCAGGATTTCACGCTGCCGACACGGCTCGGCGACGTGCTGCCGGTGGACCTGCCCGGCTTTACCTCCCGTATCGAAGCGGGCGTGGCGAAGCTCGACGCGCTCGACGTGTTCTGCGCCAGGCTCTGAGCGCCAAGCTCTGGGCGTCAGGCCGTGGGCGGCATCCGCGCGAATTTGGTGGCCGCGGGATCAACGTGATTCCACGGCTGCGCGGCCTCGGTCCAGGTTACCAGTTGCGGCTGGTAGTGCTCCGGCTCATCGAGGCTTCCGGCGCGGATGGCGACGACCCCAGGCACATCTGGAAAGGTGATGAACAGCGGCGAGCCGCAGGTGGCGCAGAAGGCGGCGTTCTTGGTCGTGCCGTTGTCGCCCGTCACGCTCCAGGTGTTTGGGGTGCCTTGGACATCCCATGGAGTGCCGGCGAAGGTCAGGTAGGAGCCATGGCCGCCGCCGGTCTGGCGTTGGCACTGGCGGCACTGGCAGTCCACCATCGCCACCGGTTCTCCCTCGCATGTGTAGCGGACAGCGCCGCAGGCGCAGCCGCCCGCATAGGGCCTGCTCATGATCTCCTCCATCTGGTTCTGGTCTAGCTTGGCCGGGGGCTGGAGCCGGTATCAGGCCGGGATGCGGCCTTCATATTCGTCCCTGAGGCGGCTCCAACCCTGCCAGAAGGAGGGAGGCTCGGCGCCACTGGCGCGGGCCACAAGGATATCGAGATGCATGTGCCAGCCGGCGCCGATCATCACCATGTTGCGGCGGTCGGAGATGCGCTTGTGGGTGAGGGTGAGCAGCACGTCATTGCCGACGGCCCGGAGTTCGAAGCTGACCTCGCCCTGCGGCGGCCAGGCGAAGACGAGGCGGTGCGGCGGCTCGAACACGAGAACTTCGCTCTCCATGCTGTGCTCTTCGGGAAAACCTTCCGGCCGGCCTTCGGGCGAGGTCGCCAGTTCGTCGTTGCGCCAGGTGAGCTGGAACGGGGCGCCGGCTTCTCCCGGCATGGTGCCCGACGCGAGCCACTGGCGGCGCAGGTCGCTCTCCGTCAGGTAAGCCCAGATGCGATCGATGGGGCCGGGCAGCTTGCGCTGGATGGTGAGCGCGAGCGGTTCTGTGATGGTGCCGTATGGGCTGGCATGCGTCATGTCGTTCATTGCTCTTCTCCCTTTTTGGCTTTCGGTTTGTCGGATGAGGTTTGCTTGACTTGCCCGGCAGCGTTTCGGGCATCTTCGTCGCGAAGAAGACGCTCCAGCGCATCGAGGCGGCTCGTCCAGAAGCGCTCGTAGAAGCCGAGCCATTCATGGGCGCTTGCCAGCGGCCCGGGTTCCAACCGGCAGATATGGGTGCGGCCATTGACCTCGCGGCGGATGAGGCCGGCGCCTTCCAGCACCTTGATGTGCTTGGAAGCGGCTGCAAGCGACATCTCGTGCGGCTCGGCAAGCTGGCTCACGGTGCGCTCGCCACTGGCCAGTTCCCGCAACATGCGCCGCCGCGTGGCGTCGCTCAGGGCGTGGAAGACGTTGTCGATCTGCGGTGTGTATAATTCAACCATGTGGTTGAATATGCAGCCGCAGGATTTTATTGTCAACCGAATGGTTGAATATTTTTAGTTCAGGCCTGGGCGTAGGCCGCCGGTTGGCCGCGCAGGCGGGAAATGTCCTGGATCGGCGGTGCCCCGAACAGGCGGCGGTATTCGCGGCTGAATTGCGAAGGACTGTCATAACCGACGCGATGGGCAGCGGTTGCGGCATCCATGGATTTGGCGAGGATGAGCCGGCGGGCTTCCTGGAGACGCAGTTGCTTCTGGTATTGCAGCGGGCTCATGGATGTCACCTCGCGGAAATGCTGGTGCAGCGCGGACGAACTCATGCGTGCGGCACTTGCCACCTGTTCGATGGAGAACGGCGCGGCGTAGTTTTCGCGGATCCAGTTGATGGCGCGGGTGACCTGCTGCAACCGGCTTTCCGGCGCCAGGATCTGGCGCAGCATCTGGCCTTGGCCGCCCTGGAGTAGGCGGAACATCAGCTCCCTTTCGATGAGCGGTGCGAGGAAGGCGATCTCTGTCGGGCGGTCAACGAGTTGCGCCAGCCGCAGCGCTGCATCCAGGAAGTCCGGCGTGGTGCGGCTGACGCCGACGCATTTGCAGCGGCCCGAGGAAGTGCCGAAGGCATCCGGCATCTCGACCAGCATGTCGCCCAGGAGTTTCAGGTCGAGATCGAGCCGCAGGCAGAGGTAAGGTTCGTCGCGGGTGGCTTCGATGATCTGGCCGGTCACCGGCATGTCCACCGACACGACGAGATATTGCCCCGGCTCGTAACGATAAACCTCCTCCGCCACCATGACCTGCTTGGCGCCCTGGACGATGACGCAGACCGCCGGCTGGTGAAGCGTGTGCAGCGGCTCGGTGGGGCTCGACATGCGGATCACCGACAGGCGCGGAACGGCGGTTGGAAAGACGCCGTCGGCCGTGGTGTTTTGTGCAACCAGCTTTGCGAGTTGGGCAAGCTTGTCCTGCATGATCCCTTCCTTTCGGGTGCGGGTAGAGGATCGCGATCGCCATCCCTGTTGGTGGGGAGATAGGTGGTAGCCGTGCCCGTTACAAATGCTGTCTGGAGGATCGTGCAATCATGTCGGAGAACTGGTCTACCGTCTGCTGCAGCTTCTCGCTCATATTCCGTCTCGTCCGAATACGAACCTGAACGTAGAGGAGACGGTGATGGCACAGTTTCAATGCCTGCTCGAAAGCCCTTTCCGGTGGGTTGCCCGCTGGTTCGACCGACACGTCACCCGCTTGCTGCACGCTTACTTCGGATGGACGTCCGCAAAGGCAAATGCACGGCGCGAACGCAAGCTGAGGAGGGACTATCTCGATGGTTAGCCTCCCCATTCGCAGGACGCTTGCCCTGGCAGCCGTGGTGGCTGCCTTCGGCTTCATTTCCGCAATCACCGTGCTGGCGCACGACATCAAGCAAGAGGAAAAGCGCATGACCAACCACCCTTATGTCGGCATGTGGGTGACCGACGACAACAACATCCGCCATGAACTCTTGCCCAACGGACGTTATGTCGAAGCCCGCGGCACACGCGAACGGGCATACGAGGGCCAGTATTGGGTGAATGGCGACCATATCGACTACAAGGACGATACGGGCTTTACCGCCGACGGCGACTTCCGTGACGACGTGCTCTACCACGCCGGCATGGTGCTGCGGCGGAAGTAGATCATCGAACCGGTTTGGCTGGATGTTTCCCCCGGCAGCCTGAGCTAGATCAGCGCGAACTTGTCGACATTGACCATGCCCTTGTCCGAAATCTTCAAGTGCGGGATGACGGGCAGGGGCAGGAAGGCAACCTGCAGGAACGGCTCTTCGAGAGTCGTTCCAAGGGCATAGGCGGCTTTCCTCAAGCCGTGCAGCGTGTCGCGAACCACTTCATAAGGCTCAAGGCTCATGAGGCCGGCGACCGGAAGCGCGATCTCGCCGGTCACCTTGCCGTCCTCGACCACGACGAAGCCGCCGTGAATTTCCCCAAGGCGGTTGGCGGCGAGCGCCATGTCGTCCTCGTTGACGCCGACGACGCAGATATTGTGGCTGTCATGGCCGACGGTGGAGGCGATCGCACCCTTCTTCAAGCCGAAGCCCTGGACGAAGCCGTTGGCATGGTTGCCGTTCTTGCCGTGCCGCTCGATGACGGCAACCTTGATGATGTCGCGGTCGAGATCGACGCCAGTCTGGTTGCCGGAGGCGGGCAGGCGGTAGCGGCGGTGCTCGGTGATGATCTTGCCGGGCATGACGCCGATGACAGGCGTTTCGCCTTCCGTTGCCGGTACGCCGAAATGCATGGCCTGTACCGGCCGCGCCTTGACGCTGTCGAGCCCGACCGGGGCAACCGGCTTGCGGGTGGCGAAAAGTTCGTTGGTGACCTTGCGGCCGGCGGAGAAAACGATGTCCGCCTTGCAGTTTTCCAGGCTATCGACCACCACGAGGTCAGCGCGCCAGCCGGGCGCGACAAGGCCGCGGTCGCGCAGGCCAAAGGCGCGTGCGGCGGAGATTGAGGCGGCGCGATACACGGCGAGCGGCTCGACACCGTGGGCGATCGCGGTACGGATCATGTAGTCGAGATGGCCTTGTTCGGCGATGTCGAGCGGGTTGCGGTCGTCTGTGCAGAGCGCGAGGTAAGGCGACAGGCGCTCGGTGATGATCGGCATCAGCGCGTGCAGGTCCTTTGAAACCGAACCTTCGCGCACCAGGATATGCATGCCCTTGCGGATCTTTTCGAGCGCTTCCTCGGCGGTGGTGCATTCGTGTTCGGTGCGGATCCCGGCGGCGAGATAGCCGTTCAGGTCATTGCCCCGCAGGAGCGGCGCGTGGCCATCGATATGATCGTCGTAGAAGGCGTCAAGCTTGGCAAGGCAGATCGGGTCCTTGTGGATCACGCCGGGGAAGTTCATGAACTCGGCGAGCCCGATCACCTTCGGATGGTCGCGGAAGGGCAGGAGCTTTTTGATCGGCAGATCGGCGCCGGCCGTTTCCAGATGCGTTGCCGGTACGCAGGACGACAGCTGCACGCGGATGTCCATGATCGTCTGTTCGGCCGAATCCAGGAAGAACTGGATGCCCTCGGTGCCGATGACGTTGGCGATCTCGTGCGGATCGCAGATGGCGGTGGTGACACCGTAGGGCAGGACGCAGCGATCGAATTCATGCGGCGTGACGAGCGAGGACTCGATGTGCAGATGCGTGTCGATGAAGCCGGGCACGACGATCTTGTCGGTGATGTCGATCTCGGTCTTGCCGACATAACGGCCGCAGGTGCCGACGATGCGGTCGCCGCAGATCGCGATGTCCGAGGCCACCAGTTCGCCGGTGACGAGATCGAAGAAGCGCCCGCCCTTCAGCACGATGTCGGCAGGTTCACGGCCGGTGCCCTGGTCGATGAGTGTTTCGAGGCGGGTGGTCATGGGCAGGCTCCTCACGCTGATTCAGTCGCCTAACCTAGCGGGTCAGGCGGCAAACGGGGAGAGGCGCTCGGAAGCCCGGTGACGTCAGGCGTTTTCGCTGCGGACATTGCCGCCACAAAGGACGGTGGCAACGGTCTTGCCCTTCAGGCTCCCGCCATTCTCCAGAAGACCGGCGATGCCAGCGGCGCCTGCTTCCTCGACCACCAGCCCATAGTGGGTGAGGCAGAAATCCCGGGCATTGCGGATGGCGGCCTCGCTTGCCTCCCAGACTTCGTCCACAGTGTCGCGCATGCAGTCGAGCGCGTATGGCACGCATTCGCGTACCGCGATGCCATCGGCGGCCGTGGCAGCGGTTTCGGTGGAGATGAGCCGGCCGGTTTCCCATGACTGCTTCATGGCGGGTGCATTGGATGCGACAACACCAATCACCTTGCAGCCGGGCGCCTTGGCGCGGATCCAGGCGCCGATGCCGGTGAGCAGCGCGCCGTTGCCGAGCGGCACGATGATGGCGTGGAGTTGAACCCCGTCGCGCTCCAGGCGCCCGGTGATCTCGAGCGCAATGGTGCCGGCACCCTCGGCAATGGTCTTCAGGTTGCCATCCTCGACAAAGGGGCAGTTGTGAGCCTCGGCATAAGCACGCGCGGCAGCCTTTGCGGCATCGAAATCCGCACCTTCCAGGCGCACCTCGGCGCCCAGCCGGCGCATGGCCTCGACCTTGCCGGGATTGGCCGTCGTGGCAGAAAAGATCACCACCTTGCGGCCGTGCGCCCGCCCTGCATAAGCAAGCCCCTGTCCGAAATTGCCGGCCGAGGCGGAAACGACGGCATGATCGCCTGCCGGTTCGTTCTGCATCCACCAGTCGGTGCCGCGACCCTTGAAGGAGCGGATCGGGTTCAGCGTCTCAACCTTGGCAAGAAGGCGCAGGCCCAGCGCCGTGTTGGCGGTTTCCTGCGAGATCAGCGGGCTGTTGGTGAAGATCGGATCGATACGGGTGGACGCGGCGAGGATGCCTTCAGCGGAAGGATGGGGCTGGTTCTGGGTCACGCGGTCACCTTGGGCGAAAGACGAAGTCGAACATCCGCGACGGTTTTGCTGGCCGTATTCTTCGCAGAATGCAGCTTGCCGCCAACGCAGAGATGAAGAGGGCGCCCGTAGGCGCCCGCTCATGTTTTCAGATTATAAGACGCCTTATTCGGCGGCAACGATCTTGCCGTTTTCCCATTTGAAGACGGAGAAGCTCTGCGAGGTGAGGTCCCCCGTCTCGCCATAGGTCAGCTTGCCGATGGCGGTCGGGATCGGTTCGCCGGTCTTCAGTGCGGCAGCAACGGCTTCCGCATCTTCGGCCGTCTTGGCCTTTTCGATGCCGGCCTTCAGTACTTCAACAGCTGCATAGGCGTTCAGCGTGAAGGCTTCAGCCGGGATGTTGCGAGCAGCGAGCGCATCGGCAGCAGCCTTTGAGTCCGGGTTCTTCGTCGCGTCGGACGCGTTGGTAAAGAGCGTGCCGGCTGCAGCTTCGGTGCCGATATTCCAGTATTCGCTGTTCGACAGGCCGTCACCGCCGATGATCGTCGCCTTGACGCCAAGATCGTTCAGCTGGCGGGCGAGCAGGCCGCCTTCCGGGTGGTAACCGCCGAAATAGATGACTTCGACGCCAGCCGACTTGAGGCGGGTGGTGAGCGCGCTGAAGTCCTTTTCGCCGGCGGTTACGGCTTCATCGACGACTTCCTTCATGCCGCCTTCATTGATGGCAGCCTTGAAGGCGTCGGCCAGGCCCTTACCGTAGGCGCCCTTGTCGTTGATGATGGCGACCTTCTTGTCCTTGAGGTTCTTCAGCACGTAATCAGCGGCAACAACGGCCTGCTGGTCGTCACGGCCGCAGGTGCGCAGGACATTGGTGAGGCCACGAGTGGTGAGGTCAGGGGTGGTCGCCGTCGGCGTGACCATCAGGACGCCGTTTTCGGCGAGAACGTCGGAGGCCGGCATGGCAACACCCGAGGTGACCGGGCCGATGACAAAGCGAATGCCTTCGCCAACAATCTGGTTTGCAGCGGATACACCCTGCTTCGGTTCGGCAGCGTCGTCCGCTGTCTTCAGGACCACCTGTTCGCCGAGGATGCCGCCGTTCTTGTTGATCTCGGCAATGGCGGTTTCGGCGCCGTTCTTGACCTGGTCGCCGTAAGCGGCGACGGGGCCGGTCAGCGGCGCGATCAGTCCGATGACGATTTCAGCGTGAGCGAGTTGTGCGGAGAGAAGCGAAGCGAGGGCAGTTGCCCCGAGGAAGGTCTTGAGGTTCATTTTCAGTCTCCTTGGATCGGCCATTCTTGGCCTGGCGTAACGCCACAGTCAGCCCTGTCTGTCTCCGGTTTCGCTTGAGGTCAGTCTTGCGTGTGCCGAGCCAACCCACAGGAGGGCGATGCGGTCGAAGCTGTGCCGAGCCATGTTTGGCTTTCGGCTGGCGGCAACAACGCTTAAGATTTCATGAGGCTTTTCGCAAGAACATAACAAAGCGACCGCAGCTTTTGTCGTTTCACGAAAAGATGAAGGTGAACAAAGCTTTCAAGCCTGACATTCCGAAGCCTTGTCAGGCTCGGCTCATGCATTGCGGCCAAGTGCCGCCAAGAGCCCCTGGACCTGGCGGTTGAAGCTTGCAAACTCCTGCTGGTTCATGCCCGAACGGCGCAGCAGCGTGTCTCCAAGGCAGCGACTTTGCATGAGGAGCTCGCGGCCGGCCGGTGTCAACCAGACATGAACCTGGCGCTCGTCTTCCTTGCTGCGGCGGCGCTCGACCAGCCCCGCCTGCTCCATGCGCTTGACCGGCGGCGTGACCGTGCTCGACTCCAGCGACAGGCGGCTTGCAATGGCGCCGATCGTCATGCCGTCCTTTTCAGCGAGCGCATTCAGCACGAGATATTGCGGGTAGGTAATGCCCATCTCGTCCAGCATCGGCTTGTAGGCGCGATTGATGGCCATGTTCACCTCGTAAAGCGTGAAGCAAAGCTGCTCATCGAGCGGATAGGGCGCATCTTGCGTCTTGGTGGCAGGCATGGTGGGCTCCGGAATTCCTGTGTTTTCAAACCTCTATCATAAAAATGATATCGCGATAAAGTTTTTTGTAGACATTATTCGTCGCCCTCGCTACATTTTAATTATCGCGATAACAAATATCGCGGACGGTTAAGGACGGTTTCAGCCTCTAGACGAGGCCGCGGAGCCATACGAAGATGGAGGAGGGGCGCTCCCAAGCCTCTCTTGCATCACGGCATTACCTTCGAAGATTTACTCTGAAAGGATAGGACCATGAGCAGCAATTTCATCACCACCAAGGACGGCGCGCAGATCTTCTACAAGGACTGGGGTTCAAAGGACGCCCAGCCAATCGTTTTCCATCACGGATGGCCGCTGTCTGCCGACGATTGGGACGCGCAGATGCTTTTCTTCCTGCACCAAGGCTATCGCGTCATCGCCCATGACCGGCGCGGACACGGCCGTTCGACCCAGAGCGACACCGGCAACGAGATGAACACCTATGCGGCCGATGTCGCCGAACTCGTCGCCAAACTCGACCTCAAGAATGCCATCCATGTCGGCCACTCGACGGGCGGCGGCGAGGTTGCACGCTACGTGGCGCAGTATGGTGGCAGTGGACGCGTGGCCAAAGCCGTGCTGCTCGGTGCAGTTCCGCCGATCATGTTGAAGACGGAAAACAATCCGGGTGGCCTGCCGATGGAAGTGTTTGACGGCTTCCGGGCATCCCTCGCAGCCAACCGGGCGCAGTTCTTCCGCGACGTGCCGGCCGGCCCGTTCTACGGCTTCAACCGCCCGGGCGCCCAGGTTTCGGAAGGCGCCATCCAGAACTGGTGGCGGCAGGGCATGATGGGCGGCGCGAAAGCCCATTACGATTGCATCGCGGCCTTCTCGGAGACCGACTTCACCGAAGACCTGAAGGCGATCGAAGTCCCGATCCTCGTCATGCATGGTGACGACGACCAGATCGTTCCGATCGAAGACTCCGCCCTGCTGGCCGTGAAGCTTTTGAAGAACGGTACGCTGAAGGTGTATGAAGGCTTCCCGCATGGCATGGCTACGACCCATGCCGATGTGATCAACGCCGACCTGCTGGCCTTCTTCAAGGCCTGAGCAGACTGAGGGAAGAAGCGAAGGAGGCGGCTGATGAAGTCGCCTCCTTTTTTATTGTTAGGCTACCGCGCCAAACTGCGCTTCGTGCAGGCGGGCGTAAGCACCATTCATCCGCAACAGCTGGCTGTGGCTGCCTTCCTCCAGAATGCCCTGCGGGCCCATGACGACGATCCGGTCGGCGTTGCGGATGGTGGCGAGGCGGTGCGCCACGACCAGCGTGGTGCGCCCCTTGGAAAGTTCGCCAAGCGCCTGCTGGATGCTGAGTTCCGTGGCCGAGTCCAGCGCCGAGGTGGCTTCGTCGAGGATCAGGATTGGCGGGTTCTTGAGGAAGATGCGGGCGATCGCAAGCCTCTGCTTCTGGCCACCGGAGAGTTTCACACCGCGCTCGCCGGTTGGGGTATCGAGGCCCTGCGGCAGCGACAGCACGAATTCTTCCAGTGAGGCGCGCCGCAGCGCCGCCAGGATTTCCGCTTCGCTCGCGCCAAGCCGGCCATAGGCGATGTTTTCACGGATCGTCGAGCCGAACATGAAGACGTCCTGCTGGACGATGCCGATCTGGCTGCGCAGCGACGCCTGCGTCATGTCGCGGATGTCGATGCCGTCGATCAGGATCGAGCCGCTGTCGACCTCGTAGAACCGCGGCAGCAGCGAACAGAGGGTAGTTTTGCCCGCACCCGAGGCACCAACGAAGGCGACGGTTTCGCCGGGCGAGATCTTGAGGTTCAAGTGGTTGAAGACTTTGCCCTTGCCATCATAGCTGAAGCTGACGTCGCGATACTCGATGGCCCCGGTCAGGTGATCCACGACCTTCGCATTCGGACGGTCGGCGATGTCGGGTGCGGTGTCGATGAGATTGGCAAAGCGGGTGAAGCCCGCGATCCCCTTCGGATAGGTCTCGATCACCGAGGTGATCTTGTCGATCGGCCGGAAGAAGACGTTGACGAGCAGCAGGAAGCCGACAAAGCCGCCATAGCTGAGTTCGCCGGAGATGACGAGCCAGGTTCCTGCCAGCATGACCATCAGTTGCACGAGCCGGGTGCTGAGGTAGCTCATGGTGATGCTCGCCGTCATATAGGCATAGGCGTTGAGCTTGGTGGTCTTGTAGCTTTCGTTGTTGGCGGCAAACAGCTGTTTTTCGTATTCCTCGTTGGCAAATGCCTTGACGACGCGAATGCCGCCGACGCTTTCCTGCACGCGGGTGTTGAAGTCGCCCACCTGGCGGAAGAGGTTGCGCCAGTTCGTGGTCATGCGTGCACCGTATTTGCTGACGAGCCAGGTCATGAACGGCACGATGGCGGTGGTGAGCAGCGCCAGCTTCCAGTTGACCGTGAACATCAGGATGAAGGCGCCGATGAAGGTCATGATCGCGATGAACAGGTCTTCCGGGCCGTGGTGCGCCACTTCGCCAACCTCTTCCAGGTCCTTGGTGACGTGGGTAATCAGTTGGCCGGTGCGGTTGTTGTCGAAATAACGGAAGGACAGCTTCTGGATATGATCGAAGGCCTGGCGCCGCATGTCGGTCTCGATCGAGATGCCGAGCGCGTGGCCCCAGTAGTTGACGACCGCCATCAGCCCCGTGTTGACGACATAAACGACGAGCAGCAGGGCGGAGGCTGCGGCAATCCAGCCCCATTCCTGCGCCGGCAGAAGGTCATCGACGAAATATTTAACCGCGAGCGGGAAGCCGAGCTCCAGCAGGCCGGCCAGCACGGCGCAGCCGAAATCGAGGAAGAACAGCGACTTGTATGACGCGTAATAGGAAAAGAAACGACGAAGCATGCGACCCTCCGGGGGCGGGCTCAAACAATCGGAAGAGGGGTAGGCCAGGCTGTGCCGGACACGGCTGACACTGGCAGATGCGAGCGCCTTCTGTAGAGGCTCTTTCGCAGGCCGTCGAGTGGGGCGGCGCGCGAGGCAATCCGCATCCGCGTCTCTTGGCGATGAAGCATGCAGTGAAGCAGGGAGAGCAGGCAGGGGATGCCCCGCCTGCTCTCGAAGTCGAGGCTCAGATACTGTTTGAGAGGATCTCGCGCAGCTTGCCGAAGATCTCGTCGATATGGTGCTTCTCGACGATGAGCGGCGGCGACATGGCGATGATATCGCCGGTGGTGCGGATCAGCAGGCCCTTCTCGTAAGCCTTCAGGAAGGCGGTGAAGGCACGCTTGGTGGGCTCGCCCGCAATCGGATCAAGCTCGATGCCGCCGATCAGGCCGAGATTGCGGATGTCGATGACATTCGGCAGGTCTTTCAGCGAATGCAGGCCGTCTTCCCAGTAAGGCGCGATGTCGCGGGCGCGCTCAAAGAGGCCTTCTTCCTTGTAGGTCTCGAGCGTTGCGAGGCCAGCGGCGGATGCGATCGGGTTGCCGGAATAGGTGTAGCCGTGCATGAACTCGATCATGTGCTCCGGACCGTTCATGAAGGCATCATGGATCTCGGAGGTGACGAACACCGCACCCATCGGGATGACGCCGTTGGTCAGACCCTTGGCGGTGGTGATGATGTCCGGCTTCACGTCAAAATACTGGGCGGCAAACGGCGCGCCGAGGCGGCCGAAACCGGTAATGACTTCGTCGAAGATCAGCAGGATGCCGTGCTTGGTGCAGATTTCGCGCAGCTTCTGGAGGTAGCCCTTCGGCGGAATGAGGACGCCGGTGGAGCCGGCAACCGGCTCGACGATGACGGCCGCCACGGTCGACGCATCATGCAGGGTAACGATGCGTTCGAGTTCCGTCGCGAGATCGCCGCCATGTTCCGGCTGGCCGCGGGTAAACGCATTCTGGCCCGGAAGGTGGGTGTGCGGTATGTGATCGACGCCGGTCAGTAGCGTGCCGAACATCTTGCGGTTGGCGACGATGCCGCCCACAGAAATGCCGCCGAAGTTGACGCCGTGGTAACCGCGCTCGCGGCCGATCAGACGGAAGCGCGAGCCGTTGCCCTTCACGCGATGGTAGGCGAGTGCCACCTTGAGCGCCGTCTCCACCGACTCGGAGCCGGAATTGGTGTAAAGCACGTGGTTCATGCCTTCCGGCGCGATGTCCACCAGCCGGTTGGCAAGCTCGAAGGCCTTCGGGTGGCCGAGCTGGAAGGCTGGCGCATAGTCCAGTTCTCCTGCCTGTTCGCGGATCGCTTCGGTGATCTTCGGGCGGCAGTGACCGGCGTTCACGCACCAGAGGCCAGCCGTCGCATCGAGCACCTGGCGCCCGTCATGCGTGGTGTAGTGCATGTCCTTGGCGCCGACGAACATCCGCGGTTCCTGCTTGAACTGGCGGTTGGCTGTGAACGGCATCCAGAACGCACGAAGATCGTTCGGCGTGGTGTTGAGACGATTGGACATAAAGATCTCCGCGGCCATCGATTTCGGGTGGCCTATTCCCCTCGGCGGCTGTCGCCGTCTTTTGACTGGATGGTCAAATTATCAAGGAGAATGAAAGCGTCAACGGGTTTCGAGATCATGCCCGCGACGCCCGGTTGCGGCAGCTCTACCTGCCGCCCAAACGTTTGAGGGCCCGCATTCCTGCTGCCCCTCAACATCTCATGTATTCACCAAATCAGGTCGCGGCCTTGTTTCAGGCGGCGACGGACGTCTTCTGTTCTACCGTGCAGTAGATGTCTTCGAGCGTCTCGAGCACCTTCAGGACCTGCTCGGAGGAACTGGAGTAATAGATGGTCTGTGCGTCACGACGCGTCTTCACGAGCTTCTGCGCACGCAGCTTCGACAGGTGCTGCGAAAGAGCCGACTGGCTCAGCCCAACCTGGTTTGCCAAGGCGCCGACGGCCACTTCGCCCTTTACGAGGCAGCAAAGGATCATCAACCGCTTCGGGTTTGCCATGGCAGAGAGCAGGCCTGCGGCTGCGGTTGAGTGCTCGGATAGTTCCATCGTGTTCATCAGCTGTGTCCCCTCGTCTTCATAGCGGCCCCCCGCTCAAAAACATCCTTAATGATGGGTAAGAAATAACAAGTGTCTTAGACGATTGTATATACCTAAAATTTAGGTAGGGCGTCACCGCGTATTAGCGAAAGCCGAAATATGGTTAAGCACGGCCTCGGGCGATACGGCCGGTTCATCGAACTCGTGCCGGAGGAGGATATCGCCACAAATCAGCTCAAAACCGCTGCGATCCAGGCCTCCAAAGCGCCAGTTAGGGCTCTCGTGGCGCCCCAGATGGGCCGCAACAGCGGCAGCCTCGGCGGTCATGGTGGAGAGCTTTTCTTCCAGCTGCCGCCACTCTTCCCCGTCTGCCGGTTCAGCAATGACGAGGTCCGAGCCGGGCAAAATGTATGCACGGCCGAAGCCGGCATTGAGCGCGGCAGTCTGCGGCGTGATTCGCAAAAACTGAAAATCACCGAAATCGACATAGAGCGCCGCCTTCGGGTGGCGGTTGAGGAAACGCGACCGGAGGCGTTCGTGCTGCGGCGTTTCCCGGCTCACCGGTTCTGCGATGCACTGCACGGTGATGCGCGGATGGGCGAGCGGATCGCCCTTGCCGGGTTCGCCGGCCAGCAGCGAGCAGCGAGGATCGGCGCGCAGCGCCTTTGTATGACTGGCAAGGGCGGAGACGAGGATCACAGGCACGCCATCGATATCCGTTCCGGTAAGCACACGGCTGACGGAGGGGAAGCCGGTTTCCGGATCAAGAACGGCAAGCGCCATGTAGCGGGCGCCGCGCACGAGGGTGCGCGCCAGACGGCGCGCCTCGTCATCGGTGTCACGGATCACCTTGGGCTTGTCGCCCTCGGCTTTGATGTCGTTCTCGCTGGTCATCCGTCCGGTGTCATTCGTGCCGGCGGCGGTGGCGCGTCAGCCCGGCAATGATGTCGTCCGCGTCGATCGTGCCGATGATGACGCCGTTGTCCACGACGCCGATCGCTCCCGGCTGGCGGGCGAGGGCATCGAGCACATCGACGAGCGGTGTGGTTGGCGTTGCGGTCGCCGAAAAGCGTGCCGCGCCGGACGTCTCGTTGATGCCGGGCCGCATGACGTCGCTGGCGCTCAGCATGGTGATCGGATTCATGTGCTGCACGAAATCCGCGACATACTGGTCGGCCGGGGCGCGGACGATCTCCTGCGGCGTGCCGCACTGGATGATCCGGCCGCCTTCCATGATGGCGATGCGGTTGCCGATGCGGAAGGCCTCGTCGAGGTCGTGGCTGACGAAAAGGATCGTCTTCTTGAGGCGCCGCTGGAATTCCAGCAACTCGTCCTGAAGCCGGGTTCGGATCAGCGGGTCGAGCGCCGAGAAGGGTTCGTCCATCAGCAGGATCGGCGCGCCGGTGGCAAAGGCGCGCGCCAGGCCGACGCGCTGCTGCATGCCGCCAGAGAGCTCGCCGACCTTGCGGTCTGCCCAGGTGTCGAGGTTGACGAGCTCGAGTTGCTCATCGACACGCTTCTTGCGCTCGGCTTCACCGATGCCGGCGAGTTCGAGGCCGAAGCCGACATTTTCAGCCACCGTGCGCCAGGGCAGGAGGCCGAACTGCTGGAACACCATCGAGACGCTGTGCATGCGAAGGTCACGCAGCGTCTTGGGGCTTGCCGTATAAGGATCGACCGGGCCGGACGGCGTCTGCACGCTAACGCTTCCGCGGACCACCGGGGCAAGCCCGTTGACGGCGCGCAGCAGGGTCGACTTGCCCGAGCCGGAAAGGCCCATGAGGACGACGATCTCGCCCTCGCGGATCGAGAGCGAGGCATTGGCGACGCCGAGCACGATGCCGGTCTCGGCGCTGATCTCGTCACGCGTCTTGCCCTGGTCCACGAGAGGCAGGGCACGCTCCGGCTTGGCCCCGAAGATGATGTCAACGCGGTCGAAGACGACGCAGTCCTTTGCCTGTTCTGACGGAGCGGCGGACATGGTGGCGGCGCTGTTCTGGTGGCTCATGATGCGCTACCTCCCGACGTGCGGAACATGCGGTCGAGGATGATCGCGAGAATGACGATACAGAGACCGGAGTCGAAGCCGCGGGCTACGTTCACAGTGTTCAGCGCGCGAAGCACTGGAACGCCAAGGCCGTTCGCGCCGACCAGGGCCGCGATGACGACCATCGACAAGGACAACATGATGGTCTGCGTCAGGCCCGCCATGATCTGCGGCGTCGCATAGGGCAGTTCGACCTTGCGCAGCACCTGCCCGGGCGTCGCGCCGAAAGCGACGGCGGCTTCCGTCAAGGCCGTCGGCGTCGAGATGATGCCGAGACGGGTCAGGCGAATCGGCGAGGGGATGGCGAAGATGACCGTGGCGATGAGGCCGGGGACCATGCCGAGGCCAAACAGGATGAGCGCCGGGATGAGGTACACGAAGCTTGGCAGCGTCTGCATCAGGTCAAGCACGGGACGCATGGCGCTGTAGAGCCATTCGCGTCGGGCCGCGGCGATGCCGAGCGGCACGCCGATCAGCATGCTGACGGCCGTTGCTGCACTGACGAGCGCGAGCGTCTGCGTCGTTTCTTCCCAATAGCCCTGGTTGAAGATGAACAGGAAGCCGGCAAAGGTGAAGAGCGCGAGCGGGATGGAGCGCCGTAGCGCATAAGAAAGGCCTGCGAAGATCGCCATCACCACCAGCGGGTGAGGGGCCTGCAGAAGCCATAAAAGGCCGTCGATGACCGACGACAAGGTGGACGACAGCCACCTGAAAAACCAGTAGCCATTGGTCGTCAGCCAATCAACGACTGACTTCGCCCAGGCGCCTATGGGAATACGGTGCTCTTCGATCCAATCCACGCAGACCTGCCATTTTGAGAGAAAGAAAGGGCGGGTGCCGGAGCAGCGACGGGCGGCTCCGGCTCATGGATCTGGCTTAGAGGCCAAGCTCCTTCTTGACGGCCGCGAGACCGTCCTGGCCGTCAAAGGTGGTGACGCCGGCAAGCCACGGCTCGACGACGCTGCCATTGGCCTTCAGCCAGGCTTTTGCAGCCTTCTCGTTGTCCTCGCCATCGTTGAGGATGCTGCCCATGATGGCGTTTTCCATGTCGAGCGAGAACTTCATGTTCTTGAGAAGCGTGCCGACGTTCGGGCATTCGTTGACATAACCGCCGCGGGCAACCGTGTAGACGGTCGCGCCACCGAAATCTGGGCCGAAAACGGTGTCGTCGCCACCGGCGAGATAGGTGATCTCGTGCGCGACGTTCATCGGATGCGGCGCCCAGGCGAGGAAGATCACCGGCTTGTCTTCCTTGTCGGCGCGCGAAACCTGCGTCAGCATGCCCTGCTCGGACGACTCCACCACCTGGAAGCCCTTGAGGCCAAAGGTGTCCTTGTCGATCAGGTCGACGATCATGCCGTTGCCTTCGTTGCCCGGCTCGATCCCGTAGATCTTGCCTTCGAGGGCATCCTTGTGCTGGGCGATATCCTTGAAGTCCTTGATGCCGAGCTTGGCGCCGGCAGCATTGGTGGCGAGCGTGTACTTGGCGCCTTCGAGGTTCACGGTAATGGTTTCGATGGACTTGTCGTCCAGGTAGGCCTTAATGGCGCCCGCCTGGGCCGGCATCCAGTTGCCGAGGAAGACATCGATGTCCTTGTTCTTCATGGAAGAATAGGTCACCGGCACGCCGAGCGTCTTGACGTCTGGCTTGTAACCCAGAGCCTTGAGGATCGTCACGAAGCTGCCGTTGGTCGAGGCGAGATCGGTCCATCCGACGTCGGAGATGCGGACGGTCTGGCAAGCCTCTGGTTCTGCTGCATTCGCCGTGCCGGCGATCGCAAGAAGCGAGGCGGCGGCCACGGCCGTTTTCAGGAAGGTGTCGACGCGCATGCTGTATGCTCCCTCTGATTTTTCTGGGTTCCCGCCATTATCAATATCCTGAGGAATGGCGCAAGCGCGCGCATCCGCGCGCATTCCCGGTGTCTTTGCGACATCGGGGGTACAGCGTGCTGCAGCCACTGCCCCATAGGGGATCCCAGTTTTCTGTGGGTTGTGCCCGCGGCGACTTTTCCCGGCGCTGAAATGCGATCAGAAACCGGGCATGGCCAAGCTCTACTTCCACTACGCCACGATGAATGCTGGTAAGTCCACCATGTTGCTGCAAGCCTCCTATAACTACCAGGAAAGGGGCATGCGCACGGCGATCTTCACGGCCGCGCTGGATGATCGCGCAGGGCAGGGCAAGGTGGCCTCGCGAATCGGCCTGTCCTCCGACGCCATCCCCTTCAGCAGTTCCGACGACCTGTTCGAGACGATCAAGGAAATGCACGCGCGCGAGCCGCTCGCCTGTGTCTTCGTGGACGAGGCGCAGTTCCTGACATCGGAGCAGGTCTGGCAGCTGGCGCGCGTGTCCGACCATGTCGGCATTCCGGTGATGGCCTATGGGTTGCGGACCGACTTCCAGGGCAAGCTGTTTCCCGGATCGCTGGAGTTGCTGGCGATTGCCGACGAGTTGCGCGAGGTGCGCACCATCTGCTTTTGCGGTCGCAAGGCAACCATGGTCGTGCGGCTCGATGCCGAAGGCAACCTCGTTCGCGAGGGCGCGCAGGTGGAGGTCGGCGGAAACGAAAAATACGTTTCGCTCTGCCGCCGGCACTGGGAGGAAAAGATGCGCTGCGAGGGCGCCTAGAAGTTCGCAGCTGCGGCAGATTGTCCATTGCCCACCGGCGGTTGAGGTGTGTCAACGCCAGGTGTTTGAGCGTCTCCTAAAACGGCGGCAACCAAATTGCCTAGCAGGAGATACCCATGCGCAACGCTCGCCAAACCACTTTCGCCTTTGCCGCCCTCGCCGCACTTTTTGCAGCGCCGGCCTTTGGTGCGGAAATCGAGATCAAGATGCTCAACAAGGGCGCCGACGGGCAGGCGATGGTCTTCGAGCCGGCTGCCGTGAAGGCGCAGCTTGGTGACACGATCAAATTCGTGCCGGCCGACAAGGGGCATGACGTGGTCTCGATCGTAGGCCTGACGCCGGAAGGTGTTCCCGCCATCAAGGGCAAGATGAACCAGGAGCTTTCGGTCACCGTCGACCAGGCCGGCGCCTATGTCTTCAAGTGCACGCCACATTTCGGCATGGGCATGGTTGCCGTGGTTGTTGTCGGTGACCAACCGGTCGATCTTGCGCCAGTCAAGGATGCCAAGATGCCGAAGCTCGCCAAGGAACGGCTTGCCGCCGACATCACCGCTCTGGGGCTCTGACGCGCCCCGCCACGCCTTCGCCGCCGCCGTGGAAATTTCTTGCGGCGGCGCTATCTTCTGCCTGAGTGGGCAGGGAGGCAGGACGTGGCGAAGGTCAAGAGCTTCGACGGTGAGGTAGACCGCATCTGCGGTGTGTTTGCGCAGATGCGTGAGGCGCTGCAGCCGGTCATGCAGATGCTGCATGTGGCGGCCGAAGATGCGGTGCTGCCCGATGACGAAACCCTGCAGCGCGAAGAGGCGCGGCTTGAGGCGGAGATCGTCGAGCGGCGCAAGGCGGAAACGACGCTAGCGCGACTGGCTTACGAAATGTCGCGGCAGATCGCGCGCCGGAAGACGGAGTTCGAGGAGCGCGAGGAGCCGAGCCGCTCTGACAGGCTGATCGGCTTGTTTTCCCGCTCGATGATGCAGCGCCGGCTGGAAGCGCGTGCCTCCAGTCCGTCCCTGCTTCTTCATCTCGAGGAATTGCTGAGGCGCGGCGATCTGCTCGCCGGCATGATCCGCGAAGAGCGCGAACTCCTTGTGATGGAGCGGCGCCGGACCGAAAGCTGCCTTGTCACCTTCATCGACCATCGGCCGGAGATGATCCAGGCTTTGAAGGGCGAGACTGGCGAGGCGATGACAACACTGGAAGCGACGCGGCGGGTGCAGCGGATCCTTGCGACGTTCGAAGGCTTTGTCGGCGAGATCAACCACCGCATTGGCACCTGCAACGTGCTGCTGCACAAGATTTCCGCCGACATGGAGGATGTCCTGATCCTCTATCAGGTGGTGTTCGAAGCCTCGCGTCGCGATGGCAGTGAGCCGCTTGCGGTGGAGCGGTTTCCGTCGCTCGAGCAGGAGACGGACCGTTTCATACGCGGCATGCTAACGATCCACGGGTTGAACGGCAGGCGCGAACGCGCCGATGCGGTTTTTGCCGCCCATTTTCCGGGCGTGGTGCCTGCAGAACCGCCGGTGCCGACCGTCCAACCGGCCAAGCGCCGATGGGGCCTGCCACGGTTGCGGCCGGCGCGGTCCTGATCATCGCAAGGCCGTTGTGTCATGCCCGGCGAACACATATGTGTTGAGCCAACTAGCGCCTGACGGAGACCTCGATGCTTGAACGGATCACTGCCTTCTTCCAGAACGCCGGCCAGGCCATCGGAAGGGGGATCGGCCTGCTGTTTGCTTGGCTCGTCTGGCCGTTCATGGCTGCGCATGGCTGGTATGGCCGTCGCCACTGGATGGTGAAGGGGCCGATCCTTGCCGTGCTCGCGGTGCTGATCGGGCTTTACGGCTACTTCTTTATCCAGACGCAGGTCTGGAGCGGCTTCAACCCGAACTTCATCGATACCTACCGCTGGTCGGAACGCACGGTGCCGGCGGGCCAGGAATTGCCGCCATCGACCGCACCAGCGGGCAGCGATGCGACGCCGGCCGCGACGGCTGCCAATCCGGCTGCGCGCCAGTGCCAGTCTTCGGCGATCGTCGATGCCGCAGCCGACCTCACGGACTTCAACGTCAACCAGAATGCCTGGATATCGTCGATGCTGCTTTACCGGCTCGGCTTCTTCGGCATCGATTGGGACCACACGCCGTTCCTCGACAACAAGGCCTCGTTTCAGCGTGGCGTGAACCAGGCAGTGCGCCGCACCTCAACGGAACTTGTCGATACGCTCGGTCGCGTGCGCGGCACGTCGGGCATCAACAACAATCTCCAGGACGCGCGCGGCAACCTGCAGTTCGATGAATATTCCTGGTATTTCGGGCTTGATCCTTTCGGCTTCAAAACCCCGACGCCATCCTATTACCGCACGGCGATCGAGAAGCTGCGGGCGTTCAACCGCGACCTTACGATCTGTGCTGCGACCTTCGACAGCCGTGCCGACAACCTGGTGCAGTTCATTGACCGGATCGCCAACGACCTTGGCGGCACGGCGGCGATCCTGCGCGACCGATCCGAAAACCACAGTGCCGGCTGGTTCGACACGCGTGCCGACGACCGCTTCTGGTTCGCCTACGGACAGCTCTACGGTTATTACGCCATCCTTTCCGGCGCGGGGGCGGACTTCTCGCAGGTGATCCGCGAGCGCAATCTTGGCCAGATCTGGAACGACACGCTGAGCCGCTTCCGCTCGGCGCTCAACGTCCAGCCGACGATCGTCTCGAACGGCAGCGAAGACGGCATGATCATGCCGAGCCATCTTGCGGTGATGGGCTTCCATATCCTGAACGTGCGCTCGAACCTTGTCGAGGCGCGCGCGGTGCTGGACCGCTAAGGTTCGTCGCGACCGTGAGCCGCCTTATTCAGCGGCCGTGGGCTCTGAGAAAGTGACTGCCGGGGTCTGGGGACAGCATTCCTCGGTGAAACCGACGATTTCGCCACCCGTGCCCGGCTTGTCGCGGAACCTGCCGACGGAGCGGACGTATTTGTAACCCTCGCCATCCGACTTCACGCGATAAACATTCTGGTAGACCAGTCGCTCCTGGCTGATACGCTCGTAGATCTCCATCAACACCGGCATGTCATCGGGATGGATGCGGGAGGTGAAGGTGACCAGATTGAGCGGCCCTTCAGTCGGCGGAAGGCCGAAGATGCGGCAGATATCTTCAGTGGCGAACAGGTGCCCGCTATCGATATCGAGGCGCCAGTAACCAAAGAGCTCGAAGGCAGAGGCGAGGTCGACAACTTCCTCTGCGGTCAAGGGTATCGAGGGATATTGAGGGTTGGACGGCTTCGTTGAATATTGAACCCAGGGCGGCACGCTTTTCCTCCCGCTGCCCGCGCAGCAACGGCGTCAGTTTATCAGCCTGAGCCTTAAAGCTTTAGCTACCAATTGGGTTCGGTTGACGCAATCCAGTTTCTTTATGGCGTTGCTCATGTAGGCATTCACCGTGTGGTCCGAGAGCGAAAGGATGCGGCCGATCTCGGCCGAGGTCTTGCCTTGCGCCGTCCAACGCACGACTTCCAGTTCGCGGGTCGTCAGCGATGCGGGCGCGGCCGGTGCTTGTGGATGGTTGAGCCGCTCGAAGGCGCCGAAGGCGTGCAGCAGGATCATGCCCATCTCGTTGAGCTCGTCTTGCGTGAGCCGCGGGCGCGATCCGAAGATGAAGGTCGTGTAGGTGGGGCCGGCGAGAGAACGGAAGGCCATGGCAACGCCGCTCCCGATGCCGTGCGAACGCTGCAACTCGATGATCGCATCCGGGAAGGAGAAACCGCGCAGGTCATCGGGCTCGTCGATCGACCAGGAGACCGGTGTGGGTGATTTGGCGACGATCGCCGCGATCGGGCAGGCTGAGAGAAGCCGCTGGCGGTCGTATTCCTGGATGTATTCTTCCGGAAGATCACCCTCAATCACGAGTCGCGCAAGCGAGGCCTCCTGCGGGCGGCTCAAGGCATTGAGCAGGAGGTAATAACGGAAGCCGAAGGCCTGCGTGATGCGTGCAAAAGCGGGGCCAATATCCTCCGGGCAATCGACAGCGGAAATCTCGCTGCTCAGGATCGACTGCCGCTCAAGAGTGATCATGGTTAAAAATCTGACAACGGTTTAGCTTCACAAGCAGGAATATACCAATCCGACCGAAGAGCCAGCGGATTCTCCCGCCCGTTCCGCTTGAGGTTAATTTTTCCGATTATCTGTCACGTTTTAGCTTATAACATCTGCGATTTCCGGTTCGCAACGTCGATGGCTTGGTTCACAGGCTCCCTCTGCTTCGCTAAGCATGATGGCGGGGGAGCAGGTTCCAACCAGGGGAAGATGCATGTCAGCAGTCCAGTCGGATATCGAGATTGCACGCGCCGCAACCAAGAAGCCGATCATAGAGATCGGCGCAAAGCTCGGCATTCCGGCCGAAGAACTCGCGCCTTACGGCCACGACAAGGCGAAGGTTAGCGCCGACTTCATCGCCTCATTGGCCGACCGGCCGAACGGCAAGCTGATCCTTGTGACTGCGATCAGCCCGACGCCCGCGGGCGAGGGCAAGACGACGACCACCGTCGGCCTTGGCGACGGGCTGAACCGCATCGGCAAGAAAGCGATCGTTTGCGTGCGCGAGCCATCGCTCGGACCCTGCTTCGGCGTGAAGGGCGGGGCGGCCGGTGGCGGGTATGCGCAGGTGATCCCGATGGAGGATATCAACCTCCATTTCACCGGCGACTTCCACGCCATCACCTCGGCGCACAACCTGCTCGCCGCGATGATCGACAACCACATCTACTGGGGCAATGAACAGAACATCGACACGCGCCGGATCACCTGGCGGCGGGTGATGGACATGAATGACCGCGCGCTTCGCCAGGTGGTGACGTCGCTCGGCGGTCCCTCCAACGGTTTCCCGCGCGAAAGCGGCTTCGATATCACCGTCGCCTCCGAGGTGATGGCGATCCTTTGCCTTGCTGAGGATCTGGCTGACCTGGAGCGACGGCTGGGCGAGATCGTCATCGGCTACCGCGTCGACCGCTCGCCGGTCTTTGCGCGCGACTTGAAGGCGCACCAGGCGATGACGGTGCTGCTGAAGAATGCGATGCAGCCGAACCTCGTGCAGACGCTCGAAAACAACCCGGCCTTCGTGCATGGCGGGCCATTCGCCAATATTGCCCATGGCTGCAACTCGGTGATCGCAACGAAGACGGCGCTGAAGCTTGGCGACTACGTGGTGACCGAAGCCGGCTTCGGGGCGGATCTCGGGGCGGAAAAGTTCTTCGACATCAAGTGTCGCAAGGCAGGACTGATGCCGGATGCGGCGGTGATCGTGGCGACCGTTCGGGCGCTCAAGATGAACGGCGGGATCAAGAAGGAAGATCTGTCGGCGGAAAACGTCCAGGCACTGGTTCGCGGTGCTGCAAACCTCGGCCGCCATATCGCCAATGTGCGCAAGTTCGGCGTGCCTGTGGTGGTCGCCATCAACCACTTCACCAGTGATACCGGTGCCGAGATCGAGGCACTGAAGGATTATGCGGCGCGCCATGGCGCTGATGCGATCGTCTGCCGGCACTGGGCGGATGGCTCCGCGGGTGCTGCGGAACTGGCGGAAAAGGTGGTCGAGCTGGCGGAAAGCGGGCAGGCGAAGTTCCAGCCGCTCTACCCGGACAACCTGCCGCTGATGGACAAGATCGAGATCGTCGCCTCGAAGATCTACCACGCGGCCGAAGTCACCGCCGACAAGGGTGTTCGCGACCAACTGAAGGCTTGGGAAGAGCAGGGATACGGCAACCTGCCGGTCTGCATGGCGAAGACGCAATATTCCTTCTCAACCGACCCGAACCTGCGCGGCGCGCCGGAAGGCCATGTGGTGCATGTGCGCGAGGTGCGGCTTTCGGCCGGCGCGGGTTTCGTGGTGGCGATCACCGGCGAGATCATGACCATGCCGGGCCTGCCGCGCTCGCCATCGGCGGAGCGTATCCGCCTGAACGAGACGGGCGAGGTCGAAGGCCTGTTCTGAGGCATCACCGGCGTGCACGGCCCTACCGGCAGTACCGGTAGCCATTGGTGCGTTCGAGGATGTCGAGGTGCAGGTGGTCTTCATGCGCTTCGTCACTGCCCGGTGACAAGACGGTGGTGAAGTGCAGACAGGCGCCGGCAGTGGCGGTGCGCTGGAAGGCGCCTTCCAGCGTCGAGTCCTCGTCGCGCGGCTTCATCGAAATCGTTTCGCCGTTGTCGAGCTTGAAGGACGCGACGTCAAAGGCATTGCCGCGGGCGTGTTCGGAAATCTTGCCGGTGGAGGCGCTGTTGCGCAGGCGGCAGGCATAGGTCGATCCGGCAACCAGCCCGGTGATCTTGCGGCCGGGCATGGCGATGTTCAGTGCCGGCTGGACCGTATCCTTCAGCCAGTGGGCCATGGTGACGGCGGTTTTGCAGCGCATCGTCGCGCCGCCGACATCGATGCCCGGCAGAACTTTGGTCACGGCGATAGGGCTCTCGATGCCGCAGCCTTCGCCTTCGTCGATCCGCGGCTTGCTCTCATATTTCGTGCCAAGCGTTGCGAGCTCCGCCATGCAGGCCTTCAGTTCCTCAGGATCCTCCTTGACGAGCGGCGGCGGGGGAGGTTCGGCGACTTCTTTCTCTTTCTCGGGCTTGCTCGCTGGCTCCCTGGCTGCATCGTCGGGTTTGGGAGCCTCTTCGGCTGCGGGTGCCGCTGGCTCCGTTGTCGGCTCGGGTTTTGGTGCCGGCGTGGGGATCGACCCGCTCTCCGGATCTTTTGCGGCCTCGCCTTCGGCGGACGTCTCGGCTGGTGGAGCTAATGCGTCCGAGGCGGGTGTCTCGTCCTGCGGATTCGGTTGTTCCGTGGCCTGTGCGGGAGGTTCTGGCTTGGTGGCGGGAACGGGACCGATGCGTGGCAGCGCCGCTCCCAGAGAAACGGCTGCAGACAAGATCAGCACGATGTGTCGCTTCACCCTTTACCCTCCCGGTCGCCGCAACAGGCCCAGATGAACGCGCCAGCATCGGCAGAGGTTGCCTTGATCTCTGGGAGATGATGGAGCTGGGAAGGGGTTGCAGAAGCCACTTGCCTGATTGCTAAACTAGCGCTACCATCCCGCGCATGTTGAACTCGATGAACATTGGTAACCGGTGGTGGGCACGCTTCACGCGGCCTTGACCAGTCATGTTCAATCGACAAGACGACAACAAGCCGCCCGAAATCCGAGGCGGCTTTTTTGTTGGGCTGTACTCGGATCGGGCTTCAAGATCGGAGAGGCAGGACAATGGTGACCATCATCCGGGACGACGGTTCGGAAACCTACGAGACGAAGGGCGGCGTGACGGTGAGCCGGAAGCGGCGCGCCGCAGATTATGCCACCGCCATCTCGTCTTATGTGGATCGGCTGGACGAGCGGCGCGGGGCGGTGTTTTCGTCGAACTACGAATATCCCGGCCGCTACACGCGCTGGGATACGGCGATCGCCGATCCGCCACTTGGCTTCTCCTCGCGCGGTCGCAAGGTCTGGATCGAGGCCTATAACGGTCGCGGCGAAGTGCTTCTCGAACTGGTTGCGCAGAAGCTCGCGACGGTTGCCGACCTGACGCTCGGTACCCGCATCGCGCGCCGCCTCGACCTCACGGTCGATGAACCAAGCCGCGTTTTTACGGAAGAAGAACGCTCCAAGATGCCGACCGTGTTCACGGTGCTGCGCGCGGTGGTCGATCTTTTTTATTCCGATGCGGATTCGGCGATCGGGCTGTTCGGTGCCTTCGGCTACGACATTGCCTTCCAGTTCGATGCCATCAAGTTGTCGATGGAGCGGCCGGAAGACCAGCGCGACATGGTCCTCTACCTGCCGGACGAGATCCTGGTGGTTGATCACCACGCTGCAAAAGCCTGGATCGACCGCTATGACTTCTCAAAGGACGGCCTCAGCACGGAAGGCAAGTCGGGGGAGATTGCTCCCGATCCGTTCCAGCGTACCGACGTCATTCCGCCGCGGGGCGACCACAAGCCCGGCGAATATGCCGAGCTTGTTACCAAAGCGAAGGAGAGCTTTCGGCGCGGCGACCTCTTTGAGGTCGTGCCCGGTCAGAAGTTCATGGAGCGTTGCGACAGCAATCCATCGCAGATCTCCAACCGGCTGAAGGCAATCAATCCGTCGCCCTATTCCTTCTTCATCAACCTGGGAGAGCAGGAATACCTTGTCGGCGCCTCGCCGGAGATGTTCGTGCGGGTCTCCGGGCGCCGGATCGAAACCTGCCCGATTTCGGGAACGATCCGGCGCGGCGAGGATGCGATCTCCGACTCCGAACAGATCCTCAAGCTGCTGAACTCCAAGAAGGACGAGTCCGAACTCACCATGTGCTCGGACGTCGACCGCAACGACAAGAGCCGGGTCTGCGAGCCCGGGTCGGTGAAGGTGATCGGCCGTCGGCAGATCGAGATGTATTCGCGCCTCATCCACACGGTGGACCATATCGAAGGGCGGCTCAGGCCCGACATGGACGCCTTCGACGGGTTCCTCAGCCACGCCTGGGCGGTGACCGTGACGGGTGCGCCAAAGCTCTGGGCGATGCGCTTCATCGAGAGCCATGAAAAGAGCCCGCGCGCATGGTATGGTGGGGCGATCGGCATGGTCGGCTTCAACGGTGACATGAATACCGGGCTGACGCTGCGCACCATCCGGATCAAGGATGGCATTGGCGAGGTGAGGGCAGGAGCAACACTATTGAACGACAGTGACCCGCACGAGGAAGAAGCCGAAACCGAGCTGAAGGCTTCTGCCATGATTGCCGCCATCCGCGACGCACGATCCGGCAATGCCGCGAAGGCGGGCCGCGACGTGGCAGCCGTTGGCCATGGCGTGAAGATCCTGCTCGTCGACCACGAGGACAGCTTCGTTCATACGCTGGCGAACTATTTCCGCCAGACGGGCGCTACCGTCTCAACCGTGCGCTCACCGGTGCCCGAGGAAGTGTTCGACCGCTTCGATCCGGATCTGGTCGTACTTTCACCGGGACCGGGCAGCCCGAAGGATTTCGACTGCAAGCGAACGATCAAGGCGGCGCGGGCGAAAAACCTGCCAATCTTCGGCGTCTGCCTTGGCCTGCAGGCGCTGGCGGAAGCCTATGGCGGCGAACTTCGCCACCTCGCGGTGCCGATGCATGGCAAGCCGTCGCGAATCCGCGTGCTCGAGCCGGGCGTTGTGTTCTCGGGCCTTGCGAAAGAGGTGACGGTCGGTCGCTACCACTCGATCTTCGCGGACCCGAAGACGCTGCCGGCGGACTTCATCATCACCGCCGAAAGCGAGGACGGCACGATCATGGGCATCGAGCACGCCAAGGAGCCGATCGCGGCGGTGCAGTTTCACCCGGAATCGATCATGACGCTCGGCGGAGACGCCGGCATGCGGATGATCGAAAATGTCGTGGCGCACCTGTCACGCAAGAGGGCGACCAAGGCTGCCTGACTGAGGCGCGCGGCGTTCTTCCCTTAACTCCGAGCGGCCGAGATCAGTTCGGCCGCTTGGTAACCCGCATGTGCATCTCGCGCCGCAGCGAGAAGCCCATCTTCTCGTACATGGCGATCGCCCCGACATTGCTGCGGTAGGCATGCAGGAAGACCGCGTCGCCGCGGGCGGAGATCTCGCCGGCCACGAAACGCATCATCGTCTTGCCGAGCCCCTGGCCCTGGAATTCTGGACGGGTGCAGAGGCCGCTGAGTTCTGCATACCCCGGTTGGCGCATCCGTTGCCCGGCCATTGCGACGAGGCGTCCGCTCTCGCGGATACCCCAGAAGGTGCCGAGTGCCCGGGCCCGCAGCGTGAAAGGGCCGGGCTTCGTGAGGTTCGCCAGTTCAAGCATTTCTTCGGCATCCGCTTCACCTAGCGGTTTGATGCGCGGATCTTCGATCGGTTCGAACGGTTTTTCAGCGACCATCTGGACAAGCACGGCATCCATCACCGTTTCCAGCGACGGCGGCGTTTCCACCGGCTGTGACTCGACGATCACCATCACTTCGGACGGTGCCGGCAGCGACGCGAGCGCATCGAGGCTCGCCTGCGTCAAATCGGCGGGCGCGGCGAACGGCACGATGGTCGGGTCGTAACGCTTGGCCAACTCCGATCCTTGAGCAAAACCCGCATGGACGGTGGCGAGCGCATTCCAGACAGGGCGATCAAGCACATGCATCATTGGTGTTCCCTCTGCTTGTGGATCCTTTGGAGGAGGGGAGCAGCCGCGAGGTTCGCCTCCAGCGCGGCGATCTGGTCGAGCAGCGGGCCATCAAGATCGGCGCAGGCTTCCCGCACGGCTGCCTCGACCTTCGGCCAGACGCCCTGTTTCGACAGCGCCACCAGTTCCTGGCCGGCTGGCGTCAAGGTGATGCTGCGGCGCCGCTGGTCCTCGTCGCTGACGGAGGCTTCGACCAAGCCCGCCTGCACGAGCTGATTGATCGTGCGCGTGGCACCCGGCTGGGTGATGCCGACCGCTTCGGCGAGCTCTCCGACGGTAAGCGGGCCGTCGCGGTCGATTGCTGCCAGGAAGGGATATTGTGCCGCAGGAATGGTGACGCCGAACTCGGTCATCACCGCTTGCGTGTTTGCCTGAAGAAGTTCTCCCAGCCGCCTGAGGCGCGTGCCGAGCGTGAGGTATCCGAAATCCCGTACGATATCGCGTGACACAGCCTGCTCCTCCGTTTATATAACGAGGTATATAACAAGTTAATCACATCTGCAATTAGGTCTGTCGTAGTCTTTGACAACAGGCGGCAGTTGAGTCATAGAGCCGCCATTCCGAAACCGCCGCAACGAGTCAAACTCGCTGCGGCGGTTTCGGCGTTTTGGAGCTTCGGTTCTGCAAATCATTCGCACGCGCAAGAAGGACAAAGTCGGTGGTGAGGGAAAGCAATCTGGTCGAGAGGCTCGCATTCTGGAGCATCCCGATCTCGGTGGCGGTGATCGGGCTGAAAATGCTCGCCTGGTGGGTGACCGGATCGGTTGCCCTTCTCTCGGACGGGCTTGAGTCGATCGTCAACGTGGCGACCGCGATCATCGCCTATTTCGTGATCCGTTATGCACAGCGGCCGGCCGACCACGACCACCAGTTCGGCCACCACAAGGCTGAATATATCGCGGCAGTCGTTGAAGGCATGCTGATCGTGGTGGCGGCGATGCTCATCATCAACGAGGCGTGGCAGGGGCTCGTGTCGCCCAAGCTTCCGGATGCACCGGTGATCGGTCTCGGCATCAATGCGTTCGCCAGCATCGTGAACCTCGTCTGGGCGCGGCAACTGATCGTCGCCGGCAAGAAGCATCGCTCGCCGGCGCTTGAAGCCGATGGCCGGCACATCATGTCGGATGTGGTGACCTCGGCGGGCGTGTTCGTCGGGCTGATCCTGGCGATCGCCACCGGCAACCCGATCCTCGATCCGGTTCTGGCGATCCTGGTGGCGGTGAACATCATCTGGCAGGGCTACAGGGTGATCAGCCATTCACTCGGCGGTTTGATGGATCGGGCGCTCGAGCCTGCCGAAGAGGCGGCGGTGCGCGAGGCAATCGCCACCCATTCCGTCGGCGCGCTTGGGGTTCATGATTTCAAGGCACGCCGCGCCGGGACAGCGGCCTTCATCGACTTCCACCTCGTCGTGCCGTCGGAAATGAGCGTCGAGGATGCCCATGCCATCTGCGACCGGATGGAAGAGGCGGTCAAGGCCATCATCCCGGGCGCGACGCTGGGCATCCACGTGGAGCCGGACAGCGAAAACCCACACGGTCGCAAGATCGACGTCGAAGGAGCAGGAAAATGACGATGACGGATGTAAGCGGGCTGTCGCAGCTCGGCGCACAGGTCGAGGCGCCCAAGACGCCGGAAGAGGCGGTACTGGAAAAGGTGCCGAACGGCAATCAGGGTACGGATTACGTGGTGCGGTTCACAGCACCGGAGTTCACGTCGCTCTGCCCGATGACGGGGCAGCCGGACTTCGCGCATATCGTGATCGACTATATCCCGAATGGCTTTCTGGTGGAGTCAAAGTCGCTGAAGCTGTTCCTCCATTCCTTCCGCAATCACGGCGCCTTCCACGAGGACTGCTCGATCTATATTGCCAAGCGGATCGTCGAGCTGTTGAAGCCGAAATGGTTGCGGATCGGCGCCTATTGGTATCCGCGCGGCGGCATCCCGATCGACGTCTTCTGGCAGACAGGCGAAGCTCCGGCAGGTGTCTGGTTGCCGGAGCAGGGGGTTGCGACCTATCGCGGCCGCGGTTGATTGGGGGCGGGTCCGTTCGCGGACAGCGCCGGACGGATCCGAATGATCCTTAGCCGAAGGCCAGAGACAGGCCGGCGACGGCCGTCAGGCCGCCCAGCAGGCGTGCTATCTGCGGGTGGAGACGGGAGATGGTGAGCCCGAGGCCCATGCCGCCAAGGTGCAGCGCGGCCGTCGAGGCGACGAAGCCGATGCCGTATTGCAGCGCGGTGGCGGCGCCCAGTTCGCCGCCATGGGCATGGCCGTGGAAGAGGGCGAAAAGCCCGACGGCCGCGGCGCCGGCTGCAGCGGGCAGGCGCACGGCAAGGGCAACCACGAGCCCGAGCGCAACAACCGATGCGAGGATCGCCGGCTCGACGACCGGAAGCGCCACACCCGCTAATGCGAGGCCAAAACCTGCCGCCATGGCAGCGACGAAACCTGCGGGCACGGCCCAGAGCGCCTTGCGGTCACCAGCGGAAGACAGCTGCGCCGCCCAGAGGCCGACCGCCGCCATGGCCAAAATATGGTCGAGCCCGAATAGCGGGTGCGAGACGCCGGCCATGAAGGAGCCGTGCTCAAGCGGATTAAGATGAGCCAGGGCGGGTGTTGCGGCGGCGGCGAGCGTGGCCGCAGCGAGTGAAAAACGTTTCAGCATGTCGTCCCCTTAAATTATCAATCTTCCAGAATGACACACAGATTAGGGGAGAGGTGCAAGGCCTGTCCATCCGCAATCGGCTGGGCCTCCAAGGTGTGACTACGTCATTCACCTTAGCACTGGGTAGGCGAGTTCTCGGGCCTACTGTCCATTGTTTTACGGCGGCGAACACATTATGTCCCGTATATGAAATCCATGCAGGAGACTTTGACCGTGCTGAACGACGAAGACGACAACGACGACAAGACGAAGGAACTGCCGCTCGGCAAGGAAACGGAGGCGAATCTTTTCAAGTCGCGTTCGATCTTCATCTATGGGCCGATCACCCAGGAACTGGCGCAGAAGGTCAACACGCAGCTGGTGGCGCTTGCCGCAGCAAGCGACGATGACATCCGCGTTTACGTCAATTCGCCCGGTGGCCACGTGGAATCGGGTGACTCGATCCACGACATGATCAAGTTCATCAAGCCGAAGGTCTGGATGATCGGCACTGGCTGGGTCGCCTCCGCCGGCGCGCTGATCTACGTCGCGGCCCCGAAGGAACGCCGTATCGCCCTGCCGAACACCCGCTTCCTTCTTCACCAACCGTCCGGTGGTACCCGCGGCATGGCATCCGACATCGAGATTCAGGCCCGCGAGATCATCAAGATGAACGAGCGCCTGATCAAGATCTTCTCCAAGGCTACCGGCCAGGCGGAAGAAAAGATCGCCAAGGACATCGACCGCGACTACTGGCTGTCGGCCGAAGACGCCGTGGGCTACGGCCTTGTGTCGCGCATCGTGACGTCGCAGAGCGAAATCTGATCCGCTTCTGCTTCTAGATTAAAAACCCGCCTGCGAAAGCTGGCGGGTTTTCGCATTCAGGCGATGCGCACCAGGTGCGGCTTGCTGTTTTCGGCCTGCCACTCCTGGGCAAAGGTGATGAAGTCCGAAGCCGACATCGGTTTGGCGAATGCATAGCCCTGGAGCGTCTGGCAGCCGAGGCTGCGCAGGATCTCGACATGGGTGTCCGTTTCCACGCCTTCGGCGACGATCTCGATGCCAAGCGAGCGGCCGATCTCGATGATCGAGGCGACGAGCTTAAGCTGCGCACCTTCGGCCTCCAGCGGCGCGATGAGCTTGCGGTCGATCTTCAACCGCTTCGGTCCGAGCTCCAGGAGGCTGACGATCGAGGCATGGCCCGTGCCGAAGTCATCGATCTCGATGTCGATGCCGAGCGCCTTGAGGCGGTGGATCGCCGATTTCAATTCTTCGCCCTGGCCTTCGAAGGAAATCGATTCCAGGAGTTCGACGGCAAGCGAGCCAGACTCGAACGAGATTTCCGACAGCCGCTTGAAGAGCCTTTCGTCCGCCAGGCGCTGGGCCGAGATGTTCACCGACAGATGCGGCACGTCGATGCCGTGCGTGCGCCAGCGGGTTGCCTCAAACAGCGCCTTATCGAGGATGATCGCGTCGATCTCGGCGGAGCGGTGGAGGCTTTCGGCGACCGGCAGGAAGCGGTCGGGCGGCAGGATGCCACGGGTCGGGTGGTTCCAGCGCGCGAGCACCTCGACGCCGGCGATCGCCATGGTGCGGGCATCGAACTGCGGCTGGAAATAGGGGATGATCTGGTCGTGCTCGAGGGCGGTAAGCAGTTCGTCCGACAGCCGCTTGGTATGGACGGCGGCGGCGCGAAGTTCTTCGGTGAAACATTCTACGCGACCGCGGCCGCGCTTCTTGGCTTCATAAAGTGCAATATCCGCGTTGATCAGCAGTTCGCCGACGTCATCGGCCGGCGTCGCCTGGCAGGCGATGCCGGCGCTGCAGCCGATGCGGATTTCCTGCCCATCGATCTGCATCGGTTTTGCCAGCGCCTGGACGATGGACTTCGCGACCACCTTCGAACGCGGCAGCGGATCTGCGCCGCTCACCACGACCACGAATTCGTCGCCGCCGATGCGGCAGGCAAACTCTTCGGGGCCGATATGCTTCAGGAGCCGCGCCGTGCAGTCCTTCAGCACGGCATCGCCAGCGGCATGGCCGAGCGTGTCGTTGACTTCCTTGAAGCGGTCGAGGTCGATATGGATGAAGGCCAGCCGGTCCGTTGAAGGCGTTGCCGTGGCGGCCGTCATGAACTGGTCGAGGAAGCGGCGGTTCGCCAGCCCGGTCAGGGCGTCATGCAGCGACTGGTGCTCCAGCGTCAGACGGGTTGCCCGCAGTTCCGCATTTTGCGCTTCAAGCTGCTCCTCGCGCTCCTGCAGCATATGGATGTTGCGGTGGCGCTGCTTCATCAGCGCGCCGGCCCAGATCAGTGGCGCGACGATGCAGATGGCGATCATCAGCGCCATCGCCCGGAAAAGCATGATATCCGGCGGCAGGGCCTGCCAGCCCTTTTGTGGGACGGCGGCGAGATACCAGGTGTCATAGCCGAGTTCGATGCGCGTTCTCACCGGATCCTGATGGAAGATGTCCAGCTTTCCGAGGAAGAGGTCCTTTGCCGTTGGGATGGGACGTCGGGCGATCGCGATATCGAGGTCCTGCCGCGCGGTGTTGACATTGCTGTCCCGGTAAAGGCGATCGAGGTCGATGACGGCAGAGACGACGCCCCAGAACTGACCGCTGCCGCGCCCGAATACCGGATAACGGGCGATCAGTCCGCGGCCGCCCTGCACGAGGTCCACCGGGCCGGTGATGACCAGCGCGCGGCGCTGGACCGCCTGCATCACCGCCTCCTTCTGAAGTTCGTTCTTGGTGTAGTCGAGGCCGAGGCTCTTGCGGTTGGGTTCTTCCGGATAAACCAGGTTGATGACGAGATCCTTCGCCGCCGCGACGTTTCGCAGTTGGGACGGGACGCCGAAGATGCGCTCCACAAGCGAGGTGAACTGCGCCTGGTTCATGTTCGGATCGACAGCGATTGCCGCGACCAGACCATAGATGAGATTGACGTTTCCGTGGATATTCGTCTCAAGGTTGGAAGCAACCCGCGCCAATTGCTCGGCGGCCTTGACCTGCTGCGAGACATGGAACTGCTCGCGCTTGTCGATGTCTGCCTTGACGACGCCGATGACCACCGCCGTGACAGCGAGGATCGCCGGGAGGAAGTAACTCAGCCCCAGGATTTGTGCCCGGGATGGTTTTGCTCGTAACGGACGTAGGGAAGAAATCATCGGAGCTTCCTGCTATACCGGCACCATGCCACGCAGGCTTTAATAATCTCTGATTTGCTTCAGCATCTCGTCGTCCGAGCCGAACTATTTCGGCCGGGACATGCCTTGATTCGAGGCTGACACCGTGTTCGATAACCGGTCTCGACTTCGCAGGTGACGATTCATGCTCAAGGATTTCTCTGTTTCAGCCCTGATGATGGGGCTGCTGACGGCCTTCGTTGGCTTCATCAGCTCGTTTGCCGTGATCATGCAGGGGCTCCAGGCGATGGGAGCCAATCCGGCCGAAATTGCTTCCGGCCTCCTGGCGCAGTCGATCTCCATGGGCGTGCTTGCGATCGTGTTCTCCTGCTTTTACCGCATGCCGATCAGCATCGCCTGGTCGACGCCGGGGGCCGCACTGCTTGCCGGCATCGGTACGGCCGGTGGCGGGTTTGCCGAGGCTGTCGGGGCCTTCGTGATCTGCGGCGCGCTTATTATCCTTTCCGGGTTATTCCAGCCGCTCGGCCGGGCGATCCGGCTTATCCCGGCGCCGCTGGCCAACGCGATGCTTGCCGGCATCCTGCTCAGCCTCTGCCTTGCACCGGTGAAGGCGGTTGCGTTCAATGCAGCCCTCGGCCTGCCGATCGTCCTGACCTGGATGGTGGTTGTGTCGCGCTGGCGGCTTTGGGCTGTGCCCGCATCGCTTGCGGCGATGGTGCTGGTGCTGGTTCTCGGTGTCGATCTGCCGGCCGATACGATGGGGCGGATCGGTGCTGCCATTCATCCAGACCTCACCTTCGTGACGCCCGTCTTCACCTGGCATGCGGCCATCTCGATCGGCGTGCCGCTCTTCATCGTCACCATGGCGTCGCAGAACATCCCGGGGATCGCTATCCTGAAGGTTCATCACTACGAGCCGCCGCCGGGCGTTCTGTTTGCAGGGACGGGAGCCTTCTCGATCTTCGGCGGGTTGTTCGGCGGCGTCCCGGTTAACATGGCGGCGATCACCGCGGCGATGTGCGCCAGCGAAGACTCCA
This sequence comes from Neorhizobium turbinariae, assembly GCF_023223505.1. Taxonomy (NCBI): domain Bacteria; kingdom Pseudomonadati; phylum Pseudomonadota; class Alphaproteobacteria; order Hyphomicrobiales; family Rhizobiaceae; genus Neorhizobium; species Neorhizobium turbinariae. The sequence continues at coordinate 71,029 of NZ_JALPRY010000001.1, forward strand.
ATCCCGATCCTGCAAAACGTTACTGGGCCGCGATCATCGGCGGCGTCGGATATATCGCTCTTGGGCTGCTGGCCGGTGGGATCATCGCCTTCGTTTCGCTGGCGCCACCGATTCTGCTGCAGGCGGTCGCGGGGCTGGGCCTGATCGGAGCGTTTTCGAACGCAGCCTTTGCCGCCTACCGCGAGCCGGAAACCCGCGAAGCAGCAGCCATCACCTTCCTGGTGACGGCATCCGGCCTGTCGTTTGCCGGCATTTCCGGCGCTTTCTGGGGCCTGGTCGCCGGCGGTGCGGTGATGGCGTTCAACCGCGCCATGCGTGTCCGGCAGGGATAAATGGGCTTGCCAGCGTTTTTCACCGTCGCTATACATCCTGCCCATGACCATGACAGGCGCAATCATGTCTGACCGAGCGATCACCTGCCGCACCGCGGCCGGGGCGACGGTTCTTGCGCCTCTCTCGCTTCTTAGCCTCGACCTTACGCGCGGTTGCCGGGTCCGTTGAGGAGCGCCCGGCGGCCGAAAAGCCTGCCGGCGTAAGAGCTCCTCTCGAAATTTCCAGATTTTTAGGCAATAGACCACTCCAAGGTCCGCATCGGTCATGGCCATGCCCACGAAGGCAGCCAGCCGGCGCGTGAAGCGAGAAGAGACGACAATGGACGCGAAAACCCACTCCGCCAAGATCGGCATGCCGGAAGCGGCAACCAAATATCGCCCGTACCCGACGATCAACATCCCCGATCGTACTTGGCCGTCAAAGACCATCGACAAGGCGCCGATCTGGTGTTCAGTCGACCTGCGCGACGGAAACCAGTCGCTGGTCAACCCGATGGGCCACGATCGCAAGGCGCGCATGTTCAAGCTGCTGCTGGACATGGGCTTCAAGGAAATCGAGATCGGCTTCCCGTCCGCCTCGCAGACGGACTTCGATTTTGCCCGCTGGTGCGTGGAAGAGGGCGGCGTGCCGGACGATGTTTCGCTGCAGGTGCTGGTGCAGTGCCGTCCGGAACTGATCACCCGGACCTTCGAATCGCTGGAAGGTGCGGTCAAGCCGATCATCCACTTCTATAACTCCACCTCGGAGCTGCAGCGCCGCGTGGTGTTCGCCAAGGACGTGGCCGGCATCAAGCAGATCGCCGTCGATGCGGCCAAGATGATTACCGACATGGCGGCGAAAGCCGGCGGTGGCTATCGCTTCGAGTATTCTCCGGAAAGCTTCACCGGCACCGAGCTGGAAGTCGCGCTGGAGATCTGCAACGCGGTGATCGCCGAAGTGAAGCCGACGGCGGACAACAAGCTGATCATCAACCTGCCATCGACTGTGGAGATGGCGACGCCGAACATCTATGCCGACCAGATCGAGTGGATGTGCCGGCAGATCGACAACCGCGAGAACATCATCATCTCGCTGCATCCACATAACGATCGGGGCACCGGTATCGCCGCGACGGAACTGGGCTTGATGGCCGGTGCCGACCGCGTCGAAGGCACGCTGTTTGGCAATGGCGAGCGCACCGGCAATGTCGACGTCGTCACCCTGGCGCTCAACATGTATACCCAAGGCGTTGATCCGGAACTGGACTGCTCCGACATCGAACGCATCAAGGCCGTCTACGAATATTCCAACGAGATGGTGATCCCCGAGCGTCATCCTTACGTTGGCGAACTGGTCTATACCGCCTTCTCCGGCTCGCACCAGGATGCAATCAACAAGGGCATGAAGGCGATCAAGGTCGCCAACCACCCGGTCTGGGAAGTGCCCTACCTGCCGATCGACCCGCGCGACGTGGGGCGGTCCTACGAGGCGATCATTCGTATCAATTCGCAGTCCGGAAAGGGCGGCATCGCCTATATCCTGCAGGAGGATTACGGCCTGAACCTGCCGCGCAACCTGCAGGTGGAATTCCGCGAGGACATCCAGCGCATCACCGACGAAGAGGGCAAGGAGCTTCCCTCGAAGCGCATCTACGACCGCTTCATGGAGCGTTATGTTGATCAGTCGAGCGCGCGCCTGAAGTTCGTCGATCACCATACCTATCCGGCTGGCTCCGACCAGAAGGGCGTGCGCGTGGTGGCCGCCGAAATCACCGACAACGGTGAACTGAAGCGCATTGAAGGCAAGGGAACGGGCCCGATCGACGGCTTCATCAACGCCCTGTCGATCTATCTCGGCATCGAGCTGTCGGTTGTTGATTACTCCGAGCACTCGCTGCAGCAGGGCTCCAATGCCTCGGCCATCGCCTATGTCGAGGTGCAGCATCCGGACGGCAAGCTCTTCGGTGCAGGCGTCAACAAGAACATCGTCGCGGCGTCGCTCGAAGCGATCATCTCGGCCGCGAACCGGGTGCTCGAAACTCGCGGCTGAGCCCAGCTCAAGAAAAAGGCCGCATCATCTGCGGCCTTTTTTGTTTGTTCAGATAAGCCCGGCAGCCTTGGCCGCGATGTCTTCGAGATCGGCGGCCGAGGAGGGTCCGATGGCGACATAAGTTGCCAAAGGCGTGACCCAGGACACGAGGCCGGTATCATTGCGGATCTCTTCCACCGAGCGGTTGCCTTCCGGGCGCGACTTGGTGAAGCACAGCACGATCACGTCGGGATCGCCGTCGCCGCTGGTGCGGCGGTAAAGAAGCTGGCCGACCGGAATGCCTTCGGCGGCAAACAATCGCGCACCCTGGAAGGTGAGCCCGCTGCTGGCGAGATCCGGGATACGGAAGCTGACGCCGGTGTTGGTCGTCAGCCATTCGAGGATATCGGCCGGCCGATCGGCGGGAATTTCAGCCAGATGCGTGGTCTGTCGAGCATAAAGCCGGTAATGGGCAATCACGTCATCCAACCAGTCACGGTTGATGCTGCCGTGGGCGGAAATCGCGGAAAGCTGCGGCATGGCCGGATTGCTGCCGAGCAGGTAACCGACACCCGAGCCGACGGCGAGAAGCGCAACGCAGCCCACGAACGCCTGCCATCCGGAAGGCTTGAACTGACGCATCACACTGGGTGCATCCGGCAGGCGGATCGCCTTGCGGGGCAGGTCGGCATTGCGGATGCCGCGCACCAGATCGAGCGGCACGGGCTCTTTCAAGAGGTCATCGAAGGCGCGTCGCGCGGCGTCCGATCCGCGCTTGATCTCGTCGTGCAGGGCCCGGACCTGCGGATCGTTGACCAGCAGGGCTTCCACCTCGTGCCGCTCCTGCTCGCCTGACTCGCCGTCGATAAAGGCCGAAAGCCGAAGCTCAAGCGGTGTGGGCTGTGCCGTGGTCATGGCGTTCAGGCTCTCCGCTCGCTCGATTCAGAACCCATGACGGACAGGTCCAGGCGTGCGGCGCAGAGACAGCTTGCAATGGTTTCAGAGGAAACGCCCATGATGGCGGCCGCTTCGGAATAGCTGAATCCTTCGACATCAACGAGCAGCAGCGCGCTACTCCAGTCTTCGTCGAGATCAAGAACGTTGCGCGCACCGATATTGCCGCGGGTCGTGTCACGCGCCGCAACCGGTTCACCCCGCCGCAGCCGCTTTTTCAACTCTTCCGCGTGCGTCGTGCGGATGAGGCTGAACAGCCAGTTCTCGATGCGTCCTTCACCCTTCCAGAGGTAACTCTTGCCAATCGCCTGTGCGGTTGCCTGGCGCACCAGTTCGTCGGCCTCAACAGCGGTTGACGTCAGGGTCAAAGCAAATCGTCGCAGACGCGGCAGAAGCGCGACGAGGTCACGCCGAATGTCGTTCATGGGGCTGGTTTGATTCATGAGAACAGGTGGCTTTACCGTCGTCGCGAAGCAGTTCGGAATGAATGAACAGCTATGGCCCGAATGTGGCGATATCGCAACAATGGCAAAGAGATTTCTACAACATTCTCGCCGCTTCCGGAATGGAAGCCATCGCCGGCAGCCTGCCGTAGAGAACGCGGCTTGCATCGAGCTCGACGCCGTCACCGGCTTCGGTGAGGCTGTGCCGCTCGCAGAGCAGGTTCCAGGCGCCGGGTTCGCCCGACAGGGTGAAGAGGTTGTAGGCGGCGCGCGGCTTGTGACCACCCGGACCTTGGGAGGCCGAAGCGATGCCCACAACCGGCACCTGGTGGTCTGGATTGCGTAGCCAATACAGCGTGTTGAGATGAGTATGCCCGTGCAGGACGAGCTCGACCCCACCTGTCGAAATCGCCGCGGCGAACCGGCGAATGCCGATCATTCGCTTGTGCGAGGAGGCGGCGCCGCGGATCGGCGGATGGTGGATGAGGACAACGCGGAAGAGGCCTTCTTCTCCGGCCGTCTTCAGCAAGTTCACCGTTTCACGCGCCTGGCGTGACCCGTAATAACCCGAGGCCGAAAAGGGCAGCGTCGCGTTGGACGTGGAGCAGCCGATGATGGCGATCGGGCCGCGCCGTCGCATGGTCGGGAAGATGTGGTCGTCTTCCGGCCATTCCGGTGGATCGTCATCGCTCTTGATGAAGGGGTACCACTCGTTGACCGATTTGTCGTGCGCGCCCGGCACATAGGCGTCGTGGTTTCCCGGCACCACCGTGGTGTCATGCGGCTCGCCGATCGTGCGCAGCCACTCACCTGCAAGGCGCGTTTCGATCTTGGTCGCAAGATTGACCAGATCTCCGGTGATCAGCAATTGGTCCGGCGCCTGTCGTTTCAGGTCGCTCAGCAGCAGATCAAGCGTGTTGACGAAAAGATGCTTGCGGCGATTTCGATGCCAGTTCACAAAGCCGGTGATCCGCTTGGAGAAAAGCTCACGGACGGTCAGTTTCGGAAGCGGGCCCAGGTGGATGTCGGAAATATGCGCGAATTTGAACATGGCGCAGACATAACGCATGAACATTAAAATCGTTATCGATTTTATGGGACGTTGGAGTTGCGCATGGCAAAGCAGGGAATCGAGGAAATCCGCGGGTTTCCCACGCGCATCGTCACTTGGCTCCTGCATCGCTTCTTTTTCTTCAGCCGCGGCATGACGCTCGGCGTGCGGGCCGCCTGCTTCGACAGGCAGGGCAGGGTCTTCCTGGTGCGGCATACCTATGTGCCGGGCTGGTACATGCCGGGCGGCGGGATGGAGCGACATGAGACGGCGGCGGACGCGCTTCGCAAGGAGTTGCGCGAGGAAGGAAACCTCGAAATCCGCGGCGAGCCGGAGCTTTTCCACGTCTACTACAACCGCAAGGTCAGCAAGCGGGACCACGTGCTGTTCTACAAGGTCGAGGTGGAGCAGACGGCCGAACGTGCCCCGGACATGGAGATTGCCGAAAGCGGCTTCTTTGACCTTGATGCGCTGCCGGACGATGTGACATCCGCGACGCTGCGCCGCCTTGCGGAGATCGATGGGAAAGCGGCGAAGGCGGACTACTGGTAACCAGAGACTTTTGGGGGAATAACGTGAAGATCCATGATGTTGCGGTCGTTGGACTAGGAGCGATGGGAGCGGCGACGCTCTACCAGCTTGCCAGGCGTGGCGTGGACGTTGTCGGCATAGACCGGTTTGCACCACCGCATGACCAGGGCTCCAGCCACGGCGATACGAGGATCACCCGCCAGGCTGTCCGCGAGGGGGCAGCCTATGTGCCGCTGGTGGCCAACTCGCACCGCATCTGGCGCGAGATCGAAGCGGAACTCGGCGTTTCGCTGTTCGAGCAATGCGGCGTTCTGATCATGACCTCCAGCGAGAGCCCTGCGACCTCGCATCACGGCATGCCGAACTTCACCAAGAACACCATTCGTCTGGCCCAGGAGTACGGGATCGAGCATGAGGTGCTGGGCGCACCGGAAATCCGCTCCCGCTTTCCGCAGTTCGCGCCGGTGCTGGACAACGCGATCGGTTATTTCGAGCCGGGCGGCGGCTATGTACGGCCGGAGCCCTGTATCGATGCGCAATTGACGCTCGCCAAGCGGCATGGCGCGGAAACCGTCACCGGGAAGGTGGTGACCGAGCTTCGACCTGACGGACAAAACCGCGTGATCTCGTTTGCCGACGGCGAGGTCGCGGCGAAAAAGGTTATCGTCTGCGCCGGCATGTGGAGCGCCGAACTTCTTGGCAATCCGTTCAACCAGCTTCTCCGGGTCTGCCGCCAAAAGCTCTTCTGGTTCAAGCTCGCCAAGCCGTCGATCTTCCTGGAGCGCTCGCCAACCTTCATCCTGTCGCACGGCCCGACCGACAAGGACCTCTGCTATGGCTTCCCGCCGATCCCGGGGGAGGGCAGCATGAAGGTGGCCGACGAGCAGTTTACGGTGGCGATCGATCCAGCGGATCTTTCCCGGGAGATCGCACCGGAGGAGGTGGAGGAGATGTTCCGCACCCAGGTTGCAGGCAAGATCGACGGGGTCACGCCGGAACTGGTGAAGGCGAGCGTGTGCACCTACACCGTCACCCCCGACTTCGGCTTCATCATCGACCGTCATCCGGGAATGGAAAATGTCACGGTCGTAAGCGCCTGCTCCGGCCACGGTTTCAAGCATTCGGCAGCGATCGGCGAGGCAATGGCCGAGCAGCATGTCGAGGGCCAAAGCCGCGTCGACCTCAGCCCGTTCTCGCTGAAGCGCTTCGGATACTGATCCGGGATCAGGCCGTAGTCTAGGCGACCCTCTCGCGCCCATGCGGCGCGTCGAGATCCATCACCGGCCCGACGGGCACGATCCCTGTCGGGTTGATGGTTTTGTGGCTCTCGTAATAGTGGTGCTTGATGTGGAACAGGTTGCAGGTCTCGGCGATGCCGGGTTGCTGATAAAGATCGGCGAGATAACCTGACAGGTTCGGGTAATCGCCGATGCGCCGGATATTGCACTTGAAGTGCCCGACATAGACCGGGTCGAACCGCAACAGCGTGGTAAAAAGCCGCCAATCGGCTTCCGTCGGCTGGTCGCCCAACAGGTAGCGGCTGGCAGACAGGCGATCTTCCAGCATGTCCAAAGTTTCGAACAGTTTCGTCACCGCCTGCTCGTAGGCTTCCTGCGTGGTGGCGAACCCCGCCTTGTAGACGCCGTTGTTGACGGTGTCGTAAATCAGCGCGTTGAGTTCATCGATCCCCTGCCGATGCGCCTGCGGGTAAAGATCCAGGGTCGACCCGGTGATCCCGTCGAAGGCGGTGTTCATCATCCGGATGATCTCGGCGCTTTCGTTCGAGACGATCGTGTTCTGCTGTTTGTCCCATAGAACCGGCACAGTCACCCGCCCGGAATAATGCGGATCGGCCTTCAGGTAGACCTGGTAGAGATAGTCGGAGCCGAACAGGTGGTCGCCGGTGGCGCCCTCGCGCTTTTTGAACTCCCAGCCATTCTCCGCCATCAGGTAGTCAACGACGGATACGGAGATGAGGTCCTCGAGCTTCTTCAGCTTGCGGTAGATCAGCGTGCGATGCGCCCAGGGGCAAGCATAGGACACATAAAGATGGTAGCGTCCCGCCTCGGCCTTGAAGCCGCCCTTGCCGGAGGGACCGGCGGCGCCGTCTGCCGTCAGCCAGTTGCGGAATTGTGCTTCGGAGCGCTTGAAGTGGCCCTTCGTCTCCTTCGTGTCGTACCAGACGTCATGCCATTTTCCATCAACGAGCATGCCCATGGGTGCCTCCGCTGTTTCCCTTGCCGAGGAAGATACGGCAGGGCCGCGATATTACGAGGCGGGAAATGGTGAACGCTGCGTTTTTGCATTGGACGGCGCAAAAAAATCCTGCTACGTCGCGTGTCACCAAATTTTCGAGAGCTCCCTTTCTCATGACTGAAGCACGGGCACTGCGACGACGCTGATCTTCGAAACGGACGCATCACGCGTTCTCGATATCACTTGTCCTGTCCGCTCCTGTTCTACGGCTTCAGCATGTCCATGGCTCCGAAACTTCTCCCTAAGCACGACCTTGTCTACCTCACCGAAGATGCGTCGCATGACGACATCATCGAAGTGATCAACGCCGAAGCGTTCGGCCCCGGACGCCACACGCGTGCCGCAGCCCGGATCCGGGAGCAGGGGCCGCACGACCGGTCGCTTTCCTTCGTTTGTGCGGATGACGGCGAGACGATCGCTTCGGTGCGGATGACGCCGGTATTTGCCGGCGACGTCAAGGGGCACCTGCTCGGTCCGCTCGCCGTCCGGCCATCTCACAAGAATCGGGGCATCGGCCGCGAACTCGTCCGCATCGCGATCGATGCCGCAAGGCGGCAGGGCTCCGAGGCCGTGATCCTGGTGGGCGACCCGCCGTATTACATGCCGCTCGGCTTCGAGAAGGTCGCCTACAACGCGCTGGACTTCCCGGGTCCTGTCGATCCCGGCCGCGTGCTCGTCGTGCCGATCGGCGAAAATGTGCATCCACGGCTTAAGGGCGTCATCTGCTGGCGCGGATAGAACAATTGCTCTAGAACCCCTTCAGGCATCAGCGTGGGGCTGATTGGCCAGTGCTCCGGGGGGCGTGCATGTCGGCAATCACCATGGATGAGGCGCTGGATCGCGCCGGTGCGGGAACCTACCAGCGCAGGCTGATGGGCATCTTCGGACTGGTGTGGACGGCGGATGCCATGCAGGTGCTTGCCGTCGGTTTCACCGCCGCATCGATTGCCGCGACGTTCGGGCTGACGGTGCCGCAGGCGCTGCAGACGGGAACGCTGTTCTTCCTCGGCATGCTGCTCGGTGCCATGGGCTTCGGCCGGCTTGCGGACCGGATCGGACGCCGCAACGTGCTGATCATCACCGTCGCCTGCGATGCGCTGTTCGGCGCGATGTCCGTTTTTGCGTCTGACTTCACCGTCCTGCTTCTGCTGCGGTTCCTGACGGGGGCGGCGGTCGGCGGCACCTTGCCGGTCGATTATGCGATGATGGCGGAGTTCCTGCCGGCACGAAACCGCGGTCGCTGGCTTGTCATGCTCGAGGGCTTCTGGGCTGTCGGAACGCTGATCGTGGCGGTCACCGCCTGGGTCGCAAGCCTTGCCGGCGTTGAAGATGCCTGGCGCTACATTTTCGCGGTTACCGCCATTCCGGCCGTTGCCGGTATCGGCCTGCGGTTTCTCGTGCCGGAATCACCGCTCTATCTTCTGCGGACAGGCAGGGAGGAGGAGGCGAAGGCGGTGGTGGACCGGATGCTGGTGGTCAACGGCCATCCGGCGCTCGACCCCGAGACGGCGCTTGTCTCGCCGTCGCCGGTGCGTTCAAGTGGCATTTTTTCGGGCGAATTGCGCCAGCGCAGCATGATGATCCTGGCGATCTGGTTCCTGGTTTCGGTGTCCTATTACGGCGTCTTTACCTGGATGCCGGCGCGGCTTGCTGGCGAAGGTTTTGGCTTCGTGCGTGGTTACGGCTTCCTGGTGCTGGTGGCGATTGCCCAACTTCCCGGTTATGCGCTGGCGGCCTATGGCGTCGAGAAATGGGGACGCAAGCCGACGCTGATCGGCTTCTGCCTGCTGTCATCGCTGGGCTGCCTGCTCTTTGTGCTCGCGCCGAGCGCGGTTCTGATTGCGGTCGCCCTGCTCCTGATGAGCTTTGCGCTGCTTGGAACCTGGGGCGCGCTCTACGCCTACACGCCCGAGCTTTACCCGACGACCTCGCGGGCCACCGGCATGGGCGCGGCAGGCGCGATGGCGCGGCTCGGCGGGCTGCTGGCACCGTCGATCGTGGGTTATGTCGTGGCGCATGGCCTGGGGTTGACGATCGGCATCTTTGCCGGCTTGCTGCTCGCGGCGGCTGTTGCGGCCTTCCTGATCAACGCGGAAACGCGCGAAGCCTCGCTTGCTTAGGGAGAGGGAGAGAGGGGCTTTTGCAGCCAGGTGATGGCGTGGCCGCCGGCCAGGCCTTCTAGCGTTCCAATCGGGCTGTAGCCGCATTTGATGTAGAGCTTGCGCGCCGCCGGATTCATGGTGTCGATATAGGCGCCGATGCAGCCGCGCGATCGAGCCTCCGCTTCGGCCAGTTCCAGCATGCGGGCGGCAAGGCCACGCTCGCGCAGATGCTCTGGCACAAAAAGCATCGCAATATAAAGCCAGCCGCGGCCGGTATAACCGGTGAGGCCGCCGATCAGTTGGCCGCCGTCGTCGTAAAGCGGGACCGCGAGCTCCCTCCGATCGCTCTCGCCAAAAGTAGCGACATTGTAGCTTTTCAGGAGATCGAGGAGCTTTGCCTCCTCTTCCTCGCCGATACCTTCCCTGACCTGCAACTGCTCGTTCATGGGATGCCTAGCCAGTCTGACACTTGGGCCAGGATAAACTAGAGCGCCTTCTTGAGGAATGTCCGCGTGCGGTCCCCGACAAAGGCGGGCAGTTCGCCAAACACTTCGTATCCCTGGCGCTGGTAGGCCTTGAGCGCCATTGGATTGAACGTATCGATCCAGGCACCGCCGCAGCCGCGGGCGCGCGCCTCGTTTTCTGCGGCTGTCAGCAAGCGGCTCGCCATGCCCTGGCTGCGCAGGTTCTCGGGTATGAAGATCAACTGCGTGAAGAGCCAGCCCCAGGATGTGTAACCGGAAAGCCCGCCGACGATCCTGCCCGGCGAACCGTCCGAATCATCCCGGATCAGCACGGCGAGCGGCAGGCGCTCGGAAGGACCAACCTCGAGTTCGTTGAAGGCCGTCAAGCCTTCGGAGATCACCGCGAGGTCCTCGGGCGAGGGGCTGTCGGTCAGTTCAAGTTCGGCCATTCTCAGCGACCTTCCCGCCACCACATGGCGGCGACCGCAAACAGCAGGGCAGACAACCCAGCGAAGCCAGCAAACAGCGGAAGTGTATTGATGCCGCGCAAGACGGATTCATCGGTGAGGCGGATCACCATGCGCTCGTTGTCCGTCACGCGCACCTCGCCGCGGACGGGAAGGATGTCCGGCAGGGTGACGCTGTCGCCCGATGCGACACGTGTCACGAGCCCGCGCGTCTTGTCGGCGAAGGGTCTCAGCGTGTCTTCCGTCGAGGTCATCGCCTTGAATTCCGGTGCGTCGACCGCACCGACATGGACGAGGGTGGAGAACTCGCCATTCGTGACCTCGAACAAACCGGTTTCTTCCATCCGCCGCTCGACGCGGTACTGGCCGGGACCGGCCTCCTGCATAGCAAGCGTTTCGGTGCGGCCGGAGGGGTAACGAATGGTGGCGGAGCCGGGGTTGTCGCCGATCGTCTGGCGCGTTGCCTCCAGGGTACGGCCGACCGCGCGGGCAGTGAGCGCCTCTTCCTCGAGTTCCGGTTCCTTCATCAGCCAGTGGGCGATGCGGCGGTAAAGCGACACATGCGGCCCGCCGCCCTCATAACCGCGGGCCCAAAGCCAGCCCTGGTCGGAAAGCAGCATGGCGACACGGCCTTCGCCTTGGCGGTTCAACACGAGCAGCGGACGATCTCCATCGGCTTCCATGACGGTCTGGCCCTGCGGCGGTGCGACTTCGACCGTGCGGAACCAGCGGCCCCATCCAGGAGGTGTCTGGCTCGATCCATCGAGGCCGCGCGTGACGGGGTGCTTCTGGCCGGCGTCCGACAGATGCGGATAGAAGGCCGCGTTGTGGATGTCGCCGGTCGGCGTTGCCGGCAGGACCTGTTCGAGCGGCGTCGAGGCGATGGAATCCTCGCCGGCATGTTCGGGTCCGGCTGCGATCAGCAGCGCGCCGCCGTTGTTCACGTATTGCGCGATGTAATCATAATACAGGATAGGCAGCACGCCGCGATGCTTGTAGCGGTCGAAGATGATCAGGTCGAAATCCTTGATCTTCTCGACGAACAACTCGCGGGTCGGGAATGCGATCAGCGACAGTTCATTGATCGGCGTACCGTCCTGCTTTTCCGGCGGCCGTAGAATGGTGAAGTGGACGAGATCGACCGAGGCGTCCGATTTCAACAGGTTACGCCAGGCGCGTTCGCCGGCATGCGGCTCGCCCGAAACAAGCAGGACGCGCAGGTTCTGGCGGATGCCATCGATGACATGGACGGCGCGGTTATTGGCTGTCGTCACTTCGCCGGGAAGCTCGGCGACGGAGAACTCCATGACGTTGTTGCCGCCGCGGGGCACGGTAAAGGCGAAGGGTGTCTCCAGGCCCGGCCGCATCTGCAGCGTGGCGATCTGCTGGCCGTTCATACGCACCGTTACCTGGGCAATGCCACCGTTCTGGCGCCCGTCGTCGAAGACGCGCAGTGTGAGTTCCTGCTCTTCGCCAACGATGCCGAAACGCGGCGCCTTCACCACTTCAACACGGCGGTCAAATTCATCCGGCTGGCCCGTGATCAGGCCGTGGACCGGAGCGTTGAAGCCAAGGTCGTGGTTGATGTTGGGCAGGTCGTGGATCTGGCCGTCGGTGAGGAAGACCGCGCCGCCGATGCGCGCCGGCGGCACATCCGAGATGGCGGAGCGCAGGGCGGTGAAGAGTTTGGTCGAGGGTGTGTCGGAGTCACCGTCGTCGGCGACTTCGACCACCCGCGTTTCGATCCGGGGGTAACGCGAGAAGCGGTCGTTGAGGCTCGCGAGCGCCTCGTCCGTCTGCTGCTGACGCTGCGCGGTCTCCTGGCTCTGCGACCGGTCGACGATGACCGGCACGATCGTCGATAACTGTTCGCGATCTTCCTGCATCAGCGTCGGGTTCGCGAGTGCCAGGAGAAGCGCTGCAAGCGCCAGCGTCCGCAAGGTCGCACCGCGCACGCCACGCCAGAAGGCGAGCGCCGCCAGGATAACGGCCAGCACCGAAAGGACCGCCAGGATCGGCCAGGAAAAGAAAGGCGCAAATTCTATGGTCATGGTTTTTACCCTCTACTGGCCAAGCCGTTCGAGGAGCGCGGGCACATGCACCTGGTCTGCCTTGTAGTTGCCGGTGAGCATATACATCATGATGTTGACGCCGGAGCGATAGGCGTATTCGCGCTGCATCTCATCCGGCGGCACGGTGGGCAGGACAGGCGCGCCCTGCTGGTCCACTGCCCAGGCGCCGGCAAAGTCATTGCCGGTGATGAGGAGCGGTGTCACGCCATCGCCGGAGGACGACAGCTTTGCGCCCGACGCCTGCGCTTCCTGGCGTGCCTCGACCCAGAGCGGGCTGCCGGTGTAGCGGCCGGGGAAATTCGAAAGCAGGTAGAAGGAGCGCGTCAGCACGTGGTCTTCGGGCGTCGGCTCGAGCGGCGGAATGTCGATATTGGCAAGAATTGCCTGCAGCCGCTGGCCGTTCGCGCTGGCGCCGCCGCCATCAAGCGCCGAATATTGGTCACGGGTGTCGAACAGCACGGTTCCGCCATTGCGCATATAGGCGTCGATGCGCGAGATCGCGGCGGCCGAGGGCATGGGGGCGGTGGCCGAAACCGGCCAATAGATGATCGGGTAGAAGGCGAGTTCGTCTTTCGTCAGGTCGAGGCCGACCGGAGCGCCAGGCTCGAGCGTGGTGCGGTAGCTGAGGAACTGGCTCAAGCCCTCCAGCCCCTGTTCCGAGATCCGATCAACATCGCTCTCGCCGGTGATGACATAGGCGAGATGGGTGGTGTCGAGCCGCTCGAGGATCTCCTCGTCGCCGGGCTTGGCTGCGGGGCCGGGTGCATTTTCCTGTGCCTGAGAATGGCCGGGCATGAACGCGAATAACGCGATGGCGAGAGCGGTCACCGCAGTCGCTGCGCCTGCAACCCTGCGGCGTCCACCGGGCCTGCGCGAAAATGCGCCATTCATGAAGAGCACCACGAGACTGTCGAGAATGAGGAGGGCAAAGGCGGCAGCAAAGAGGGCAGGGCGAAGCGAGACGGCTTCGCCACCAGCGAGGCCCTCACGTGCAATCGGCCGGCCAGCGACCGTCGGCTCGAACGGTGCGATCACCGTGTTCGGGGCCAGAAGGTTCACGGCGGAGAAACCGTCTTCGGTACCGTAGAGGCCGGGCGGATGGTCAAAGCTTGCGACTGGCGTCTCATTGGCGGCGATCGCGATCGGGCGGGCCGTGCCTGTTTCGGTGGTAAGGATGCCGTCAGCCGTCAGCAGACGGTAGGGCGCCAGTGTGGTGGCGGCACCGTCACCGCCGGTGCGTGAAGAAGCGGCGCCACCGGCGCGCGCGAGTTGCACGAGGCGGCGCAGCATTTCGACGAAATTGCCCGAAAGCGGCAGGTTCGACCACGTGGCTTCTGCACTTGTATGAAACAGCACGATGCGACCTGCCTCGACTTCCTTCTGGGTGACGAGCGGCGTGCCGTCAGCAAGACTTGCCCAGGTGCGCTCGGCAAGATCCGGCGTCGGTTCGGCGAGCACCTGGCGGGTGACAGTAAGGTCGGTTGCGCGGGGCATGCCGGCAAAGGGGCCAAAGCTCGGGAAGTCTGCGAGCGGCTGCGGCTCCGACCAGGACATGGCGCCACCGAGCGCGCGTTCGCCCTGGCGAAGGATCACCGGGACAAGCGGGTCATCCGCGGGTGCCGCCGCAAGGCGTGGTCCAGCAAAGCGGATGAGTGTACCGCCGCGCGCAATCCATTGCTGCAGGGGAGCGGCGGTTTCTGGCGGCAGGCGGCCGACATCCGCCATGATGATCGCAGACGGATTGCCTTCCAGGATCTGCGGGATCGAGACGGACAAATCGGCCGTATTCGGCTGCGTGATATCCGCGTAAGGCGAAAGCGCGCGGCTGATATAATAAAGCGGCTGCAGCAGCGGCTGGAAGTCGCTGCCGCTTTCGCCGGCAATCAGCGCGACACGGCGACGCTTGAAGCCGTCGTCAAGAAGATGCGCTGCACCGGCCGTCGACATGCCCTCGATCGCGAGGCGCGCGAAATCGTTGCGCAGTTCGAAGGGCGCGTCGATCTGGGCGGTTGCCGTTCCGGAGCCTGCGGCAAAGTCGAGGGTTCCGGAGGCGAGAGAGCGGCCTTGCGCGTCAAGCGCATTGACCTCCAGGCGCTGCGGTGCGCCAGTAGCAAGACGGCTCGCGGTAACGGACATCGTGCCGGCATTGTTGACCGCGTCGGTGATGGCGACGGCACTGGCGCCGTCCCCTTCTATGAGGCGGATATCGGCAGGCGACAGTGCCGCGAGCGCCGACAGAGCCTCATCATCCCAGGCGGCGGCAACACCATCGGAAAGGATGGCCAGCGTGCCGGGGCGAGTTCCAGTCAGGGCCTGCGCGAGCGCCGCGGCGGCGCGGGCGCGATCGGGAACCAATGGTCTTGGCTGGGCAGCGGCAAGCTTTTCGCGGGCGGCAATGGCCGAACCCGGCACGGCATCGTGGCTCTGCTCCGCGGTGAAGGCGATTGCCACGGGCAGGTCGGCGCTTTCCGCGTCATCGATCAATAGGCCGGCGGTCTGCACGCGCCGTTCCCAATCAACTGCCGTGGACCAGCCATTGTCGACCATCAGCACCAGCGGGCCGTCAGAATTGAGCGAGCTTGTGCGCGGGTTGATCACAGGATCGGCGATCGCAAAGATCACCGCAGCGGCCAGGAGCATGCGCAGAAGCGTCAGCCACCAAGGGCTTTGGGATGGTGTTTCCTCCCGCTTCAGTACGGTCGCGAGGATCCGCAGCGGCGGGAAAACCTCGGTCTTCGGCCGTGGCGGCGTCAGCCTCAGCAACCACCAGATGATGGGAAGCGCGATCAGTCCGAAAAGAATGGCGGGATTGGCAAAGGCAAGCGCGCTCATGCCCGGCCTCCGGGTCTTTGGGCAGGCAGGCCGGACAGATGGCCATGGACGGCGGCAAGCGCTTCCGAGGCGAGATGGTCGGTGCGGTGGAAGACGAAGCTCCAGCCGAGGCGTCGCGACTCGTTGCCCAGCGTCTCCCGTCGGGCGAGGTAAGCGCGCTGGTAGTCTTCGCGAATGGTTTCCGCGCGGCCGGACACCAGCTTTTCGCCCGTTTCGGGATCGGTGAACTCGGTGCGGCCAACGTAAGGGAAGGTTTCTTCGGCGGGATCGGCGACTTCCACCACATGACCGCGCAAGCCACGTCGACCAAGCGGCGCAATCCGCTCCATCACCCGGTCGGCATCATCGAGAAAATCGCCAATGAGGACGATGTCGCTCTGGCCGCGGATCATCGCGGTTTCGGGCAGGCCGCTGGTGACGGGCGCATGCATGATCGCGGTGGCCAGCCGTTCGGCGGCATTGCGTGCGGACACGGGCTCCATGACGCCGGGGCAGCCGATGCGCTCGCCGGAACGTGCGAGGATTTCCGCGAGCGCCAGCATCAGCACCAGGGCGCGACTTTCCTTTGAGACATGGGCGAAGGTCGACTTGTACATCATCGACGGGGACAGGTCGGCCCAGAGCCAGACAGTGTGGGCGGCTTCCCATTCCCGGTCGCGGACATAGGTATGGTCGTCGCGGGCCGAACGGCGCCAGTCGATGCGCGACAAGCTTTCGCCTTCGGCATACGGCCGGAACTGCCAGAAATTCTCGCCCATGCCGCGTTTGCGGCGGCCGTGCCAGCCGGAGATGACGGTGTTGGCAATGCGTTTGGCCTCGACCATGCAATCGGGCACCAGGGCTGCGCGCGCCTGGGCGCGGGAGAGGACTTCACTGCTGGGGGTCTGTTCGACGATCTGGCCAATGGATGCCACGCAGGTTCCTTTCTCGCCGGTTTTCGGCCGCTCAGCCCGTGGCCTGCTTCACCAGGCTGGCAATGACGTCGCGCACCGACATGCCTTCGGCACGCGCGGCAAAGGTCAGCGCCATGCGGTGTTCAAGTACCGGCTCGGCCAGCGCATAGACATCATCAAGCGACGGTGCCAGCCGGCCCTCATAAAGCGCGCGGGCGCGGGCGGTGAGCATCAGTGACTGGCCGGCGCGAGGGCCGGGACCCCAGGCAACATGCTTGTCGGTCGTGGCATTGCCGTGGCCGGGGCGGGCGGAGCGCACCAGCGTCAGGATCGCGTCCACCACCTTGTCGCTCACCGGCATCTGGCGGATCAGCACCTGTATTTCCTGGAGGCGGGTGGCATTGATGACGCTGCGCGCCTTGGCTTCTGCGACGCCGGTCGTGTCGAGGAGGATCTGCCGCTCAGCCGCGAGATCGGGATACAGCACGTCGACCTGCAGCAGGAAGCGGTCAAGCTGGGCTTCGGGAAGCGGATAGGTACCTTCCTGTTCCAGCGGGTTTTGCGTCGCCAGCACATGGAATGGCGCCGGCAGGTCGTAGCGCTGGCCCGCAACCGTGATGTGATATTCCTGCATGGACTGCAGCAGCGCCGATTGGGTGCGCGGAGAGGCGCGGTTGATTTCGTCGGCCATCAGAAGCTGGGCAAAGACCGGACCTTTGACAAAGCGGAAGGAGCGGCGACCGGTGTCATCCGTGTCCATGACTTCGGAGCCCAGGATATCGGACGGCATCAGATCGGGCGTGAACTGGATGCGATTTGAGTCGAGGCCGAGAACGGTGCCGAGCGTCGTCACCAGCTTCGTCTTGGCAAGCCCCGGGACACCAACGAGCAGGGCGTGGCCGCCGGACAGAACCGCGAGCAGGGTGTTCTCGACCACCTTTTCCTGACCGAAGATGACCTTGGCGACTTCCGTGCGAACGGAGGCAATATCGGCAAGTGCCTGTTCGGCCGAAGCGATGATGGCTTTCTCATCGAGAACGGTATCGGTCGAATTCATCATGCCCATGTCGCTCTCCATCATCCAGAACCTGCGGGCTTATCAAGCCTGCCCCTTCATAGAGCAAGTCGAATCGCTGCGCTGCAGCACATGCCTCATCCGATCAAACTTATTCCCCGAAATGTGGCTGACAAGCGCGAACTGAATGACTATCTCGTGAGAACAATTTGCCGTTCAAGTTGCTTACGGCCGAACCGGGACCACAAGATGGCGGCGGAAATGATAAAATCGGCACCGGATGCTGCAGGGCTGGCGGCGATGATCTCGAGGGCCTCCGAACAGACGGGTGAAGGCGCGCGCGGCTTGCCTCCGGTGGAGAAATGGAATCCGCCGTTCTGCGGCGATCTCGACATGGAGATTCGTGCCGACGGCACCTGGTTCTACATGGGCACGCCAATCGGCCGAGCACCGCTGGTGCGGTTGTTCTCGACCGTGCTGCGCAAGGACGAGGATGGGCGCACCTATCTGGTGACGCCGGTGGAAAAGGTCGGAATCCGGGTTGAGGATGCGCCGTTCCTTGCCGTGGAAATGCAGGTGACGCAGGGCGAAAAGGGGCAGGTGCTGACCTTCCGCACGAATGTCGGCGACGTGGTGGAAGCCGGGGCCGAGCATCCGCTGCGTTTCGAGATTGCCGGCGAGAACAACGAGTTGAAGCCTTACCTTCTGGTGCGCGCCCGGCTTGAGGCACTGGTGTCGCGGGCGGTGATGTACGATCTCGTCGAACTCGGGGAAGTGGTCGATGTCGACGGCGTGCCGATGTTCTGCCTGCGCTCGGGCGGGCAGGTTTTCCCGGTCATGCCGGAAGCAGAACTGGACGCGCTCTCCCAATGACATTGCATGACCAGACCCGCGGCCATCCGCTTTTCTCCGCACCCGAATTTCGCCGGCGTGCGCTGAACCAGAATGGTGGGCCGGTAGCGAAAGCGTCGCGCGAGCATGGCGACCATCTGCTCAACCCGACGCTTGTCGATATTGCAGTGGGGCTGAGGCTCAAGGATGCAGCGGTCCTGGTGCCGGTCGTAGACGACGGTGACGAGGCAAAGGTTATCCTGACGCAGCGCACCTCCAACCTGCGCAAGCATTCCGGGCAGATCGCCTTCCCGGGTGGAGGCATCGATCCTGAAGACCATTCGCCGGAAGTTGCCGCCGTGCGGGAGGCGCAGGAGGAGATCGGGCTTGACCCTGCTTATGTCGAAACCCTGTCTCGCCTGCCAGATTATTATGCTGCGACCGGCTTTCGCATCACCCCGGTGCTTTCGGTGGTGAAGCGCGGCTTCGAGCTGAAGCTTAACCCGACAGAGGTCGCCGCTGTCTTTGAGGTTCCGCTATCGTTCCTGATGGACGAGGCGAACCACCAGCGTGGCAGCCGTACATGGGATGGCACGGAGCGCCACTTCTACATGATGCCTTACGGCGAATGGCATATCTGGGGCATTACCGCCGGGATCATCCGGACATTGTATGAAAGGCTTTACAGATGACCTCGGTTGCCCAGACGGACTGGTTCCATGATCCGGCGCTGCAGAAGATCCTCGCGCTGCTCAACGCCGATGGCGGGGAGGCGAGGGTTGCCGGTGGCGCGGTGCGCAATGCGCTGATGGGCGTGCCGGTCGCTGATGTCGATGTCGCAACGACACTTTTGCCCGAGGTGGTGGTCGAGCGTACGAACGCGGCGGGCCTGAAAGCCGTGCCGACGGGCATCGAGCACGGGACGGTGACGCTCGTGGTTGATGGTCGGGGCTTCGAGGTGACCACGCTTCGGCGCGATATCGAAACGGACGGGCGCCACGCCAAGGTAGCGTTCGGCACGGACTGGCAGGTGGATGCCGAGCGCCGCGACCTGACGATCAATGCACTTTATGCCGATCAGTCTGGCGAGGTGGTGGATCTGGTGAACGGCCTGCCGGACATCGAAAACCGCACCATTCGCTTTATCGGCGATGCCAGCCAGCGGATCGCCGAGGATTACCTGCGTATCCTGCGTTTCTTCCGCTTCTTTGCCTATTACGGCTCCGGACGGCCCGATGCTGATGGCCTGCGTGCTTCGGCCCGCGCCAAGGACAAGCTCAAGACGCTGTCGGCCGAGCGGGTTTGGGCGGAAACGAGGAAGCTTCTCGCCGCACCCGATCCGTCCCGCGCGCTTCTTTGGATGCGGCAGGTAGGTGTCCTGACGGAAATTCTGCCGGAGACAGAAAAGTGGGGCATCGACGCGATCCACGCACTGGCGGCGACGGAGCAGGCCTTGGGTTGGGCGCCAGATCACATCTTGCGCCTTGCCGCGATCGTGCCGCCGCAGGCCGAGCGGCTCGAAGCTCTGGCAAAGCGGCTGAGGTTGTCGAATGCCGACGCAGCGCGCCTCCAGGCCTGGGCGAATGCTCCTGTCGTGCCGGATGAGGTAACGGATGTCGGCTTCAATCGGCTGCTTTACCGGCACGGCAACGAGGGCTTGTCGACGCGGCTGCGGCTGGCGCTGGCGTCGGCGCGCGCCGATGCGGAAGGTGATCCCGTTGCCATGCGCAAGTCGGCACGGCTTTCTGTGCTGCTCGACCGGGCGAAAGGCTACCAGAAGCCGGTCTTTCCCTTGAGCGGCGCCGATGTCGTCGCGGCGGGCGTGCCGGCAGGCAAGCGGGTGGGCGAAATCCTGAAGATGCTGGAGGATTTCTGGGTGGAGCGCAACTTCACGCTCAACCGGACGGAGCTTTCCGCCCGGCTCGATGCCCTGGTCAGGGAATAGGACCCGAACCAGGCTGTTTCCTGGAATATGTGGATCAGGCGGCTTCGGTGCTGCCCTCGTCGCGGATACGCGCCTTGATGTTTTCGACCATGTTCTCGCGGATGATCTCTTCGCCATGCACAGAACGCAGATGGTCTACTGCGCGGCGCACGACCTCGGCATCCTCGTTGGCCCGGGTATGCCATTGGCAGCCTGGCACCAGCGTGCCGCATTCGAACAAGCGCATCGCATTTCCTCCTATCGACGTTTCCGGCCGGGAGCGTCCCCCCGGTGCCGGGGTACTCAAACGATAACTCGAAAAGGCTCGGTGCCGTTCCCTTGTCAGTCAGGCATGGCCCAGGCGTGGAAAACTGACGGCTGGTCGTCACACTTGTCCTGGGCGGGTTCATCGTTGGCGGCGGTGGCTTCCACCGTCTTGCCGGCAAGCTGTCGCCTGACCTGCTCGACATAGAAGGAATGCGGCAGTTCACCGCCGCTCCGGGCACGCATTTCCGTCGCAAGACGGTCGATCATTTCGGGAGTTTCGATCAGACGGGACGCGTTCCAGGACGCGTCGGATGTTGGCATGCTGTTCGGCGTGGTCATGGTGATCATCCTCCGTGCAACCGAAGATGAAGCTAGCACCGGCCGGGATATTTTCCTATCGGCTTTTCTCAGTAATTTTAGCAGGGCCTGTTGAAGCTCATGGCCAGCGGACGACCGGCGGCAGCGAGGACAGGATCGACTCGACATTGCCGCCCGTCTTCAGCCCGAAGATCGTGCCGCGGTCATGGAGGAGATTGAACTCCACGTAGCGGCCGCGGCGGACCAACTGCTCGTCGCGGTCTTCTTCCGTCCAGGGCTTGTTGAAGTTTGCGCGGACGATCTTCGGGTAAACGAGAGCGAAAGCGCGACCGACATCCTGCACGAAAGCAAAGTCTGCATCCCAGCCGCCTTTTTCCTCCTCGGAATGCAGCCAGTCGAAGAAAATGCCGCCGATGCCGCGGGCCTCGTTGCGGTGCTTCAGGAAGAAATAGTCGTCGCACCAGGCCTTGTAGCGATCGTAATCGGCAACCGTTTCGTGGCGCTTGCAGGTGATCTCCATGACGCGGTGAAACAGAACGCTGTCCTGGTCCGTCTGCGTCCGACGCGCGTCGAGCACGGGCGTGAGGTCTGCGCCGCCGCCGAACCAGTGGCTGGAGGTAACGACCATGCGCGTGTTCATGTGCACGGCCGGCACGTTCGGATTGACCGGGTGGGCGATGAGCGAAATGCCGGAGGCCCAGAAGCGCGGGTCTTCTTCGGCACCCGGAATCTGGCTGCGGAAGTCCGGCGAGAACTCGCCAAAGACGGTCGAGGTATGGACGCCGACCTTTTCAAAGACGCGGCCATCCATCATCGACATCTTGCCGCCGCCACCTTCGCCGCCCTGACGCAGCCAGTCCTTCCGCTTGAAGCGGCCGGGCTCCTGGTCGGAGAGTGGCCCGGTCAGCTCGTCTTCGAGGGCTTCGAAGGAGGCACAGATCGTGTCGCGAAGGCTTTCGAACCAGGCTTTCGCGGTGCCCTTCTTGTCTTCGATGTCCTCGGGAAGTCCCTTTGGCAGTTGCGGCCGTTCCATGATGTCATTCCCTCTCGCCATCCGCCTGGCGCTTCGTCGTCTCCACCGTGCCCGCAGCTAAAGGAGCATCCTTTCGCGAACCGTGCCGTCGTTTCCTAGACAGGAAATTCAGACTCGCAAAGCGCGCAACGGCATATTATCTTCACTTCTTGTAAAGGTGCCGATCAGAGGCTTGCATGGCGAAGTTTCCACCCCCGCCACTCGACGGACTGAAACGAAGGATCGACCGCAACCGGCAGGAGAGTGCCAAGGGCGCGGGCGGGATCTATGTTCGGCAGACCTTCCAGCTTTCGCGGGAAGAAGCCCGGCAGAAGGCGCGCGAGTGGTTCGCGGAGTTCCCGAAGGCGGCCTACTGGACCGAAGTCGAAAGCTGGCGGCAGCTCGATGGGGACCAGATCGAGTTCACCATGCGGCGCCTGCCCACCGCTGACTGACCCCTTTTCCTAGCTGATACGCCTTTACGCGCCCGGTTCGGCGCGCCGCAGGCGGCTTTCGCTCAGCACGCCGCCGTCCGACAGAATGGGATGGGCGACCGAGACGATATGGGCGTTGATGCGCTTCAGGTCGCGCAGCATGTCGAGATGGAGCGAGCTCGTCTGCATGCTTTCCATCCGGCCATCGCGCAGGCGCTGCAGGTGCCGCTCCGCCGACTCCTTTTCCATGCGACGGACGTCAACCTTTATCTCCATCAGGTGCCGGGCGAGATTGAAGTCGCCGGTCTGGAAGATCGTCTGCGCCGTGCGCAGGTTGTCGATGGTGATGTCGAAGAAGGTCTTCAACTCCTCGAAACCGTCATCGGAGAATTGCAGGCCGTTGGCGATCTTCTTGCGCACCTGATCGCAGATGCCCTTGTCGATGATGTCGCCGATATGTTCGAGGTTGATCGCATAGTCGATGATGGCGATGGAGCGGCGAGCGTTGTCGCCGTCCAGCCCGACCCGGCCAAGCTTCGACAGGTAGATTTTCACCTCCTGCTGGAGATTGTCGACGCGCTTTTCCAGCGTCGCGATCTCGGCGAGTGGCGTCAGGTCGTTGTGCTTGAAGGCGTTTTCAGCGCGTATCAGCATGCGTTCGATGGCATCGCCGAGGCCCAAGACCTCACGCGTGGCATTGGCAAGCGCCATGACCGGGTTGCTCAGCGCCTGCGGATCAAGGAAGCGCGGGCCGCCATCCATCTGCGGATCATCGGGAACGAGATGGGTGGTGAGCTTGGAGACCGTGCCGGCGAGCGGCCAGGCGACGATGGCGAGCAGCACGTTGAAGGCGAGGTGGGCATCGACGGGCAGCTTGGACGGCGAAAGCGGAAGCGAGGCGAGCACCCCGGACGCAATGCCTGCCAGCGGTAGCGCAATGGCGCAGCCCGCGGCCCGGACGATGAGGTTACCGATGGTGATCCGCTTGGCGGCAGCGGGGCCGGAAAGGGTCGCCACGACCGGCGGGATTGCGCCGCCCAGGTTGGCGCCGAGGATAAGCGCGATGATAAGCCCCGCTGAGACCATTCCGGTCGAGGCAAGCGACAGGATGAGAACCACGACCGCGAGGCTGGACGAGGAGACGAAAGCAAGCGCGGCAGAAAAGATCAGCGCCACCGGCCAGGCGTTGTCCAGCAAGCCGATGAAGGTGGCGAGCGCCGGAGACTGACGCATTGGTTCCGTCGCGAGCCCCAACAGATGCAGCGACAGCAGCATCAGGCCAATGCCAACAAGCGCGGTGCCGCCAGCCTGGCGGGTGGAGGCGCGCGACCGCAACATACCGACGCCGACGAGGATGATGAGCGGCGACAGCCACTCGATGCCGGTAGCGACGATCCAGGCGGTGATTGCGGTGCCGACATTGGCGCCCAGCAGCACGACCTGCGCCATGCGCGGGCGGATCAATTCGCGTTCGGCAAAGGAGGCAACGGTCAACGCCGTCGCTGTTGAACTTTGCAGCGCAACGGTTGCGACCAGCCCGGAGAAGAAGGAGCGCAAGCTGCTGCGCGTGCCGGTGGCAAGCCCCGTCCGAAGCCGGGCGCCGAAAGCTCTCGTCACACCGTCCTTGACCTGGGAAAGGCCGAAGAGCAGCAGCGCAACTGCTCCCAGGAGATTGATGATGACGATGGTCGATTGCATGCGGCACTTTCCGTAGGGAAGAATATCTGCAGCAATTTGGATTGCCGGCTAACTAAATATAGGCAGAGTGCACAGGAGTGCATAGGCCATTAGCGACAGAATAGAACGGAATCCTCTATAATCCGTTCCAAATTGTCTGGCGCAGCGCCTCTCCGCTGATCATCGCAACCGATATGGCAAGATTGATCGAACGTTGCCCTTCCACCATCGGGATCAGCACGCGAGCGTCCGCGATCTCGTGCACATGGTCCGGCACGCCGGCGCTTTCACGGCCGAACAGCAGGATGTCATCGGCTCCGAACTGAAGCTGCGTGTAGGGCAGGGCGGCTTTGGTCGAGGCCAGCACCAAGCGGCGTCCTTGTCCGCGGCGCCAGCCATCGAACTGCTCCCAGTTCACGTGGCGGGTGAGTGCGACGGAAGCGAGATAATCCATGCCGGAGCGTTTGAGATTACGGTCAGAGATGTCGAACCCGGCCGGCTCGATGATGTCGACCGATAAGCCAAGACAGGCGGCAAGGCGCAGGATCGTGCCGGTATTGCCCGGAATGTCTGGCTGGTAAAGCGCGATACGCAGACGGGAAGCGGGTGTGGTCATACATCGATCCATAGGCGAAAGCGCTGCACCATCTCAAGGTGCGTCATTGGAAGGAGATCGCGAGAGCCCGAGATCACGCTCCTTGATGGCATCCATCAGCACAATTGCTCTTTTCAATTTTGACTTGAACGGGTAGAAGGCGCGATAGATCAACGCCAGCTCAGGAGGCCTCCATGGATATGACCGTGTCTACCCGCCTCCGCCAGACAATCATCTCGCTGGCTTAGGCGTTTCGCGGTTTCTCGCAAACTTTTCCATTCCTGATCCGTTACGCGGCCGTCACGGCCACGCCATCTACGATTCTGCCGCTTTCGCGCACGCCTACTGATCGGTGTCAGTGTTAGCGGTCTTCTGGAGCTTCTTGATGTTTTCCTGGTTCGAAAAACGCGTCGATCCCTATCCGGATGAGGCACCGTCGCTGCCGCCGCAGGGGCTCGTGCCGTTCCTGTGGCATTACACCAAGCCGGTTTGGCCATGGGTCGTCATCATGTCGACCTGCACGATGCTGATCGCGCTCGGCGAAGTCTGGCTGTTCCGTTTCCTTGGCGACATCGTCGATTGGCTGTCGAATGCCGACCGCGAGACGTTCCTGCAGAACGAAGGCGGCCGCCTGCTGCTGATGGCTTTCGTGGTGCTGATCGGTCTGCCGGCGGTTGCGACGCTGAATTCGCTCATCATGCACCAGATCCTGATGGGCAATTTCCCGATGATTGCGCGCTGGCAGATGCACCGCTTCCTGCTGCGTCACTCGATGACCTTCTTTGCCAACGAGTTTGCCGGCCGTGTCTCGACCAAGGTGATGCAGACATCGCTGGCGATCCGCGAGACGGTGATGAAGGTGCTCGACGTCTTCGTTTACGTCGTGACCTATTTCATCTCGATGATCGTGGTCGTGGCGTCTGCCGATTGGCGGTTGGCGGTGCCGCTGGTGCTGTGGATCGTCGCGTACGGCACGACCGTTGCCTACTACGTGCCGCGGCTGCGAAGGATTTCCGCCGAACAGGCGGATGCGCGCTCGATGATGACCGGCCGTGTCGTCGACAGCTACACCAATATCGCGACAGTGAAGCTGTTTTCGCATGCCGGGCGGGAAGAGGCCTATGCGCGCGATGCGATGGATATCTTCCTGGAGACCGTGCACCGGCAGATGCGCAAGGTCACCGGCTTCCAGGTGCTCGTCTATTTCTACAACTGTGCTGCGCTCTTCGTGGTCGGCGGCCTGTCGATCTGGTTCTGGCTAGACGGCGCGATCTCGATCGGCGCCATCTCCATTGCCATCGGCCTGGCAATGCGCATCAACGGTATGTCGCAATGGGTGATGTGGGAGGTTTCGGCGCTCTTTGAAAACATCGGCACGGTCTATGACGGCATGTCAATGATGACGAAGTCGCACGACGTCGTGGATCCCAATCAGGCGCCCAAGCTAACGGCCAAGAAGGGGCACATCCGCTACGAGAATGTCCGCTTCCACTACGGCAAGAAGAAGGGCGTGATCGATCTGCTGACCCTCGACATTCCGGCCGGCGAGAAGGTGGGGCTTGTTGGGCGTTCGGGGGCGGGCAAGACGACGCTGATGAACCTGCTGTTGCGCTTCTACGATCTTGAAGGCGGGCGCATCACGATTGACGGCCAGGACATCTCGACGGTGACTCAGGACAGCCTGCGGGCGATGATTGGCGTCGTGACGCAGGATACGTCGCTGCTGCACCGGTCAATCCGCGACAACATCGCCTATGGCAAGCCGGAGGCGACGGACGAGGAGATCATCGAGGCCGCCAGGCGCGCGAACGCTTGGGACTTCATTGAGGGGCTGTCCGATCTGCAGGGACGCAAAGGTCTTGATGCACATGTCGGCGAACGCGGCGTGAAGCTTTCCGGCGGCCAGCGCCAGCGGATTGCAATCGCCCGGGTCTTCCTCAAGGACGCGCCGATCCTGATCCTCGACGAGGCGACTTCGGCACTCGATTCCGAAGTGGAAGCGGCGATCCAGGAAAACCTTTTCGCCTTGATGCAGGGCAAGACGGTGATCGCCATCGCACACCGGCTCTCGACGCTGACCGAGATGGACCGGCTGATCGTGCTCGATCGCGGCCGCATCGTTGAAACCGGCACCCACCCCGAACTCGTGGCCTCGGGCGGGATCTATGCTGACCTCTGGACACGCCAGTCTGGCGGGTTCCTCGGCGGTGAACCGGTTGAGGAAGCGGCAGCGGAATAAGAAACGGGCCGCTCCGGTTGGAGCGGCCCGCTTTTGTCATTTGCCACCCGGCCCGACAGGCCTATATCGGCTGCATGTTGAACCCCATCTTCCGCCTCTTTGAAAACTGGATCAAGCCGTTCGCGAGGCGGGATGACCTGAAGCCCCCGGAAGGGCTTTTCGGTTTCATCTGGTTTTATATCAGGCAGGCAAAGTTGCCCTTCTTCATT
This sequence comes from Neorhizobium turbinariae, assembly GCF_023223505.1. NCBI lineage: Bacteria > Pseudomonadati > Pseudomonadota > Alphaproteobacteria > Hyphomicrobiales > Rhizobiaceae > Neorhizobium > Neorhizobium turbinariae. The sequence continues at coordinate 97,955 of NZ_JALPRY010000001.1, forward strand.
ATGCTCGTGCTCGGCGGCGTAGCGGCGGGCGTAGAAGCAGCGATGTTCTGGTATGTGGGGCGGCTTGTCGACATCCTCGACCAGACGCAACCGGCGGACGGCTGGTCCGGCCTGCTTGCAGCACACGGTACCGAGCTTGTGGTGATGGCGCTGGTCGTTGGCGTCGGCCGCTTTCTGGTGGCGCTTTTTACCGCGCTCATCGACCAGCAGGTGATCACGCCCGGCTTCTACAATCTCGTGCGGTGGCAGTCCTACATTCACGTCTCGCGCCAGTCGCTCTCCTTCTTCCAGAACGATTTTTCCGGGCGCATCGTCACCAAGGTCTGGTCGGCCGGGCAGGCAACCGGCGACGTGCTGACTTCCTTCATGGAAAGCGTCTGGTTCGTCGGGATCTATTCAGTCTCGACCATCGCGCTTGTGGCGGGCCTCGATTGGCGGATGGCGGTTGTCGTCGTGGTGTGGCTTGGTCTGTTTGCCGTGCTCGCTCGTCATTACGTGCCGCGCATCCGCCACCACGCCAAGGCCTCGGCGGAAGCCGGCTCGATGATCAGTGGCCGCATGGTGGATGCCTATTCCAATATCCAGACGCTGAAGCTTTTCGGTCGCGACGAGGCGAACGACCGCTACATGCTGTCGGGCTTCGAGACCTTCCAGGACACGATCATCGGCTTCACCCGCATGTTGACGCGGGTGCGCGCTTCGATGGCATTCCTATCGGGTACGATGATCGTCATCATGGCGGGCATGAGCGTGCATCTGTGGCTGTCCGGCCTCATCACCTCCGGCGCGGTCGCCTTCACGCTGGCGCTGATGCTGCGGCTCAACTTCCTGCTCGGACGGCTGATGACGCAGCTCAACAGCATCATGCGCAATATCGGCACGATCCAGAACTCGGCGGAACTCATCTCCAAGCCGATCGGGCTAACCGACACGCCGGCGGCCGGCGAACTCACCGTCACGCGGCCGGAGATCCGCTTCGAGAATGTCAGCTTCCATTACGGCAAGAGCAGAGGCGTCATCGACGACCTGTCGCTGACGATCCGCCCAGGCGAGAAGATCGGCATCGTGGGGCGCTCCGGTGCCGGCAAGTCGACGCTCGTCAACATTCTCCTGCGTTTCTACGACCTTGAGGGCGGGCGCATCCTGATCGACGGGCAGGACATCTCCAAGGTGACGCAGGAATCACTGCGCGCCCAGATCGGCATGGTCACGCAGGATACGTCCCTGCTACACCGCTCGATCCGCGACAACATCATGTTCGGCCGACCGGATGCGACCGAAGAGCAGTTGCTCGAGGCAACGCGGCGCGCCGAAGCGGAAACATTCATCGCCAACCTCGAAGACCAGCGGGGGCGCAAGGGTTTTGACGCGCATGTGGGCGAACGCGGCGTGAAGCTTTCCGGCGGTCAGCGGCAGCGTATCGCGATTGCGCGCGTGATGCTGAAGGACGCGCCGATCCTGGTGCTCGACGAGGCGACCTCGGCACTCGACTCGGAAGTCGAGGCGGTTATCCAGTCCAACCTGCAAAAGCTGATGCAAGGAAAGACGGTGCTGGCGATTGCGCATCGGCTGTCGACCATCGCCGCACTCGATCGCCTGGTGGTGATGGATCGCGGCCGCATCATCGAGCAGGGCACGCATAATGAACTCATCACCCGGGGCGGACTTTATTCGGAGCTCTGGGCGCGGCAGTCCGGCGGTTTCCTTGCGGCAGACGCCGCTCAGTAATCCTCAGGGAAGAATGACGATTTCCGCGAGAAGGCCGGCGTGGTTTGAGCCATGCGCATCGGGCAGTCGTGTCACCGATTTGATCTTCAGCGGCGCGCGCGCATAGACATGGTCGATCGGCACGCCAAAGACACCGGCGCTGACCGGCCAGCTTGCTGGCTCCCATCCTCCAGTTTTCAGGTCGGTGATGCGCAGGAAGCGGCGCATGTTCGGCCCGAGGCTCGAGGCATTGAAGTCGCCAGTAACCAGCAGGGGCCCGGGGATCTCTATCAGGGCCAGTCCCGCGCGGATGAGTTCGAGCGAATGGAAGTTGTCGAAATATGGTTTGGTCGTGTGGATGCCGGCGACGTTGATCTCACGTCCGGCGATCGTCACCTTGCCGAGGATGAAGCGGTCCGGAAAGATGTCGCTCAGCGTGCGGACAACAGGGCGGTCGATCGGCACCTTGGACAGCATCAGATGGTCGCAGTCCTCGATGAGGACGCCGCAGCCGACGCGATAGGGGTAAGAGAGCGCCAGTGCATCCAAATGCACCCGCAGCGGTGCCGCCTCCATGATGTTGACTATCTCGGCGCCGGAACCGGCAATCGCTTCAACGATCGATTCAGCATTCGCGTAGTTGTCGTTGAGAATGTTGAAGGAAAGCACGCGGAAGCTGGTGCCGGACGCCTCCTGCGCGGTTGCCGGTGCGGCGAATTCACGGCTCATCAGCAGAGCATGGCCGACGAAGAAAATGGTAGCGGCAAACAGCAGCCAGATCAGGAAATGGCGCTGGATGAAAAGCGCGACGATCATCGCAAGCATGCACGCCACGGCCGCATGAAGATGCAGGCTGTAGAGGGTCGCAAGGATCCAGTGGGGATGGATGTAGCGTGTCCCGATCGCACCGAGCACAAGCGACACGATGACGCAGATGGCCACCGACAGGACGACTCTCATTCAGCTTTATCCGAAGCGGCTGCCTTCTGGGTTGACGCTGACGTAGCATGCGCCCGCCATTGTTGCAACGCAGCAGCACAACCGCTTGCTGCGGCTTCTCAAGGACTTCGCGCTTCTATCTGCAACCACGAATCTTTCGGCCTGTCCGGTAACTCGCCTCAAGCCCCGGTCGCTGCCTCGTAAGCTGCGATTTCCCATGTCGATTTTTTCGCCGGACAATGTGGATGCCGATATGTGGCAAGGCTGGACATATTTTGCGATCAAGCATAGAACGCGCCAAATTGCCGGGGAATCTATGGTCGGATTATGTCCGCTTGAGATTCTTACGGAAGGGGGACTGGGGTTTCCGCAAATTGCGTGAGAAGGAAGATTTATCCGTGAGCGAGCACGATACACACAGCGAAGCTTTGGGCGAGCCCACTCGCCGTGATTTCCTTTACCTGGCGACCGGCATGGCCGGTGCGGTCGGTGCGGCATCCGTCGCCTGGCCCTTCATCGACCAGATGCGCCCGGATGCTTCGACGCTGGCTCTTGCTTCGATCGAAGTGAATGTTGCGGCTCTCGAGCCCGGCATGTCGCTGACCGTCAAGTGGCGCGGCAAGCCGGTGTTCATCCGCAACCGCACGCAAAAGGAAATCGAAGAGGCCAACGCGGTTGCGCTTGCCGACCTCAAGGATCCGGTTGCTCGTAACGCAAATCTGCCGGCGGAAGCCGAAGCAACCGGCGTTGATCGCTCCGGTGGCGAAGGCAAGGAAAACTGGATCGTCATGATCGGTTCCTGCACCCACCTCGGTTGCGTTCCGCTGGGCCAGGCCGGCGATTTCGGCGGATGGTTCTGTCCTTGCCATGGCTCGCACTATGATACGGCTGGCCGTATCCGTAAGGGCCCGGCACCGCAGAACCTCGCCATTCCGACTTTTACGTTTACGTCCGACACAGTCATCAGGATCGGGTGAGGGGATACACATAGATGAGCGGTCATTCCGAATACCAGCCGTCGACCGGCATTGAAAAATGGATCGATTCGCGGCTTCCGCTGCCGCGTATGCTCCATGACAGCTTCGTTGCTTACCCCGTTCCCCGTAACTTGAACTATGCCTACACCTTCGGCGCCATGCTGTCGGTCATGCTGCTTGTTCAGATCCTGACGGGCGTCGTGCTTGCCATGCACTATGCGGCATCGACCGGCGTCGCATTCGACTCTGTCGAAAAGATCATGCGCGACGTGAACCACGGCTGGCTGCTGCGCTACATGCACGCCAACGGCGCATCCTTCTTCTTCATCGCAGTCTATCTGCACATTGCACGCGGCCTCTACTACGGCTCGTACAAGGCACCGCGCGAAATCCTCTGGATCCTCGGCGTCGTCATCTACCTCCTGATGATGGCAACCGGCTTCATGGGCTACGTGCTTCCCTGGGGCCAGATGTCCTTCTGGGGTGCAACCGTTATCACCGGCTTCTTCTCGGCCTTCCCGTTGGTGGGTGAGTGGATCCAGCAGTTCCTGCTCGGCGGCTTTGCCGTTGACCAGCCGACGCTGAACCGCTTCTTCTCCCTTCACTACCTGCTGCCCTTCATGATTGCCGGCGTTGTCGTCCTGCACATCTGGGCCCTGCACGTGACCGGCCAGACGAACCCGACCGGCATCGAAGTGAAGACCAAGACGGACACCGTTGCCTTCACGCCTTACGCAACGCTCAAGGACGCGCTCGGCGTATCGGTCTTCCTGATCGTCTTCGCCTGGTTCATCTTCTACATGCCGAACTACCTCGGCCATCCGGACAACTACATCCCGGCTGACCCGCTGAAGACCCCGGCGCACATCGTTCCGGAATGGTACTACCTGCCGTTCTACGCCATGCTGCGTGCGATCACCTTCAACATCGGCCCGATCGACTCCAAGCTCGGTGGCGTTCTGGTGATGTTCGGCTCGATCATCATCCTGTTCTTCCTCCCGTGGCTCGACACGTCGAAGGTCCGCTCGGCCGTCTACCGTCCGTGGTACAAGCTGTTCTTCTGGCTCTTCGTGGCCAATGCCATCATGCTCGGCTGGCTCGGCGCCATGCCTGCTGAAGGCATCTACGTCATCCTGTCGCAGCTCGGCACGCTCTACTACTTCGGCTTCTTCCTCGTGATCATGCCTCTTCTCGGCCTGTTCGAGACGCCACGGCGGATCCCGAACTCGATCACGGAAGCCGTCCTGGAGCAGCACGGCAAGTCCAAAGTCACCGTCTGAAGCTCGCGGGCGAGAGGGAAAAAGAATATGAAAAAGCTCGTTGCAAGCTTCTTTTCGCTGGCCTTCGTAGCAGGCCTGGGCGTTACCACCGCGCTGGCGCAGGACCATGCTGCTGCTCCGGCCGGCGGTGAAGAACATGCCGAAGGCGGCACGCCGCACTATCCGATCAAGCATCCGAAGAACGTGGACTGGAGCTTTGCCGGTCCCTTCGGGCACTACGACAAGGGCCAGCTCCAGCGCGGCCTGAAGGTCTACACGGAAGTCTGCTCGGCCTGCCATTCCATGAAGCTCGTGTCCTTCCGCACCCTGGAAGGCCTTGGCTACTCGGAAGCCCAGGTGAAGGCCTTCGCCGCCAACTATGAAGTTGAGGACGGCCCGAACGACGATGGCGAGATGTTTACCCGCAAGGCCGTGCCTTCGGATTACTTCCCGTCGCCGTACCCGAACAACCAGGCTGCTGCTGCCGCCAATAACGGCGCTGCACCGCCGGACATGTCGCTGCTCGCCAAGGCACGCGGCATTACCCGTGGCTTCCCGACCTTCATCTTCGACATCTTCACGCAGTACCAGGAAGGTGGCCCGGATTACATCTACTCGCTGCTGACCGGTTATGAAGAGCCGCCGGCTGGCGTCGAAGTCGCTCCGGGCACCCACTACAACCCGTACTTCGCAAGTGCTGCGGCGCTCGCCATGGCACCGCCGATCAGCAACGATCAGGTGACCTACGACGACGGCGCTCCGCAGACCGTCGAGCAGTATTCGCAGGACGTCGCTGCCTTCCTGATGTGGGCTGCAGAGCCGCACCTCGAAGAGCGCAAGCGCACGGGCTTCATGGTCATGATCTTCCTGCTGATCTTCACGGGACTGATCTACCTGACCAAGAAGTCGGTCTACGCAAACCGGGAACACTAAATCTCCCGTTCACCTTCAAAGAAGGCGGCCTCTGTGCCGCCTTTTCTGTTTCTGACCGAGGCCCGACTTGCTAGGGTCTCGCCAAAACCATCACGTTCCAGGGCACCATGTCAGCCAGCATCGACCTTACCACTGCCATCCGCTCCATTCCGGATTATCCGAAGCCGGGCATCATCTTCCGCGACATCACCACCTTGCTTGGCGACGCCGTAGCGTTCCGCCAGGCAGTCGATGAACTGGTCGCGCCGTACAAGGCGCTCGGCATCGACAAGGTGGCTGGTATCGAAGCGCGCGGCTTCATCCTCGGCGGTGCGCTGGCGCACCAACTGGGCGCGGGTTTCGTGCCGATCCGCAAGAAGGGCAAGCTGCCGCACCAGACGGTCCGGATGGCCTATAGCCTCGAATACGGCACCGACGAGATGGAGATCCATGTCGACGCGTTGAAGCCGGGCGAGAAGGTGATCCTGACGGATGACCTGATCGCCACAGGCGGTACGGCGGAAGGGGCGGTGAAGCTGATCCGTCAGCTTGGCGCCGAGATCGTATCCGCCTGCTTCGTGATCGACTTGCCGGAGATCGGCGGGCGCAAGAAGCTCGAGGCGCTGGGCGTCGAGGTGCGGACACTGGTGGAGTTTGCGGGCCACTGAACCAGTGGCACGTGCTCACTCGAACTCGAGCACGGTGCCTTCGTAGCGCATCGCCGTCTCGCCGCGCTGGTTATCGCCGTCACAGACGGTCATGTTGATCCAGGTCCCGGGACGTGACATCAGCGGACGGCTTTCCACCAGGGTGACGGAATAGGTGATGCTGTCGCCGGCATAAACCGGCTTCAGCCACTGCAACTTCTTGAAACCAGCGGATGGGCCAAGCTTGGGGGCAACCAGCCCCTCGCTCTCCAGCCGCCCGATTTCCTTCGTCCAGTAGGCGATATAGGTCTTCATCCAACCGGCGCAGGTATGCCAGCCGGAGGCGCAGAGAGCCCCGAAGACGTAGTCCTTGGCGGCTTCTGCATCGACATGGAACGGCTGCGGATCGAACTTCCTGGCAAAACGCACGATGTCTTCGGCGGTGAACAGAAGCGTGCCGGTGATGACCTTGCGGCCTGGAGGGGATAGTTCGATCAGTCTCATGCTGCGCCGGCCTCGCTGTTCTTCAGCCGCATCATGATCGGGTTTTCACCGCGCATGACGAGCTCGCCGCGTTGGTTCTCGACCTCATGCAGGAACTTGACGAGGCCAATGCCCGGGCGCGAGCGGAGCACCCGAGACTCCACGACAGTCGAGCGGCCGGACAACGTATCACCGGCGAGAACCGGCTTCTTCCATTCCATGAACTCGATACCGGGAGAGCCTTCGGAGGAGGAGCGTGACAGCCAGCCGTCGAACATCATGCGCATGAACATGCTCGCGGTGTGCCAGCCGGAGGCGGACAGCCCGCCGAGGATGCTGGCCTTGCCGGCTTCCTCGGACAGGTGCATCGGCTGCGGGTCGAACTCGGACGCGAATTCGATCACCTCTTCAGCGGAGACGTGCTTCTGCGCCAGCGGGAAGGACCTGCCCGGCGTGAAGTCCTCGAAGTAAAATTCGACGCCCGTCATGGCTCCTTCCCCTCTAGAGGTTACGTGTTGAAGCGGAAGTGGATGACGTCGCCGTCGTTGACGACGTATTCCTTGCCTTCATCGCGACCCTTGCCGGCTTCCTTGGCGCCCACTTCACCCTTGTAGGTGATGTAGTCGTCATAGGAGATGGTGAAGGCGCGGATGAAGCCGCGTTCGAAATCCGTATGGATGACGCCGGCGGCCTGCGGCGCCTTGGTGCCGCGGCGAATGGTCCAGGCGCGGGTTTCCTTGGGGCCGACCGTGAAATAGGTGATCAGGTCGAGCAGGTGGTAACCGGCGCGGATCAACCGGTCGAGGCCGGCTTCCTCAAGGCCGAGCGCCGACAGGAACTCGGTGGCTTCTTCTTCAGGCAGCTGTGCCACCTCGGCTTCGATGGCGGCCGAGATGATGACGCATTCGGCACCCTGGGCCTTTGCCATCGCAGCAACGGCCTCGGTGTGCTTGTTGCCGGTCGCAGCATCGGCTTCGGCGACGTTGCAGACGTAGAGGACCGGATGCGAGGTGAGGAGGTTGAGGCCCTTGAGGATCTCGATCTCTTCCGGTGCCAGTGTCTTGAGGAGCAGGCGAGCAGGCTTCCCCTCGTTCAGGAGCTTGATGACGGCTTCCATCACCGGAAGCTGTGCCATCGATTCCTTGTCCTTGCCGGTGGCGCGCTTGCGGGTCTGCTCGACACGGCGCTCCAGGCTCTCGAGGTCGGCGAGCATCAGCTCGGTCTCGATCGTTTCGGCATCGCCGACCGGGTTGATGCGGCCTTCGACATGGGTAATGTCGTCGTCTTCGAAGCAGCGCAGTACATGCACCACGGCATCGACTTCGCGAATGTTGGCGAGGAACTTGTTGCCGAGGCCTTCACCCTTCGACGCACCGCGCACGAGGCCAGCGATGTCGACGAAGGAGATGCGGGTCGGGATGATTTCCTTGGAGCCTGCGATCGATGCAAGCTGTTGCATGCGCGGGTCGGGCACCGCGACTTCGCCGGTATTCGGCTCGATCGTGCAGAACGGGTAGTTGGCTGCCTGCGCCGCAGCTGTCTTGGTGAGCGCATTAAAGAGCGTGGATTTGCCGACGTTGGGCAGGCCCACGATACCGCATTTGAAACCCATGGGTTCGAACCTGTCGATGTAAGATTAGCGTTGGTGTGGCTATGGGGGAAACTGCCTTGGCGGTCAAGGCTTGAGCCGGAGAGGGGGCGGGTACCTGACCGGTCGCTCATGCTTGAAATGTCGTGGCTGCGGTGCGATATAGCCCAGAAATCTCCCGATAATCCCTATCGCCAGGAGAGGCCGATGGCCGAAGACACCACCCTCAAACCGAAGACGATCACCAAGCCGAAGCTTGAGCGGCCGAAGCTCTACAAGGTGATCCTCGTCAACGACGACTACACGCCGCGGGAGTTCGTCACCATGGTGCTGAAGGCGGTTTTCCGCATGAGCGAGGAGACCGGCTACCGCGTGATGCTGACGGCGCACAAGATGGGCACCGCCGTCGTCGTTGTCTGCACCAAGGATATTGCCGAGACCAAGGCCAAGGAGGCTGTCGATCTCGCCAAGGAAGCGGGTTATCCGCTGATGTTCATCACCGAGCCCGAAGAATAGCTTCGGCCTCAGGCGTCAGCCTTCAGCCTGCCGATCGGGCAGCCAGTGCTTCGGCGGAGATCCAGAAGACCGCATCCTGCGACTCGGCGGTTTCCACCCAGAAGAAATCGAGGTCCGGATATTCTTCCTCCAGGATCTCGCGGCCGGAGCCGATCTCGCAGATCATGCCGCCTTCGGGACTGAGATAGTCCGCGGCTTCGTCGAGAAGGCGCCGCACCAGATCAAGTCCATCGACGCCGCCATCAAAGGCCATTGCCGGCTCGGCACGGAACTCCTCCGGGAAGCCGTCCATCGCCTCGTGATCGACATACGGCGGATTGGTGATGATGAGGTCGTAGCGGTTGCCGGTGAGGGGGCCGAAGAGGTCGCCCTGGTGGAGCGTCACCTGGTTTTCGACCTCATGCTCGGCAATGTTGATCTCCGCCACTTCAAGTGCGTCGGCAGAGAGATCGACGGCATCGACCTGCGCATTCGGGAAGAATTTGGCAGCAAGGACGGCGAGGCAGCCGGAGCCGGTGCAGATGTCCACCACGCTTTCGACATTCATCGGGTCGGGCAGGAAGGACGAGCCCTGAGCATTAAGGTATTCCGAAAACAGGATCTCGCCGATATGCGAGCGGGGCACGATGACACGTTCATCGACATGGAAGCGCACGCCCTGGATATAGGAGCGACCGGTGATGTAGGCCGACGGCTTGCGGGTCGTCACGCGGGTCTCGATCCGGTCCGCCAGCAGGCGGCGTTCGGCCGGAAGCAGCCGGGCATCGAGGAATGGATCGAGCGCGTCGATCGGAAGGTCGAGCGAGTCGAGGATGAGGAAGGCGGCATCATCGCCAGCCGTCGTCGTGCCGTGGCCAAAGCTCAGGTTGGCCGCGTTGAACCGCGAGATGGCATAGCGCCAGTAGTCGCGCAACGTTACGAGTTCTGCTGTGATGTCTGTCATTCTTCTGAAGTCCGTTTGCTCGTGCGTCCGCATAACCGTTCGCGGAGCCGGATGCTACCGCTTTGCCTAACTATCCTTGCTGCCGAACATCTTCTTGAGCATTTCGGCCATCGGGCCCGATGTCGGAAGATTTGGCTTTGCGCCGCCGCGCGCCTGGTGGATGTGCGACTTGGCGACAGGCTTCGGCTGCGGCGGCTTTTCGCGCTTCGGCTTGTCCTCGTCAGGCTGGGCACCCACCGCCAGCGCGAGCTTGTTCATGAGCTGCGAGTCTTCGCCGCGCACCAGCATTTCGGCATTGTCGGCAATGGCATCGAGCAGCGGCGACAGCCAGGCTTGATCCGCTTTCGCAAAGTCACCCAGCACGTGATTGTGCACGAGTTCCTTTGCGCCGGGATGGCCGATCCCGAGCCGCAGGCGGCGATAGTCCTTGCCGCAGTGGGCATCCAGCGACTTGACGCCATTGTGGCCGCCATGACCGCCGCCTGTCTTGATCCGGCTCTTGCCCGGGACAAGGTCCAGTTCGTCATAGATGGCCAGGATGTTCTGCGGCCCGAGCTTGTAGAAGCGCATGGCTTCGCCCACGGCTTCGCCGGACAGGTTCATGAAGGTCTGCGGCTTCATCAGCAGCACCTTCTCGCCCGCGAGTTCGCCTTCCGAGATCAGCGCCTTGAACTTCTTGGACCATGGTGCAAAGCCCGGGCGGCGCTGGATGGCGTCCACGGCCATGAAACCGATATTGTGCCGGTTGCTGGCATATTGCGAACCGGGATTGCCGAGACCTGCGATGATGAACATGGCGAATTTCCTGTGGCGCTGACGGCCTTCACCACCGCGAAACGCCGCCGATGTCAACCAGGTTTCAGCCCAAGGTCAGGTTAAGTCGCTCAGCTTGCCAGGGATCTGGCAATGGGCTCATCGGCCGAGAACATGTCCAGGATGTCGGATATGCCGCGCGGTTTGGAGAAGAGATAGCCCTGCGCGAAGTCAATGCCCATCCCCTGAAGGAGAAGGCGCTGCTCCTCGGTCTCGACACCTTCGGCCACCACCTTGCAGTTCATCTTGTGCGAGATGGCGCTGATGCCTTCGACAAGCATGCGGTTCTTGCGGCCGATCTCGTCAGTCTGTTCGGTGAGCGAGCGCACGAAGGACTGGTCGATCTTGACGATGTCGACAGGGAAGCGGCTCATGTAGCTCAGCGAGGAATAGCCGGTGCCGAAGTCATCGAGCGCAATGCGGCAGCCGAACTGCTGAATCTCGTTGAGTACATTGCGGATCTCCGGGTTGTCATGCAGCAGCACCGCCTCGGTGATCTCGACCACCAGGCGTTGCGGCTGGATCTCGTAGCGGGCAAGCAGGGCGGCAAGCCGCATCGGCAGGCCGGGCTCGAACTGCAACGGCGAGAAGTTGACCGCGACATAGGCATCGCCCATGCCGGGGAGGCGGGAGACGCGCGCGAGGTTTGCGAGTGCGTCTTCCAGAATAAGCGTGCCGATCTGCGCGATCGTTCCGGTTTCCTCCGCAACGCTGACGATGCCGGCCGGCGACAACAGGCCCTTGCGCGGATGGCGCATGCGCATCAGCGCCTCAAAGCCCGCCGGCGTCCCGGTCTTGATGTCGACGATCGGCTGGAAATGCGCCTCGAACCAGCTTGCCGCGATCGCGACTTCGATGTCGCTTTCCATCTCGGCGCGCTCGCGCGTCTCATCGAGGATGACGCGGTCGTAGAGCTGCGCGCCGTTCTTGCCGTCCCGCTTGCGCGCATACATGGCAAGGTCCGACTTGTGCAGGAGTTCAGCGGCCGTGGCGGCGTGGCTCGGATAGAAGGCAAGGCCGATGGAGGCGCTGAGGCGCACGGCGGTGCCGCTGACGCGGAAAGGCGCGTCGAACTGGTCGACGATCTTCTGCGCGAGTTCGCAGGCGCGGCGCTCGGCACCTTCGCCGGTGATCAGGAGTGCGAACTCGTCGCCGCCGAGACGGGATGCACAATCACCTTCCCGGAGAAGCGGCTGGGCGCGTTCCACGAACTCGCGCAACACGGCATCGCCGGCGGCATGGCCGAGATTGTCGTTGATGGACTTGAAGCGGTCGAGGTCGACGAAAAGGCAGGCGACTTCGGTGCCGGCTTCATCGGCTTCGGCGATCTTCTCATCCAGCGCGCCTTCAAACCCCTGGCGGTTGAGGAGCCCGGTGAGGTGATCGGTGATCGCCTGCTGGTGGTTGCGCAGTTCGGACTGTTTCAGTTCTGTCACGTCCGTCATGACGCTGAGCGATCCCGGAGGTTTGCCTGCTGCACAAAGGCTGGTCTCGACGATCAGCACGTCGATCATGCTGCCATCGGCGCGGATGAAGCGGAGGGTGGCCTCGGTTGCCGGCGAGTCCGGCTTGGCCTGGTTCTTGCGGTCGGCAAAGAGGGCGTGGTCCGCCGGTGCGATAAGATCCAGGAATGGTCGGCCGATGACATCGGCGCGGTTGTAGCCAGTCGCCAGCAGCCAATAGTCGCTCACGGCCGAGATATGGTCGTCGACCGTCAGCGAAAACAGCATGGCCGGCGTCAGGTTGTAGATCTCGATCGTCTGCTGGTGGGCGCGCTTCAGCTCGCGCTCCTCGCGTTCAAGCAGCGTCTGCATCTCGTTGAAACTGCGGGCCAGCCGGCCCATCTCGTCGTTGGAGCGCCAGTCGACGTGGTGGCGCGAGCCGAGACGTCGGGTTGCCTCGATAGCCGCCGTCAGCCGCAGGAGCGGCTTGATGACCATCACGCGGTTGCCGAGGACGGCTGCCCCGAAAACGGTAAGGATGGCGATAACAAAGATCGAGATGAAGGCCATCTCCACCTGGTGCAGGGCTGCGAACCAGCCAAGCCGCGGAACATAGGCGGTGATCGTGCCGACCTGCTGGGTGTTCTGGGTCGTCTTGTAGAGGATCGGCCGCGAGATCGCGTCGAGGCCGCGGAAATCGGATGGGTTGCCTTTGACTTCGGAGATGTCGACGACGCCGGCATCGTCGGTGATCTGAACCGCGCTGATGGCAGAGTCGGACACCAGGAGGGTCGCGATCTGGCGGATGCTGGTGGTGTCCATCTCCCACAACGGCTTGCCGAGGGCCTGGGAGTTGGTGGCGAGAACCGCGTCTGCGCGTTCGCTGAGGTTCTTGGCAGCCTGCTGGGAGGACAGTGTCAGGAAAAGCGTGAACAGGGGCGCGACCACCACCAGCAGGGCGCCGGAAATGATCGCGATAAATCGACTTTCAACGGACCGAGTCACCCTTTTCCCCGCATTTTCTCCGGCCTTGCCGGCTCTTTACCCCAGGCTTCAAGTCATCGGCCAATCTTCCACGGATTGATTAAGCTTCATTGAAACGGATGCGGTAAAAGCCACAAATCGGCGACCAATCTCCTCGAGAAGTCACGGAAAATGCACGAAAAAACCCGCCTCCGGGAGAAGGCGGGTTCAACTTCAAGAAGATGTGAAGCTGATTATTCGGCTTCGGAAGCCGGTGCTTCTTCGGTCACTTCTTCTTCAACGCCGGCTGCCGGAGCAACGATGGTGGCAATGGTGAAGTCGCGATCGGTGATGACCGGGCGAACACCCTTCGGCAGCTTGACGGCCGAGATGTGGATGCTATCGCCGACCTTTGCGCCGGACAGATCAACCGTGATGAATTCCGGGATCTGGTTGGCCGGGCAGATGAACTCGACCGTGTGGCGAACAACGTTGAGAACGCCGCCCTGCTTGATGGCCGACTTGTCTTCGTTTTCGAAGTGAACCGGAACATCAACCGTGACTTCGGTGTTGCCCGAAACGCGGAGGAAATCGACGTGCATGGTGAAGTCGCGTACCGGATCCAGCTGGTAATCCTTCGGGAGAACCTGGATCTTCTGGCCACCGACGTCGATCGTTGCGATCGTCGTCATGAAGCCGCCAGCGTGGATGCGCTTGGTCACTTCGTTGGTCGAGAGTGCGATGGAAAGCGGGGCCTGCTTGTCACCGTAGATGACAGCGGGAATCATACCGTTGCGGCGAAGTTCACGGGAGGACCCCTTACCTACCCGTTCGCGCGCCTCGGCCTTGAGCTCGTAAGTTTCCTGGCTCATGGCATGTCCTTTCGAGGTTGTTTGGAGAGTTTTTCAACGACACGTGCCGTATCAAACTGAAGGGCATCATCCGATGCGCTTCATCCGCGTTTGCCTCCAAGGGTGTCTGCGCGGACGCGCGGGCTATACTCCATCAGGGCTTTGAGCGCAAGCTTAGACATGGGGGGCATTCGCCCGCTTGACTCTGATACCGTATCCCACACATTCAGGCGCGAAAAATGAGGGAAGGGGGCATGTTCCCATGAGAACGAAGATCATTGCCGGCAGCGTGCTTATAGCGCTTGCGGTCAATCCGGCAACGGCAGCCGATATCAATGCACAGGGTGCCGCAGCACTGCAGGAGAGCCTCACCGGCTTCCTGCCCGAGCAGGTCAAGAAGAGCGATTTTCTGACGGTGACGCCGGCGGGCGACCGCTACGAGATCTCCTATGACTTCGGCAAATTGATCGGCACCCTTGGCCTGAAAGACTTCACGGTGGCCGGACTGACCCCGTTCATCATGGCGGCCTCGCCTCTGGACAACGGCCAGTGGAAGCTCAACAGCGACAGCGACGTCAACTTCTCCGTCAGCGGCAAGCTGCCGGACGGCAAAGAGACGGACGTGACCTATTCCGTCACCGACATGGTGTTCTCGGGCATCTTCGATCCAGCCATCGCCTTCATGCGGTCGGCAGCGGCAATGTCCGGCCCGATCCGGATGGTCTCCAAAAGCGGGGAAGAGGAACTCGAGGCCAGCTTTGCAGGCATGAACTACACGCTCGCCTCGGTCGGCAGCAAGACGGCAGGGGCGATCGACTTCACCGGCAAGGGATCGTTCAAGAACTTCTACGAGCGCATCGTGGCGCCGGAAACGCCGGAATTTGAGGTTCGCTCGCAAAGCCTGGACTTTGACGTGGGCGTCGAAGGCGTGACGGCGACGCGGATACGCGACCTGATGTCGTTCATCCTGCCGCTCATCAAGAAGGACAAGCCTTCGCCCGAGGAGATCGCTCGTCTCAAGGAACTCTTCCGGGATGCGATGCCGTTCTTCACGTCTCTGTCCGAAAAGCTTACTTTCAATGAGTTCAAGGTTGTGAGCCCGTTTGGTGACTTCGGTCTCGGCAAGCTTGATTACATGCTGACGATGACGGAGCCGAACGCGTCGACCCGCATCGGCATTGGTGCTCGCATCGAGAACGTCTCGGCGCCGTCCGGCATCCTCCCGGAAGCCTACGAGCAGCTCGTTCCCGATCTGGCCGAAATTGAGATTGGTCTTGCCGACCTCAACATCTCGCGTTTCATCGATGTTTTGATGGAGCAAGATGCCCCGCGTCCCGCCAATGCCAAGGACCCCAAGGACGACGAGCTGACGCAGGCCGTCCTCAACGACGGGCAACTCACGATCGACTTCCCGAAGATCCTCGCCAAGTCTTCGATCTACGATGTCGAAGCCTCAGGCAAGGTCAAGGGCTACCCGGACCAGAAGGATCGCTATTCGCTGGAGGCGACGATCCTCGCGGGCGATTTCGACAAGCTGATCAAGCACGTCCAGGAGATGGCTAAAGACGACCCGGACCTCAACCAGACCTCGCTTTTGATGATGATGGCGAAGGGTATTGCCAAGACCGAGCCGGATGGCCGTCTCAGGTGGGATGTGCGGTCCGCCGATGGCAAGTCGCTCACCGTCAACGGCCAGGTGCTGCAGTAAAAATGGCTGGGCGGCGCATGTGCCAATTTCGGGTGGCGCCGCGCCGTCCAGCCACCTTTAGCCGTTCATTAAGCAAACCGAGATGAAAGCATTAGGGCCGCTCCGCCAAGCGGCCTGATTAAGCAAATTCTTTAATCCAATCTGGCGCTAGATGCCCCCACGATTTTTAGGGGCTGAAATGTATAACGTACTTACGTGTCTGGCATTCGAACATGACCTTGCTCTGGTCGCTGTGGCCGGCATCTTATGTTATCTGACCAATCTCGGCACTGTTGTCTTCCTGGCCCGCGCCAGGGGCCTGTCCAAGCCTGCCGCGCGGTGGAGCTGGTGTGCTTTTGCTGCCGTCACGGGTGGCTTCGGCATATGGGCGACGCATTTCATCGCGATGCTGGCCTATGATGCCGGCCTGCCGGTGACCTACCAGCTCGGTCCGACGCTGTTCTCGCTCGCCGTGGCGGTCGTTGCCACCACGGTTGCAGGCATCGCGACCATCAAGATGCGCGGTGTCGAGGCAGCCATCGCGGCCGGCCTCGTCTTCGGTGTCGGCGTGTCCAGCATGCACTTCATCGGCATGTCGGCCGTGGAATTCGGCGGCCATATTCAGTGGCGTAGCGATCTCGTCATCACCGCCATCCTGTTGTGCGCGCTCGTGTCGCCCTTCGGCTTCTGGAAGGCATCGGGTTCGACCCGGGTAGGACTGTGGATGGGCGCCGGGCTTCTTGCTGCCGGCATCGTCGGCATGCACTTCACCGCCATGGGCGCTGCAGAGCTTATCCCGGATGCAACGGTCGTTTCCGACACGCCACACCTTTCGAAGCCATGGATGGTGACGACCATCCTCGTTGCAGCCGTCTCGATGATCCTCTCCGGCCTGATCGCGGTGGCCGTAACCGCCCGCGCAGAACGCTCGACCCGCAAGGCGAACGAGAACTTCGAGCTGCTGGTGAACGGCGTCACCGACTACGCCATCTATATGCTCGACCCGCAGGGCAATATCAGCAGCTGGAACACGGGTGCCGAGCGCTTCAAGGGCTATTCGGCGAGCGAAGTTATTGGCAAGCATTTCTCACGGTTCATGTCGAAGGAAGACCAGGCGGCGGGCGTGCCGCTGGCCGCCCTTCAACAGGCAAAGAACGAAGGACGCTTTGAAGCCAATGGCTGGCGGTACCGCAAGGACGGCAGCACCTTTTTCGCCAACATCGTCATCCAGCCCGTTTATGGCGAGGCTGGTGAGCATGTCGGCTTTGCGAAGATCACCCGCGACATCTCCGAGCAGAAGGCGGCGGCTGACCGCATCCAGGAAGTCTCGCGCAACCTCGACCTTGCGCTCGAGAACATGATCCAGGGCATCTGCCTGTTCGACAAGGACGAGCGCCTGGTACTTTCCAACCAGCGGTACCGCGACATCTTCCGCTTGACCGATGGCTTCCTTGAGCCTGGCATCACCTATTGGGAGATCGTCAAGCGCGGTTATGAACTGGCTCTTGCCGATCCGGAGGAGGCGCTTCAGCGAGCCCGGGCCCACTACGACCGCCAGATCAGCGCGGTGCGGTCGGGACAGAAGAGCCTCATCCACAAGATCAGCGAAGATCGCACCATTCTGGCGAACTTCAGCACCCTTTCCGAGGGTGGATGGGTTGCGACATTCGAGGACATCACCGACCGCACGCGCAGCGAGGAACAGATCGCCTTCCTGGCCAAGCACGACGGGCTGACGAAGCTGCCGAACCGATCGGCCTTCACGGATTTCCTTGCGCATGAAGTCGCTTTTGCCGACCACACGTCGGGCCGCATGGCGGTGCTCGGCATCGACCTCAACAAGTTCAAGCTGGTCAATGACCAGATGGGCCATGCCGTGGGCGACCAGGTGTTGGTCGAACTGGCAAGCCGCATGTCTGCGGTGTTGGGCTCCGGCGAAATCGTCGCGCGCTTTGGTGGCGACGAATTCGCAGCGCTGAAGCGCTATAACGATGTCAGCGAACTTAATGACTTCGTCACGCGTCTGTCCGACGCGCTGAACTCGACGGTGGAAATCCGTGACCATAAGCTGAGCTGCGGCGCCAGCATCGGCATCTCGGTTTATCCGAAGGACGGAAAGACGCCGCAGGCGCTGCTCGCCAACGCTGACCTTGCGATGTACCGCGCAAAGCAGTCCATCAGCCAGAACGTCTGCTTCTACGACGGCGAGATGGATGATGTTGCCCGCGACCGCGCGCGCATGGCCAAGGATCTTTGGCAGGCGATCGAGGAAGGGCAGTTCAAGCTGAACTACCAGGTACAGAAGTCGATCGCGACCAGCGAGACGACGGGTTACGAGGTGCTGTTGCGCTGGGTGCATCCGGAGCGAGGCAATGTCCCGCCGGTCGACTTCATTGAGGTGGCGGAAGAGTGTGGCGCGATCCTGCCGATCGGCGAATGGGTGCTCCGTGAAGCCTGCCGCGAGGCTGCAACCTGGGAGCCGCACCTGAAGGTGGCGGTCAACCTGTCGCCGGTCCAGATCGCGCACGCCGACATCGGCGCGCTGGTTGACCAGGTGTTGCAGGAAACCAAACTCGATCCGAGCCGGCTGGAACTGGAAATCACCGAAAGCTCGATCATCGTCGACAAGAACCGCGCCATGGCGGCACTTCAGGCAATCAAGGCTCTTGGTGTCTCCATCGCCATCGACGACTTCGGCACGGGCTATTCGTCGCTGGAGACGCTACGTTCCTTCCCGTTCGACAAGATCAAGCTGGACCGCAGCTTCATGACCGAGCTCAACGAGAGCGACGAGGCGAAAGCGATGGTGCGGGCGATCCTTGCGCTGGGGCAGGGCTTGCGCATCCCGGTACTGGCAGAAGGCGTGGAAACCAGCGAGCAGCTCGACATCCTGCGCTCGGAAGGATGCCACGAGGCCCAGGGTTATCTTCTCGGGCGTCCCGGGCCAACGGTTGAGAAATCGGTCGGGCTCGCCGCCTGAGGCGAGCCGACGCAAGGTCTAGCGCCTCGGCTCGCCGCCCGGGGCGTAGACCGACTTCTGCTCGAAGCGGAACTTGTGGCTGCACTGGCCACAGCGCATCATGTACTTCTTCGGATCGGTGGATGCGAACTCGGTGAAGAAGCCGCGCGGCATCTCGTCGATGCGGAAATCGCGGCTCGGTGCGCGCTTGTCGTCTGTTTCGGATACCTCCGCAAAACCTGTGTTGCCGCACTGGGAACATTCAAGCTTGCGGGAATATCGGTCGCGGGCTGCCATGCAAGACTCCTTGGTGTCGAGCCTAGATAGGCGACGAACTCATAGAATGCAAAACGCCGGGACATGAAGCCCGGCGTCGGAATGTTGTGGTCAGAAAGGCAGGATCAGTCGAACAGGCTGGAGACGGAAGATTCCATCGCCGTGCGGTTGATCGCTTCGCCAAGGAGGTTCGCGGTGGTGATGACGCGGATGTTGTGGGCCGACTGCACAGCCGTGGTCGGCTGGATGGAGTCGGTGATCACCAGCTCGCGCAGCTTGGACGCGCCGATACGGGTGACCGCACCACCGGACAGAACACCGTGGGTGATGTAGGCAGTGACGCTGGTGGCGCCCTTGTTCAGGAGCGCTTCGGCAGCGTTGCAGAGCGTGCCCCCGGAGTCGACGATGTCGTCGATCAGCAGGCAGTCCTTGCCGTCCACCTCACCAATGACGTTCATCACTTCGGACTCGCCGGCGCGTTCGCGACGCTTGTCGACGATGGCGAGCTGCGAGTTGATGCGCTTTGCGAGCGCCCGAGCGCGCACCACGCCACCAACGTCGGGAGAAACGACCATGACGTTGTTCAGGTCATAGTGTTCCTTCACGTCGCGGGCGAGGATCGGAACCGCAAACAGGTTGTCCGTCGGAATGTCGAAGAAACCCTGGATCTGGCCTGCATGCAGGTCGAGCGTCAGGACACGGTCCGCGCCGGCCTCGGTGATGAGGTTGGCGACGAGCTTTGCCGAAATCGGGGTGCGCGGGCCGGCCTTGCGGTCCTGGCGGGCGTAGCCGAAATAGGGAATGACTGCCGTGATGCGCTTGGCCGACGACCGGCGGAAAGCGTCGATCATGATCAGCAGTTCCATCAGGTGGTCGTTGGTCGGGAAAGACGTGGACTGGATGATGAAGACATCCTCGCCGCGCACATTTTCCTGGATTTCAACGAAGATTTCCTGGTCTGCAAATCGCCTTACGCTGGCTTTTCCGACTGGTACATTGAGATAGCTGCAGATCGCGTCGGCAAGATGCCGGTTCGAATTGCCTGCGAAAACCTTCATTGCGGTCCGCCTGTATTGAAGCTGGATGCGGGCCTTTTACCGCCGCAGGCCTCGATTGCAAGTCTGTTTCATGGCTGGCCACGGTTTTTTATGAAGAAACGGTCACCAGTGTCTTTCAAGTGTCACTCCGGCTCATCCCGCTCGGGATTGCCGCCACTGCACATAATCCTGGATGGTTTTGCCGGCAATGGTCTCCATTGTCGCGGCTGGCACGGCGGCCCAGGGGTCCGATCCGTTGGCCGGAACCTTCTCCTGGCCCTGCATGCGGTGCAGGCGCGAGCCGGCGCCGTCAAGGATGTCCCAGACATAGATGATGGTGACATTGCCGCCATCAACGAAGGCGGAGAAATAACCTTTCAGGATGTGCTCGGTGCTGCCGTCGCTCGATGGGCGGATGGTGAGCCCCTTGGCGCGCGCCTGGGCGCCGAGCTGGCGGGAAAGTGGCGTCACCGCCTGCACCGGCGCGCCGATGATCGGCAGGAAGCGGATCGAGCCGCTGCTTGTCTGGGCGCTCGCCTGGCCACCTGCTTGACCGCCGGCGGCAGGGGGTGCTGCCGCAGTTGATTGAGGAGCTTCCTGTGCCGGCTCCGCCTGTCCTTGCCACTGCGGGGCCGGTCCGGACGAGGCGGGCGAACTGTTGCCGCTTTCGAGCGCGCGGGCCTGCGCCTCGAGCGTGTTCTGGGGGTTGGTGCGGTAGCCATCGCGCGGCGTCTGCGCGCCGGTCGGTTGCGACGAGCGGGCCATGCGCTCGGTGTCGGCCTGCGTGACGGGCGCCGAGCTTCTTCCTCCGGAGCCGCCAATATCGGCCTGCGGGGTCATCACCTCGGTCGTGTTGCAGGCGGCGAGCGAGAGAGCCAGAAGAGGTGCTGATAACCATCTTCCGATCTGCCTCATGCCCGCCTCCTGCGCCAAACTCGTCGCGATGACCTTAAGTTTGGCCTGCTCGGCCTGTCAATTGCAGGTTTTACACCCTCAGCGCTGGATGAGGTCCAGTCCATGGCGCGACATCGGCTGCGGATCACCATCCGTGGTCAGGTAGGTGTGGCCGAGCGTCATCGCGATGCCGCTTTCGGAGTCCATGATGATCATGTGCACGAAGAGCGTCATGTCGGGCAGGATCTCCTGGGTATTACCGAAGTGGAACATCTGGTGCTCCATCCAGGATGGGGAGAAGCGGGCGCCGAGCGAATAGCCGCAGGCGTTCAACCGGTGACGGGACAGGCCGCGCTCGTCGAGGATACGGGCGTGGGTGTCGAAGACGTCGCCAAATGTGTGCCCTGGACGCAAGACTTCCTCGATCGCCTGGATCGTTTCAAGGCACGCCTTGTAGAGTTCGCGGTGCCGCGGCGTCGTCTCGCCGATCACGATCGTGCGCATCATCGCCGCATGGTAGTGCGCCGAGGCGCCTGCCCATTCCAGCGTCAACTGGTCATTTGCGTCGAGCTTGCGCCGGCCAGCCTTGTAGCGGCAGAGCAGGGCATCTTCGCCCGAGCCGATGATGAATTCGTTGGCGGGGTAGTCGCCGCCGCCGAGGAAGACCGCGCCCTGCATGGCAGCCAGGATCTCCGCCTCGTCGCCACCGGCCCTGATTAGCGGCAGGGCAGCATCCAGCGCCTCGTCGGCGAGTTCAGCCGCGCGCTTGGCATGCGCAATCTCCGCCGGGCTCTTGATCAGCCGAAGCCGGCTGATCAGGTAGGAGGCATCAACGATCTGGCCGAAGCTCGACAGTTGGTTGTCCAGGAGTCGCCCAACGCGGCCGGTCATTCCATGCGTATCGTATTCAACGCCGATCTTGGCGCCGAGCAGGTCCATGTCGCTCAGCAGGTTCTTGAGGTCCATCGTCGGATCAGCATTGAGGCGATCGACCCAGATGACGATGTTCTCGATGGTGGAGGTCTGGCGCGCCTGGCGCAGATCGGCCGAACGGGTCAGCAGCGTCATGGAGCCATCCACCTTCACCACCAGCGTCTGGAAGAAGCAGTAGCCGAAGGTGTCGTAGCCGGTCAGCCAGTACATGCTTTCCTGCGCAAACAGCAGCAAGGCATCCACCTTTTCCGCCTTCATCTTCTCCGTCAGGCGTGCGAGACGATCGGCGTATTCGCTCCTCTCGAAATGCAGGGCCATGGGCGTCCTCCCTTATTCTGTTATGGAAATGGCTGAAATCTGGCGACCATAATCCGGCTCTCCGGCATGGGTCGTTCGGCGGTAGGAAAAGAACCGTTCAGCATCCGGATAGGTGTCGAGGTCGAGGCTGTGCGCCTTTACGCCGGCGTCCTTCAATCGTTTGATGGTCAGCGATGGCAGGTCGAACATCGCGTGGCCCGGCTTGTTCGACGGTTTGAAGAAGGCCTTGTAGGCCGCATCGAAGCCCAGGAAGCGTTCGATGAATTCCGGCCCCACCTCATAGCTCGCTGGACCGATCGAAGGACCGAGCACTGCAGTGATGTTTTCCCGTGCGGCGCCGAGCGAGACCATGGCTTCTATCGTATTTTCGAGCACGCCTGTCAGCGCACCTTTCCATCCGGCATGGGCGGCACCGATGACGCCCGCCGTTCCGTCTGCAAACAGGATCGGGCCACAGTCGGCGGACAGTACGCCGAGGATGACGCCCGGAACCGTCGTCACCATGGCATCGACCTTCGGGCGTTCGCCGTCGTAGCTGCCATCGACCACGACAACATCCGGCGAGTGGACCTGATGAACGGTTGCGAGTTTCTCGACCGGTTGGCCGAACCACTGCGCGACGCGCGCTCGGTTCTCTGCCACCTTTTCGGGCTCGTCGTTCGAGCCGACGCCCACATTCAGCCCGGCATAGATGCCCTCGGACACGCCGCCCTGGCGGGTGAAGAAACCATGCCGGATGCGGTGGCCAGCCGCGTCGTTCAACACGGGGCTCTCGATCGGCGTCGGCAAGGGTCTGTCCTGCATCGGCGTTCAGTATCCTGCTGATTTCATGAGGTTTTATGCAAGCGTGAAACGGGCGTCCGCTGCTTCGATCGGCGGCAAGAGTGGCGCAAGCGTAGGGTGGATGTCAATCCACCGCCCGGAACGGCATCAGGTTCAGCGCTGGGCTTGAAACCGCGATTACCTTGAAAAGCTCGCCCATCTTGCCGGCGCCGGCGCCCGCCAACCGATCGACGGCTGCCGCAATCAATCGCTGTTCGGCTGGGTCCTTGTCCTTGGCTAAGGCCTTGGCGCGTTCGGCGAGACCCAGCCCGTAGAGGAAGTCGCCCTGGTGCTTGCCGCCGTTGAGATGGACGCCGGTTGCGACCGCGACCTTGGCAAGGTCCTCGAAATCGACATGGCTCGTCAGATCCGCCTCGCCGGGATTGGCCAGCGGCGGGTCGAAATCATGGTTGCGCACGGCCTGGAGCGTGTCGCCGAAGCCGGTGACAAGGCTGCCGTAGTCGATGATCAGCACCGTGCCGTTCGAACGCTTCAGCCGCTCGCATAGCGTCTGCATCACGGCCTGCCGGGCAGGGGCGAGCTCGAAGATCGTGCCTTCTGGAATGGAGGCCTGCGGCGAGGGCAGGAGCTCCGGATCAAGCGTTGCAACGCCCGCTGCAAACGCGAGTTGATCCTCGGCATCGAGGCCGATCAGACGCTCGCGGAAACCGGTCGGGGTCTTGATGAACTGGCGGATCGGGATCGCATCGAAGAGCTCGTTGGCGGCAATCAGCATAAAACCGTCGGGCACTTCGTCAAAGCTGTCATGCCAGGAGATCTTGGTAGAATAAGCCTCGAGTGTGACGCGCTGGACGCCACGCAGCCGCTCGCTGGTTTCCACCAGGTGCACGTTCATGCTGTCGAACAGCTGCGGCGCGATGCGTTTGATGACGCGAAGCATGTCGGCCATCATCGTGCCGCGGCCTGGGCCGATTTCCACCAGCCGCACCCCGTCCGGCATGCCGTGCCTTTGCCAGGCGTGCACCATGAAGACGCCGATCATCTCGCCGAAAAGCTGGCTGATCTCGGGTGCCGTGATGAAGTCGCCGTGCCGCCCGAAGGGCTCGCGCGTCTTGTAATAGCCGTATTCCGGATCGGCGAGGCAAAGGGCGAAGTAGTCGGTGACGCTGATCGGGCCGCTGGCGCGGATGATCGCCTTTATCTTTTCTGCAAGCGGGGTGCTGGAGGGGGCGTTGGACGTCGTTGTCATGGCGCTGCCCTTATCGAGCCGCCGAGGCGGCGGTTGCCGCTCTTGCGCGGACGATTGCCCAGATGCCGACGGCGACCATCGGAAGCGAGAGAACCATGCCCATGGTAAGCCAACCCGTGCCGAGCAGGTAGCCAAGCTGCGCATCCGGCTCGCGGAAGAATTCGACGAAGATGCGGCTCAGGGCATATCCGATCACGAAGCTGCCGGCGAGCACGCCCGGGCGCTTCAGCACCTTGAACCGGTAGACGAGAAGGGCGAGCACCAGGAGAAGCACGATGCCTTCCAGTCCGGCCTCGTAAAGCTGGCTCGGATGGCGAGCGAACGGGCCACCGGTCGGGAAGACGACTGCCCAGGGCATCGAACTCAGCCGCCCCCACAATTCGCCGTTGATGAAGTTTGCAAGGCGGCCGAAGAAGAGGCCGATCGGCACCACCGCCGCCACCATGTCGAACAGGCTCCAGGTCGGGATGCCGTTCTTGCGGGAAAACAGGATCATCGCGATCGTCGCGCCGAGGAAGCCGCCATGGAAGGACATGCCGCCATTCCAGATCTCGATCGCGCGCAGCGGATTGGCCGCGACTGCAGGGAAGTCATAAAAAAGGATGTAGCCGATGCGCCCGCCAAGCACGATGCCGACGGCGACCCAGACAAGGAAATCGTCCAACTGCGGGCGAGTGATCGGGGAAACGCCGTTCTGCCACAGCTCGCCGTTGCCGATCAGCTTGCGGGCATAGAGCCAGCCGACCAGGATGCCGGCCACATAAGCAAGGCCGTACCAATGGACAGACAGCGGTCCCAGGGAAAACGCCACGGGATCGATGTTCGGGAACGGCAGCAGGGCGACATGATGGAGCGCTTGATACACGTTACTGGCTCTTCATAAACTGTGTTATTGCGGAACATGGCGTTGAGGCCACCGGCGGTCAAGGCGATTCTCCTTGTCGTCTTAACCTGACAGTGGATGGCGCTTGCAAGCGACTTTGGCAGGCCCTACTTGAGATTCATGGACAAAGTTTGCCGCTACGGAAGCGGAAGAGAAACGGGAGTTTGAACCATGGCAACCGGTACCAACCGCATTCTGGACGATTTCGCACGACTGATGACCGATGCCGCTGGGGCAGCCCAGGGTGTTCGCAAGGAGGTCGAGACGGCTTTCCATGCTCAGGCCGAGCGGTTTTTGAACAACATGGATGTCGTCAAGCGCGAGGAGTTTGAGGCCGTGCGCGAGATGGCCGCCCGCGCCCGTGATGAAAACGAGGCGCTGAGGGCGCGCGTCGAAGCGCTTGAGGCCAAGCTATCGGCACAGGCCGGAAGCGGCGCGCTCTGAGGACCTGAGCGCCAGCCCTCCAAGTCTACGTTTGGAATCGACCCGTGGTGCATCGTGCCGCGGGTCGATCTGTTTCTGGCTGCTGGCATCTGTGCCGCTGAAATGAACCGGAATGTCTCAGAACGATCCAGCTTCCGCTTCCGCCTGAAGCCGAGACACCCCGCTGCGGTCTTCGCGGCTTCCGGTCGGAGTGCGCCGCGCGATTATTTCGGCCCTGTGGAAAGGTGCGAAAAAGCAAGCCCGCAGAGTCAGTTATGACTCCGTTCTGATCTGCTGCCGCAAGCTCTATCCAAAGCTCATTTGGCAAAATGACAGGTGAGGGGCTGGCAGCCGGACTCTGTCTAGGTACACTGATTTTAAAGGATGATTCGAAACGACCTCGTAAGCTCCAGACAGCGTGGCTGCGTTATCTGGGAGGCGTCGGAATCGTCTGAAGTATTTGTTCCCGGTCATTGTTCGCGTGTTTTGGCGTTAGCACGAATTCGCTTTCATTCCGGTTAAGAAGGTGCCGCATGAGCCTAATGGAATTGGAAATCGGACGTCAGTCGAACCCGGTCGATATGATCGAGTTCGTTGCAGCCTCCAACGACTGGACTTTCGAACGGTCGGGAGAAGACGAGATCGCCATGACCGTGGAAGGCCGCTGGACGGACTACCATGTGTCGTTTTCCTGGATGGAAGAGTTCGAAGCACTGCATCTCGCCTGCGCCTTCGACATCAAGGTGCCCGACACGCGCGTCAACGAGGTCATCCGCCTCCTGTCGCATGTCAATGGACAGGTGCTGATGGGCCATTTCGACCTGTGGCGTCAGGAAGACGTGGTGATCTTCCGCCAGTCGCTCCTGCTTGCGGGCGGGGCCGAGCCCAACAACCAGCAGGTCGAGGTGCTGCTTTCAAGCGCGCTTGAAGCCTGCGAAGCCTATTACCAGGCATTCCAGTTCGTCGTATGGTCGGGCATGGAGGCGAAGGCCGCCATGGAAGCCGTGCTGTTCGAAACCGTGGGCGAGTGCTGATGGCTCTCTCGAAGCTTGGATCTATCGTTCTCATTGGCGCAGGCAATATGGGCGGCGCGATGTTGTCGGGCTGGCTGAAGAAGGGCGTGCCGGGTGCATCCGTTACCGTCATCGACCCGAAGCCTTCCGACGCGATGCAGCAGGTGATTGCCGACGCTGGTGCTCGCCACTTCGAAGCGCTGCCGGATGATATTCAGGCAGACATCCTGTTCCTGGCGGTCAAGCCGCAACTGATGGACGCCGTGCTGCCGCCGCTGAAGCGGGTAGTTGGGCAGAATACGGTTGTCGTATCGGTCGCTGCGGGCAAGACGCTCGGTTACCTCCAGACGCATCTGGGCGAGGCGGCCATGGTCCGCGCCATGCCGAATACCCCGGCGATGATCGGTCGCGGCGTGACCGGCGCTTATGCGAACCCCAAGGTCACTGATGCGCAACGGGAAGCGGTCCAGTCGCTCCTGAAGGTCAGCGGACCGGTCGAATGGGTGGCGCGCGAAACCGATATCGATGCGGTCACCGCAGTGTCGGGCAGCGGCCCGGCCTATGTGTTCTACCTCGTCGAATGCATGGCGGAAGCGGGCCGCAAGGCCGGCCTGCCTGCAGACCTTGCCATGCGCCTTGCACGCGAGACAGTTGCGGGCGCTGGTGAACTTCTTCACCAGTCGCCGGAGGAAGCGTCCAAGCTTCGCCAGAACGTGACGTCGCCGAACGGCACGACCGCTGCCGCACTTGGCGTGCTGATGGCCGACGACGGCATGCAGCCGCTGTTCGACAGGGCGATCGAAGCCGCGCGCAAGCGTGCCGAAGAGCTTGGAAGCTGAGCCGCTCCATGTCTGAAGAGATTGCCTATGCCGACTTCGAGAAGGTCGACATCCGCGTCGGGACGATCATCGAGGCCGAACCTTCCCGGAAGCGCGCAAGCCTGCCTACAAGCTGAAGATCGACTTCGGCGCCGAGATCGGCATTAAGAAGTCTTCAGCGCAGATCACCGTGCACTATACGCCGGAGACGCTTGTTGGCCGGCAGGTACTGGCGGTGGTGAATTTTCCGCCCCGACAGATCGGCCCCGTGCGCTCCGAAGTGCTGACGCTCGGCTTCGAGGATGAGCAGGGCGCCATCGTGCTTGCGGCCGTCGAACGGCCGGTGCCGAACGGCAAGAAGCTGATGTAGCCGCCGATCAGGCCGGGACGCGGATCGCTGCCCGCAGCCCGCCCTTGGGGCTCGTGGCAAGCGTCACATTGCCCCCATGTGCTGCCGCAATATCGCGTGCGATCGACAAGCCTAACCCCGTTCCTGATGCATTGAGGTTGCGTGCCTCGTCCAGCCGGTGGAACGGCTTGAATACGTCCTCGCGCGATTCAGGCGGGATGCCCGGGCCGTCATCGTCCAGTGTCAGGGTTAGCCAGCGTGCGCTGTGCTTGGCATCGACGTGCAAGGTCTGGGCATAACGTTCGGCATTCGTGACGAGGTTGGAGACCAGGCGGGTAAAGGCGTTCGGCCGCACGGCGATCTCGTCCTCGCCTTCGATATCATAGGTCATGACCTTGCCGTGGATTGCGAAATCCGACTGCAGCTTGGCGAGAAGCTCGCTCAGGCGCAGTTGGCCGACATCCTCTTCCGACTCGCCCTTGGCGAACGCAAGGTAACCTTCCAGCATCGACTGCATGTCGTCGACATCCTGCGCCATGCCGGAAAGCTCCGGCTTGTCGCCGGCGAGGGCGAGTTGCAGCTTGAGGCGCGTGAGCACGGTCCTCAGGTCATGGCTGATGCCGGCAAGCATCGCCGTGCGCTGCTCCATCTGCCGCTCTATGCGCTCGCGCATCAGGATGAAGGCAAGGCCGGCGCGCCGGATTTCGACGGCGCCACGCGGCGAGAAACCTTCCGTCTTCTGGCCCTTGCCGAAGCTTTCGGCGGCACGCGCCAGGGAAAGGATCGGGCGGATCTGGCCGCGCAGGAAAAGCACGGAGATGGCAGCAAGGACGCAAGCCGCGCCCACCATCCAAACAAGGAATATATGCGTGTTCGAGGCATAGGTGGAACCGCGCCGGACAAAGACGCGCAGCACCCGCTCGTCGAGCTTGATGCGGATCTCCACGAGGCGGATGTCGCCGACCGTGTCGATCCAGAACGGCAGCTTGATCTGGCGCCTGATCTGTTCAGCGAGGATGTCATCGAGGATGGAGAAATAGGGGCGGGGTCGTGGCTGCGGCAGTTCACCCTGTGGCTCCACCATGAGCGACAGGTTCAGCGACTGGTTGGCGATGCGCCGGATGGTGCTGTAGTTGGCATCCTGCGGGTAGTCGCGGATGATGTCGATGATCGCGGCGATATCGCGGACTGTGCCTTCCGACAGGCGCTCTGTGACAATACGCCAGTGCCGCTCCATGAAGACGGCGGCGACGACCGCCTGCAGCAGCAACATTGGAAGGATGACGATGAGCAGCGAGCGGGTGTAGAGACCAGTCGGCAGATAGTGACGGAGCCAGCGGATGAACGGGCGCCAGCCGGGAAGCGTCAGGCGCTCCATGTCTCGCTTCAGTCCGTCGAACAATGCCATCGTGGAAGTCGCTCTCTCATGCTGAGCCCGATCAATCTATGCTCAGGCGATAACCGATGCCGCGTACCGTCTGGAGGTAGAGCGGGTTGGCCGGATCCTCCTCGATCTTGCGGCGCAGACGATTGATCTGCACGTCGATGGTGCGCTCTCCGACTTCGGCATCGTCACCAATCAGTTCGTGGCGCGGGATCGTGTCGCCCGCACGCAGCGCAAAGAGCAGCATGATCTCCTGCTCGCGGTCGGTGAGCCGGATCGTTTCGGCTGCCTTGCGCAGTTCCTTGCGCGGAATGGAGAAGGTGAAGGGACCGAACATGACCTGCTCGATCTTCGGCGCATCGGCGGACGCGCTACGACGCAGGATGTTGTTGATGCGCAGTACCAGTTCTCTCGGGTCGAAGGGTTTCGACAGGTAGTCATCGGCACCTGCTTCCAGTCCTGCGATGCGCGAGTCGGCCTCGGCGCGGGCGGTGAGCAGGATGACCGGCACCGTCTTGTCCTGGTACAGTGACTGAGTGAGCGACAGGCCGGATTCACCGGGCATCATCACGTCGAGGATCAGGAGGTCGAAGTTGAGGCCCGCAAGCTTGCGTCGTGCTTCCGCCGCGTCACCGGCGACCGTCACACGAAAACCCTGTTCCATCAGGTAGCGGTTCAACAGGTCGCGAATGCGGGTATCGTCATCAACGATCAGAAGATGGGGGGCGTCATCGGAGGGTGGTGCTTTCGTCATGATCCCGACTCCAACGTATCAATCCATATCAGCGTCGATGGGTCCCAGAGCCTCGTCGCGTCCGCGCATGCGTCTCAGGAATTCCTTGACCGCAGCAACACCTTCCGGGGTCATTGATTCCATCGCATTGGCTATACGCCGCGATTGCGGTTCCGAAAGGGCAAGTGCCAGTTCGCGGCCTGCAAGCGTGGGATAGAGCCGGCGTTGCCGTCGATCCTTGGCACCAGCCATCTGCCGGATGTAGCCCAGCTCGATCAACTGCTTCAGCACGCGTGCAAGGCTCTGCTTGGTAATCTGCAGTATATCCAGAAGATCCGTCACCATCATACCCGGCTGGCGGCAGACGAAATACACGACGCGGTGATGGGCGCGGCCCATGCCGATCCTCGACAGGATCGCATCCGGATCGGAAACGAAATCCCGGTAGGCGAAAAACAGAAGCTCGATCGTCTCGAAGTCGATGCGTGCCTCGTCAACCACCGGCATTGGCGGCAGGACCTTCCTGACGGGTTTGACCGCCGTTGCGCGCGCCACTCGCATTCCCTTTCGACTGTCCGCCCCGACCAAGAGCCGAGGTTCATTGTGCCGGGTTCTCGCATGCCGAACCCGTCGTCCGCCATAAAACCCGAACGACAAGAACAATCAACATCATTTTGGAATCGCACAAGAACCGGAAGCAGAAGCCGCTACCAAAGAACAAGATGGAATGCGGAACCTTTGGCCTGTCCGGCCATTAATCCAGCCGAACGACACTGGAGAATGACAATGACCACCTCAACGATGAACGGCCCGACCTTCGCTGCCATGCCCCCGATCGGTGCTGAAAAGGCGAACGCGGCTCATCCTTTGAAGGGTGTCCTGATTACCGTGTTCACCGTAAAGATTGCAGTTGCCGCATTCCTGCTCGCGACCGTCTCGCTGGCGCCGCCGGTGAATGCCGAAGCAAGCTACATGACCGCTGCCATCGTCGACTGATTATTTCGGCTGTAACGCCCGCTGTTTAGCGTTATACCCTCGGACAGTCCTTCAGTTAACCGAGGTATCATGGGCAAGCTCCAAGCCGGAATCATTCCCGTAACGCCATTCCAACAGAACTGCACGATCCTGTTCGATGACGAGACCAAGGAAGGTGTTGTCATTGATCCAGGCGGAGATGTGCCTACGATCGTGGAAACGGTGCGGCAGAACGGGATCATCCTGAAGGAGATATGGCTGACCCATGGTCATATCGATCACGCGGGGGGAGCAGACGAACTGCGGGAGGTGCTAGGTCTCACGGTTATCGGCCCGCACGAAGCAGACCTGCCTTTGCTGGAGCGGCTGGAAACGCAGGCCGAGAAGTTCGGCGTCAGCATGAGCGTCCGGAACCTCGTGCCGGATCGGTGGCTGAACGAGGGAGACAAGGTTTCCTTTGGCGAGCACGAGTTCGAAGTCTTCCATTGCCCCGGCCATGCACCCGGGCATGTCATCTTCTTTAACCGCGCGCAGAACTTCGCCCACCTTGGCGACGTGCTGTTCAATCGCTCGATTGGCCGAACGGATCTTCCGGGCGGCGATCACCAGACATTGTTGGCGTCGATCCGCGACAAGGTCCTGCCACTCGGCGACGACGTCGGCTTCATCTGTGGCCACGGGCCAGGGAGCCGGATCGGCGATGAGCGCCGTGAGAACCCGTTCCTTCGCGGGCTCTGAACTTACCACCTGAACGAAAAAAACCCGGCATCGCTGCCGGGCTTCAACTCGAATAGAAAGCCTTGGTGGGCTTAACCAGCGATCTGCAGGTTTACGGCCTTGGGGCCTTTGCCACGACGATCCGGTTCCGTGTCGAAGCTCACTTTCTGGTTTTCAGACAGACCGGACAGACCGGAAGCCTGTACGGCAGAGATGTGAACGAAGATATCGGCGCCACCGTTATCAGGCTTGATGAAGCCAAAGCCCTTGTCGGTATTGAAGAATTTTACAGTGCCAGTTTCGGCCATGCAGCAGGTCCTTTTCTCTCTGTCCGTGTTCAGCGGCGGACAGCATCACAGTGTGCCCCTAGGGGCGGCGGCAGGCAGCTTTAAGAAAGGGTCCCTGTCTTTACCGCGGTCACCCGTAGGACTGCTTGGAAATCTCCGCCCCCCGGTTTCCCGCCCGAAGTCTTGGCGCCTTCGGAGCGCGTCATTATAGGTCTTCCCATGCTCGTAAATTGCCCGAACTTGCACAGAGTGCTGTGTTTATTAAAAATTGGCAAGAAAAAGTTTTCTGACGCCAGTTGGGCGCGGAAAATCTAATGCTTACAAGGGCAGGAGAGGCGCAATCTGCCCCTCTGGTTGTGCCTTTCCGGCACAGCAGGCGTGTCTGGTAACGCTCTGTTAAGACCATGATGATCCGGACGCCGATCCGCGAAAGCGTCCGGCCAGGGTGCTTCCCGCCCCAGTCGCAGGATACACGGGGGCCTGAAAGCCACGGTCTCCAGCGCTCGCTGCTCATCACATCAGGCCGATTGATGGCAGCCATTCAAGCTTTGTGCTTGAATCCCATGGCCAGTTTAGACATAGAGCTTACCGGCAGTGTCGCGCCCGCGATGTAGCCTTGTTCAACAGCTCTTCAGGACGAAGATTATGGCCTTTCTTGCCGATGCTCTTTCCCGCGTAAAGCCATCCGCCACCATCGCAGTTTCTCAGAAAGCCCGTGAGCTTAAAGCAAAGGGACGCGATGTGATCGGTCTTGGCGCTGGCGAGCCGGATTTCGATACTCCCGAGAACATCAAGAAGGCTGCCATCGACGCCATCAATCGTGGCGAAACGAAATACACGCCGGTTGCCGGCATTCCTGAGTTGCGCAGGGCGATCGCCGACAAGTTCAGGCGCGAGAACGGCCTGGACTACAAGCCGGAGCAGACGATCGTTGGCACCGGCGGCAAGCAGATCCTGTTCAACGCCTTCATGGCGACGCTGAACCCGGGCGACGAAGTCGTCATTCCAGCACCGTACTGGGTGTCCTACCCGGAGATGGTTTCGCTTTGCGGCGGTACCCCGGTTTTCGTGTCGGCAACGCAGGAGAACAACTTCAAGCTCCAGGCTGCCGATCTTGAAAAGGCGATCACGCCGAAGACCAAGTGGTTCATCTTCAACTCGCCGTCCAACCCCTCTGGTGCTGCCTACAGCCATGCCGAACTGAAGGCGCTGACCGACGTGCTCCTGAAGCACGAGCATGTCTGGGTGCTGACCGACGACATGTACGAGCACCTGACCTATGGTGACTTCAAGTTCGTGACACCAGTCGAAGTCGAACCGAAGCTCTACGACCGCACGCTCACGATGAACGGCGTTTCCAAGGCTTACGCGATGACCGGCTGGCGTATCGGTTACGCGGCTGGCCCTCTGCCGCTGATCAAGGCCATGGACATGATCCAGGGCCAGCAGACCTCTGGTGCTACCTCGATTGCCCAGTGGGCTGCCGTCGAGGCGCTGAATGGTCCGCAGGACTTCATTCCGGAAAACAAGAAGATCTTCGAAGGTCGCCGCGACCTTGTCGTGTCGATGCTGAACCAGGCAAAGGGCCTTGTCTGCCCGTCGCCGGAAGGTGCCTTCTACGTCTACCCGTCCTGCGCAGGCCTGATCGGCAAGACCGCGCCGTCGGGCAAGGTTATCGAGACCGACGAGGACTTCGTATCCGAACTGCTCGAAACCGAAGGGGTCGCCGTGGTGCATGGATCGGCGTTCGGCCTTGGCCCGAACTTCCGCATCTCCTACGCCACCTCGGAGGATCTGCTTGAAGAGGCCTGCAAGCGCATCCAGCGCTTCTGCGCCAACTGCAAGTAACCGCCACACTGCATCAATAAGACAAAAGCCCGCCGACCGGCGGGCTTTTGCGTTTGAAACTACGACGCCTTCGTCAGGCGCAGGATGGTGGATTTGCCGCCGCCGCGCTGTTCGGTAACGGCATAGACTGCACCATCCGGACCAACCTTCACGTCCCGTATGCGCGCCTCGAGCGGCACGCGCTCCTCGTATTTCACCTTGTCGCCATCCATGTGGATCACCACCACACCCTGACTGACGAGGCCGCCAACAAGGAAGGCGCCCTTCCATTCGGGAATGGCGTCGGCATCATAATAGGCCATGCCCGACGGTGCGATGACCGGATCCCAGTAATAGACCGGCTGCTCGGTCTGCGCGTTCTGGGTGATGCCCTCTCCGACCGCCTTGCCGCTATACTCCAGACCATAGGTGACTTCCGGCCAGCCATAGTTCTTGCCCGGCTCAGGGCGGTTCAGTTCGTCACCGCCGCGAGGGCCGTGCTCCACCGTCCACAGCCGTCCCTGGCCATCAAGCGTCGCGGCCTGCATGTTGCGATGGCCGAGCGACCAGATTTCTGGCAGCGCGTCGTTCTGACCAACGAACGGATTGTCGGGCAATGCCTTGCCATCCATGTCGATGCGGAAGACCTTGCCGAGCCCGCTTGAAAGATCCTGCGCCTGGACACGCGGCTCAGGGTCCGACCGCTCGCCGACCGTCACGTAAAGCTCGTTCTGCGGACCGAAGACGAGGCGGGAGCCAAAATGGTTGTTGCCGTCATAACTCGGCATCTGCCGGAAGATGACCTTCACATCCTCCAATTTGCCGCCGCCAGCCTCGTCTGGCACGAGCTTGGCGGACGCCACCGAGGTGCCGTTGCCGTCTTCCCGATCCTCCGAGAAGGAAAAGAAGATCATCCCGCTGGTTTCGAAATCTGGAGCAAGCGCGACGTCGAGAAGGCCACCCTGGCCTCGCGCCAGAACCTTCGGGACACCTCCGATCAGCGGACCGGCCTTGCCGTCCTTTCCGATGATATGCATGGCCCCCGCCTTGGCGGTCACCAGCATGCGCCCGTCAGGCAGGAATTCCATCGACCACAGATGCGGCAGGTTGTCGGCCACGACCTCATGGCTGATCTTCACCATGTCCGGCGGCTGCGGCGCACGCGTCTGGCCGGCAAAGGCCGGTTTCTGGTTGCGCGCGTTCGGCTGTTTCGTTTCGGCGGGTTTGCCTGCCTGGGAGGTTTGCGCCCCCGCCGCGGGTGCAATGGCCTGCGTTTGCGCGAAAACGGCTGTCGCGAAGAGTACAGCGGAGATGGCAGAGCCGGTGAAAAGTCTGTTGAGGCGTTTCATCGTGATCCTCCCTTGGATGACCCGGTGCTCGCCCAAAGGGGAAGGGGAGCAGGCGATGATCGTCATCTAGTGCGATCCGTCCCGACTGCAGCACACGTGCCGATCAACAATAAGTCAGGATGGGAGAGGGAGGCTGCCGCCGGTGCGAAACCGGCGGCAGGGTATGGATCAGACCGAACCCCAGATGGCTTCGGCGGTCTTCACGACGAGCTCAAGCTTGCGCTTCTGGTCGTCTTCGGTGATCGAGTTGCCTTCCTCGGTGGAGGCAAAACCGCACTGCGGCGCGATGCCGAGCTGGTCGAGATCGACATACTTCGATGCTTCATCAAAGTGACGGCGCAGCGAATCCAGGCTTTCGAGTTCACCGGTCTTGGTGGTGATGAAGCCGGGGTAGACGCGCTGCTTGGAGCCTTTCTGGAGCAGGCTGAGCGGCTGCAGGCCACCGGCGCGTTCGGTGTCGTATTCCATGAAGAACATGTCGACGCCGGTGTGGTTGAAGATCGCGTCTGCAGCTGCGTCGTAACCGCCTTCTGCTGCCCAGGTGGAGCGGAAGTTGCCGCGGCACATATGCATGCCGATCAGCATGTCCTTCGGGCGGTCCTTGATCGCTTCGTGCATCATCCAGGCATATTCCTGGATCAGCCAGTCCGGATCAAAACCTTCCTCACGCTTCATCGCGCGCTGCTTTTCGTCGCCGAGATAGGCGAAATAAATGTCGTCCATCTGCAGGTAGCGGCAGCCGGCTTCGTAGAACTTCTGGACAGCCTTGGCGTAGGTCTTGGCCAGATCGGCAAACAGCACCTCGACGTCCTGGTATTCCGGAACGTGGATGTCCTCCTTGGCGGTGCGGTAATGCGCAACGCTCGGGCCGGGGATCGAGATTTTCGGGGTGACGTTGGTGTTCGCTGCCAGGAACTTGAAGTGCTCCAGATGCGGATGGTCGTCCGGGAAGTCGAGCTTGCCGTTGATGGTCGGGAAGGTCGGCGGCAGCTTGACGCCATGGAAGGTAACGCCCTTGTGGGCTTCGCGGGTCACGAATTCCATGCCGTCCAGCAGGCCGAGGAAGTCGTAGTGCCAGAAGTGGCGGCGGGCTTCGCCGTCGGTGACGACCTTCAGGCCAACGCTTTCCTGCAGCTTAACGAGTTCGCGGATGCCTTCGTCTTCAACGACCTTCAGCTCGTCCGCCGAGATGCTCTTTTCCTCGTAGAACTTCTTGCGTGCTTCCTTGACCGCAGCAGGGCGCAACAGCGATCCAACGTGATCGGCTCTGTAGGGGGGTGTGGACACTGGTTCCTCCATTCTTTCCATTCGGCGATTCGGGGGAGGTTGCAGTGTTCGCAAGGCAACCTCAAGCCTGGCGGTAACATGCACAGTTCAGGTGATGATTCAACGTCTTCTCTTTTTGATTCCGTTCCGCGCAGTAAGTGCTTAATCGTGAATCGCAAAGCGTCAGAGGCCAAGCATCGTCAGCATCACGAAGGTGGCGAAGAGAACGAAGTGCGTCATGCCCTCGATCGCGTTCGTCTGGCCGTCATTGAGGTTGATTGCAGCCACGACCAGGGTGATCCCCACCATCACTGTCTGCACCGGGCTCATGGCCATCATGAACGGCTGGCCGCTGTAGAGCGCGATCGCCTCCATGATCGGCACGGTCAGGATGACAGTGGAAAGGGACGCACCCATCGCGATGTTGACGACCGACTGCATGCGGTTGCGAAGCGCAGCCCGTAGCGCGGTCATGATCTCGGGTGCGGCGGATATCGCGGCCACAACGACGGCCATCAGTGCGGGCGGCGCACCGGTGCCTTTGAGCCCCGTGTTGAGGAAGGCGGACATGAATTCGGCAAGGAAACCGATGATCAGCACGCCGACGAGGATGACACCGATCGAGACCGCTGCCGGCTCCTGCTCGGCTTCCTTTTCAGGCGGAGGGCCACCGCCGACGGCTGGCCGTGTTCGGGGATAGGTGTAGCTGAAGAAGTAGCTGTGCGGCCCGACCTGCATCTTCAGGAAGACGGCGTAGAGCGCGATCATGGCGCAGATGGTGAAGGCGGAATAATAGTGCCACTTTGCCGCCGGGATGAATTCCGGCACGAGCATCGAGATGCCCATGGCGGTCAGGATCATCACGCTGTAGGTGCGGCTGGAATCGTCGTTGTAGTCCTGCTCGCCGTGCCGGAGACCGCCGAGAAGCGCAGCAAGGCCAAGGATGCCGTTGATGTCGAGCATCACGGCCGAGTAGATCGTGTCCCTCACAAGCGTCGGTGAAGATGTGCTGCTCATCATGATCGCCAGGATCAGCACTTCCACCGCGACTGCCGACAATGTCAGGATCATCGTGCCGTAAGGATCTCCGACTTTGTGGGCGAGCACCTCCGCATGGTAGGCGACGCGCGTCGAGGCGAAGATGATGACGACCACTAACGCCGCGGCTGCGATTGCAGAAACAAGCTGGCCAGCTTCGAGCACCGCGTGTTCGGTCACGTAGGCAACAAGGCAGACGGCAAGCGCCAGAACCAGAAGTCGTTCCTGTTTCAGCAGACGCAGCATGTTCACGGCTTCCTTTCACCCTGGCGCCAACTGCGGATGCTGTCGCCGTTCCTGCCGCATCTATGGCAGGTGACCCACGCATCAAGCCGGGCACGGCCACAGCGCCCGAATTTGCGGCGCCTTGGCATTGATGGCATACTCATGGGCGTTGAACTGGAAGCGGGCGGCGCCTGTTTTACCTTCTAGTCCTGACGCCGCTGCGTGAACGGAGCTCCATGAAGAGCCTCGACGGCTTCCAGCGGCTTAGGAGGAAGCATTGACAAAGGTCGTCTATAAAGTTGTCCCACATGACGGTGGCTGGGCCTATCGCCTTGGCGACGTCTATTCCGAAACCTTTCCGACCCGCGCCGACGCGCTTCAGGCGGCGCGCATCGTGGCTGCCGAACAGCAGGTGGGCGGCGAACCGGAAGAGATCAGCTGGCAAGATGACAAGGGCATCTGGCACACCGAATACAGCGATGGCGGTGACCGGCCGGAAGCTGACGTGGAAGACGGAGAAGAAGGCGTCGCTGCCGAGTGAGCTAGGTCGAGCGGACGTATTCCGTCAGGCCTTCCACAAGCGCATCGAAGGTGACGCGCCAGCGCCGCGCGGTCTTCAGGTTCTCGTGCATCGCGACCCAGGTCGGCAGCGGTAGGTCGAAGTCCTGGCGGAAAAGCTGGACGAGGTCGGGATCGCGCCGCGCGATCGCCACCTGGCAGATGCCGATCCCCACGCCGGCGCGGATTGCCGCGAGCTGCGCCAAGTTGCTGTCGGCGCGATGCTTCCAGCGGATGCCTTCGATCGGGAAGGTTGGTGCGCTTTTCCGGATTTCTTCCAGTGCCTGCCGGACAAAGGCAGTGGGCCTGCCATAACCGATGAACCGGTGTTCGGTCAGGTCCTGTGGTTTTGCCGGCGTGCCGTGCCGCTCGAGGTAACGCCGGTGGGCGAAAAGGCCAAGCGGGATGTTGCCAATCCGTCGGACCAGGAGGGCGTCCTGTGACGGCGTCGTCATCCGCACCGCGATATCGGCCTCCCGCTTCAGGAGATCTTCAAGCGAGTCGGAGAGCGAAACCTCGACCTCAAGATCCGGATAAGCATCCTGCAATCTTCCGAGGATGACCGGAAGCACCTCGACCCCGATCACCTCACTGGCGCTGATCCGCACCGTGCCATGGACGGCGTCCGTTTCACCGGATGCGACACGCTGCATGGCCGCTGCCGTTGCGGCCATCGTCTCGGCGTAGGGTTTCATCGCCAGTGCCGGCTCGGTCGGCAGCAGCCCCTGTTGCGATCGTGTGAACAGCTGGTAGCCGACCGCCTTCTCCAGGGTGTCGACATGCCGGCCGACCGTTGGCTGCGTCAGGCCCAGTTCGCGCGCGGCAGCAGACAGCGAACCGAGGTTCAGCACGGCCAGGAATGAACGGTAGATGTCCCAATCGATGTTGTTCATTTTTGTATGGAGGCTAAACGAGTTTCGG
Source organism: Neorhizobium turbinariae (assembly GCF_023223505.1). Taxonomy (NCBI): domain Bacteria; kingdom Pseudomonadati; phylum Pseudomonadota; class Alphaproteobacteria; order Hyphomicrobiales; family Rhizobiaceae; genus Neorhizobium; species Neorhizobium turbinariae. The sequence continues at coordinate 136,897 of NZ_JALPRY010000001.1, forward strand.
CAATTTTGTATAGCGCGGCGTCACCCCATTATCCATCCATCCAATCAGGATGGAAGGAAATCGCGATGGCTTATCAAGCGGAAAGACAGCTCGCCCTGGTGTTGGGCGCCACAGGCGGTATCGGCGGACATGTAGCGGCGGGACTGATCTCCCGCGGATGGAAGGTTCGCGCCCTCAACCGGAAGGCCGAGGATGCGGCGAGGCGGGAGCCGCGCTTTGAGTGGATACAGGGCGACGCGATGTCTGCCGCGGACGTGGCGCGCGCCGCGGAAGGCGTTTCGCTCATTGTTCATGCGGTGAACCCACCAGGTTACAAGGGCTGGGAAAAGCTGGTTCTGCCGATGCTGGACAACACCATTGCAGCGGCCCGCGCGACCGGCGCGCGCATTCTTCTACCGGGTACGGTCTACAACTTCGGCCCGGATGCATTCCCGGAACTGGATGAAGATAGTCCGCAAAACCCGGTGACCCGCAAGGGCAAGATCAGGGTGGAGCTGGAGCGGAAACTGGAGCTCGCTGCAGGTGAGGGCGTGCCGGTGCTGATCGTGCGGGCCGGGGACTTCTTTGGTCCGCGCGCCGCCAACAGCTGGTTCAGTCAGGGGCTTGTGAAGCCGGGCAAGCCGGTGAGGTCGGTCACCATCCCGAACCGCCGGGGTGTCGGGCACCAATGGGCGTATCTGCCGGACGTGGCCGAAACTATGCTCAGGCTCATTGATCGGCAGGACGAACTGCCAACCTTTGCCCGCTTCCACATGAATGGCTTTTGGGATTCCGACGGAAGCCAGATGGCGGATGCTATCGAGCGGGTGGTTGGACAGAAGGTAAAGAGAAAAGCCTTCCCATGGTGGCTGCTGCGGCTCGCGTCCCCGTTCGTCCCGTTATTCCGGGAATTGATGGAGATGCAGTATCTCTGGAAGCAGCCGGTGCGGATGCGCAACCATCGGCTGGTGGCATTCCTCGGCGAGGAGCCGTCTACCTCCGTCGACGAGGCGGTGCGGGCGACCCTCTTGGATCTCGGATCGCTGGAAAGCGGCGGTCGCACGCTCTCGCCTGTTCCAGTTCTCATGCCCAGGCGAAATCCGTTGCCGTGAAAAAAGGGGCTGCCACGGCAGCCCCTCCTGTATCCTCAGGCAACAGCCTCAAGCACCGGATAGTCGGTGTAGCCCTTGGCGCCGCCACCGTAGAAGGTGTTCTTGTCCGGCTGGTTCAGCGGCGCATTGTCCTTGAACCGCTCCACGAGGTCCGGGTTGGCGATAAAGAGACGGCCGAATGCGACAGCATCGGCATAACCGCTTCCGACTGCTTCCGACGCGCTCTCACGATCGTAGCCGTTGTTGACCAGCCAGCCGCCGGTGCCGCCAGCCTTGCGGTAGATGTTCTTCAGTTCGTGGTAGTCGAACAGCTTTTCGCCCTGCTTGAAGTTGCGGTCGCCGCCGGTAGCGCCTTCGATGACGTGGATGAAGGAAAGGCCACGAGAGCCAAGCTGCTCGACGACATAGTTGAAGAGCGGCTGCGGGTCTTCTTCCTTGATGCCGTTTGCCGGCGTGACGGGCGAGAGGCGGATGCCGACCTTGCCGGCGCCGATCTCGGCGGCGACCGCATCAACGACCTCCAACAGGAAACGCGCGCGGTTTTCGATCGAGCCGCCGTATGCGTCGGTGCGGTTGTTGGCGCCGCTTTTCAGGAACTGGTCGATTAGATAGCCGTTGGCACCGTGGATTTCCACACCGTCGAAGCCTGCGTCGATCGCGGCGCGTGCACCCTTGGCAAAATCTGCAACAACGCCGGGAATTTCGGAAAGCTCAAGCGCACGTGGCGCGGAGGTGTCGGCAAAGGCGCCGCTTCCGTCATCGTTGATGATGTAGGTCTTGCTGTTGGCAGGAAGATCCGAAGGGCCAACCGGTGCCGCGCCATTTGGCTGCAGGGAGGTGTGCGATACCCGGCCCACGTGCCAGATCTGCGTGACAATCTTGCCGCCCTTGCTGTGGACGGCGTCGGTGACCTTCTTCCAGCCTTCAACCGCCTGCGGCAGGTAAAGGCCCGGTACATCGGCGTAACCCTGGCCCTGCTGGGTGACCGGTGTGCCTTCGGTGATGAGGAGGCCGGCGCTGGCGCGCTGCTCGTAATAAGTTACATTGAGATCGTTCGGAATTGCCTTCGGCGAGCGGTTGCGCGTCAGCGGCGCCATCACGACGCGGTTGGCAAGTTCGATATCTCCAAATTTGGTGGGCTCAAAAAGCTTGGGCATCAAATATCATCCTTCGGTTGGGGAGGGGATTTCGTCAAAGCGTTGACCGGAGTTCTTCGAGGAAGGCGGTAATCTTGTCTTCATCGCGGTGGTAGAACGCCCATTGGCCGACGCGGTTGATCCTGACCAGGCCTGCCTTTTCGAGCGTTGCAAGATGCGCCGAGACCGTGGACTGCGAGAGACCGCAGCGCTTCTCGAACTGGTTGGCGCAGACGCCCATCGAGAGCGGATGGGCCTGGTCTGCGAAGTGGCGCTCAGGCTCCTTCATCCACTCCAGGAATTCCACCCGGACTGGATGCGCGAGCGCCTTCAGTACTTCCATTCTATCCATGACGTCAGCCAAATCGTTTCTGACCGATATGTAGATCGCCCAATCCCGATTTAAAGGTGTTGGGCAAAAAAATGGGCCGCCGGATCGCTCCGCGGCCCTTACAGTTGGAAGGTCAATGAACCTCCAGAGGGGAACAGCTGGCGCGACGACAGGAGGTCGTCCGGTGCGTCAGCTAACCTGCATATGGGGCGTGCCTTTGGTGCAGACAAGGGTTCAAAAGCCGAGAATGCACACCTGAAGCCGCTAAAGTGCACCCACAAAATCCGGGCAAAAAAAGAGGGCCGCCGGATCGCTCCAGGGCCCTTTATAGGTATGAAGGTCGAATTTAACCTCCAGAGGGGAACAGCTGCTGCGGCGGAACTGGGAGGAAAGCCGCCATGTGCATCAGCTGCATGCGATATGGTGACTTTATGCGCAGTCGACAACCTTTTTTTATGCAGGACTGCCATGCATCGCCTGCATTGCTTATCGCTAATGCGTCATATGCGGCATGTGGCGGCTCAGCGGACCACTAGAAATTCCAGTTACGTGCCTTGCCGACGATGAAATCGCGGAAGACCTTCAGCTTTGCCGCATTCTTCATCTCGTCCGGATAGCAGAAATAAGTGTCGAAGGAGGGGATGTCAGCATTGATGGCAAGCTGGATGAGGCCCGGGTCGCGACCGACGATGTAGTCGGGCAGGCAGGCGATGCCGATGCCGAGGAGGCAGGCGCGCTTGATCGACGTCTGGCTGTTGATCTGCAGATGCGGCACGCGGATGTTGTCCGACGATCGACCGGCATATTCCAGCCAATTGACGTCGAGCAGGTAGTTCGGAGCCGGCTCACCGAATGTGATGATCCGATGGTTGTCGAGATCCTCGATCGACTGAGGCTCACCATAACGGTTGATGTAAGATGGTGCGGCATAGACGTGCATGTGCACGGTAAACAGCTTGCGCTGGATGAGGTCCGACTGCTGGGGCTGGCGAAGCCGGATCGCGCAGTCGGCGTGGCGCATGTTGACGTCCAGTTCCTCGTTGTCGAGGATGAGCTGGATCGACATTTCCGGATAAAGCTGCAGGAACTCCTGCACCTTGTCCGTCAGCCAGCCCTGGCCAAGTCCGACGGTGGTCGTGACACGCAGCTTTCCGGACGGCTTTTCCGTGGTCTCCGTCAGCTGGACCTTGACGGTCTCGAGCTTCAGCAGCACGTCATGTGCCGTGCGGTACAGAAGCTCGCCCTGTTCGGTGAGGATCAGGCCACGCGCATGCCGGTGGAAAAGCTTGACCCCGACATCCTGCTCCAGGGCGCTGACCTGGCGGCTGATTGCCGACTGGGAAAGGTGCAGCTTATCCGCAGCGTGGGTAAAGGAGCCCGCCTCCGCAGCTGCATGAAAAATGCGCAGTTTATCCCAGTCGAGCGGAACACCCATCCCCCAAAGATCCTTATTCTGCGGCTTGAACGGCGTCAGCCATCGTGTCGGCGAGCTGGCTCGCGACCGTCGGCTGGATGCCTGCAAGATAACGTTCGGCTTCGAGTGCTGCCATGCAGCCCATGCCTGCGGCCGTGATCGCCTGCCGGAAGGTATCGTCGGTGACGTCACCGGCGGCAAAGACGCCCGGAACGTCCGTCGCGGTGGAATCGGGCGCCGTCCAGAGGTAGCCGTTCGGCTTCATCTTCAGCTTGCCCTTGAAGAGCTCGGTCGCCGGCGCATGGCCGATCGCCACGAACACGCCGTGGATCGGGAAGTCGGTGATCTCGCCGGTCTGCGTGTTGCGCAGCTTGACACCTTCCACCGACGGCGGCAGCGGCGCCTTGGCTGGCTTGCCTGTGATTTCGGCAATCTCGGTGTTCCAGAGCACGTTCACGTTCGGGCGCTGGAAAAGACGCTCGGCAAGGATCTTCTCCGAGCGGAAGCTGTCGCGCCGATGCACGACCGTAACCGATTTGGCGATGTTCGACAGATAAAGCGCTTCCTCGACGGCGGAGTTGCCGCCGCCAACCACGATGACGTCCTTGTTGCGGTAGAAGAAACCGTCGCAGGTGGCGCATGCGGAGACGCCGAAGCCCTGGAACTGCGCTTCGCTTTCCAGCCCAAGCCACTTGGCCTTGGCGCCGGTGGCGATGATCAGCGTATCGGCCGTCCAGACCTGTCCCGAGTCGGTCGAGACGGTGAACGGGCGGCGGCTCATGTCGACGTTGGTCACGAGGTCGTTGACGATTTCCGCACCGACATGGGTCGCCTGCTTCAGCATCTGCTCCATCAGCCACGGGCCCCGGATCGGGTCGCCGAAGCCGGGATAGTTCTCCACGTCCGTGGTGATCATCAGCTGGCCGCCCTGTTCCATGCCGGCAATCAGCACAGGCTTCAGCATTGCGCGAGCAGCATAGATGGCAGCGGTATAACCGGCAGGGCCAGAACCGATGATCAGGACCTCGGTGTGACGGGCGGACATGTTGTGATTCCTTTCAAAAACCGATCGCAGCTTTTTCCACCTCCCATATAGGAAGCCGCCATTCGGTCTGCCGCTTTAAAGCGTCATCTAAGGGCGATCCATGCAGCTTTGCAAGGGCAGCCTTGCGTTAACAACAGGACAGTTGGCATGAAAAAGCATCTTCTTGCGTTAGTTGCTGTTTCGTCTAAAAGCTCGTGCGAGCCAAGGGGAAAGATGTGTTTCGCGCTGATCTGGATGCCATCGACATCAAAATCTTGAGGGAGTTGCAGCGCGACGGTCGCATGACCAATGTGGACCTCGCCGAGCGAGTCGGTATCTCGGCGCCACCATGCCTGCGCCGGGTGCGCAAGCTCGAGGAAGCCGGCATCATCGAAGGCTACCACGCGCTCCTCAACGGGCCGAAGCTCGGCTTCGATCTTGTTGCCTTCTGTATGGTCGGCCTCAAGCGCCAGTCGGACGCGGATCTCAAGAGCTTCGCCTCCAAGGTGCAGCAGTGGCCGCTGGTGCGGGAAGCCTGGATGGTGAACGGCGACAGCGACTTCCTGCTTCGCTGCGCCGCCCAAAACCTCACCGTCTTCCAGGACTTCGTGATCGAGGTTTTGACCGCCGACGAACACGTCGACACCGTCCGCACCATGTTGACCATCCGCCAGGTCAAGCAACTGGGGCTGGTGGAGATTTGATTCAGCCGCCCAAGGCATCGAGCTTTGACTTGAACACCCGCTTCTTCCGCGCGGCAATCCACTTATCCTGAAACAGCCGGAACTGTTTCGCCACGCCGTAGTACCATTTCCGCTTGTTCGTCTTGCGGGCCGTGCCTGCGCCGGACAGAATCTGGCTTGCGGCTTCGGTCGTCGTCACGGGAGCCGGCCAGAAGGAATAACCGTGGCCCGTGCGGGTCAGCCAGTAGCGAAAGTAGTTGTCGACCGGGGCGAAGATCTTCGCATGTTCCTCTACAAAGCGACGTGCACCTTCGCGTGACCAGACGATCGCGCTCGTCGTCATCGGGAAATAGTGGGCCGCGACCAGCTCGCATTGGTGGGTGCCGATCGTGTAGCGCTTCAGCGGTGTGGCGATCTTCAGCTTGTTGTTGCCGATATTGATGAGCAGCCAATCGGGGTCGATGCTGTTCAAATCCGGCAACGCCTGGACGAGCAGCTCGACCGGATTGCAGAGCGGCAGCGCGTCGTCTTCAAGAACAAGCGCGTAAGGGGCATCTGACTGGAGGAAAGCCTCGGCAACCTTGAGATGGCTCAGGTAGCAGCCAATTTCGCCGCCAACGAGGCTGCGGCCCATGTACCGTTCGGCGCGCTCAGCATCGTATTCGGGCAGCGTCGAGAGGTCCATCTTCCGTCCATCGACGGCCGCCACGCGCTCGAAGTCGATGCCGAAGCCGGCAAGCCGCTCGTTGATCGCGGCAAGGCGGTCAGTGCTTCCGTCCAGGTTGATCACATAGGTTTTGAGCAAGGACATGAAATCTTCCGGCAGGGCCATGTTTGTCTGCGCATCTAGTGCGCGGCTGTTGTCATTGCGATAGTTTCTTTGGCTCGCCGATGGAAGAGCCTTGCCGCGTTCTGTGCCTGATCTTTTGGCGCTTCAGCGCTTTGCTCTTGCAGAGCTTGGCCAACCATAAGATATAGGCGGCGCTGCCCGAATGGCCGCTGACGGTCAAGCAGCATGGCAGAGACGAGGGGCAGACATGACGTTTCGGGTACATCAGTACATTTTCGGTAAGGACGGCGGTGCGGAAAAATTCTTCGTGCACCTGGTCGGCGCGCTTCACCGCAGGGGCGTGGAGCAGACGACGGTGATGCGCTGGAACCGTCGCTGGAAGCCCGATGTCGAGGAACATTCGCGTGTCATCGAAAGCAACTTCCGAAATCTGTCCGTCGACCGCATCTTGTTGCCGATCAAGGTGCTGCAGCTTGCCAAGAAGGACAAGGCCGACGCCATCATCTCGTGGTCGACGCGCGGGGCGCGGCTGATGCCGGACTACAAGGGTGGCATCAAGCTCTCGCGTCTTGGTGACTACCCCACGCATCTCGGCTACTTTAAGAACTCGGACATCCTCGTCTGCAATACCCCTGGTATTGCTGATCACGTGCGCAACAACCTTGGCTGGGATCGCGGCGTCGAGGTGATCTCGAACTTCACCGACACCAGCATCGTTGCGCCGATTTCCCGCTCTGTCGCCAATACACCCGATGGCGTGCCGCTGGTGATGACGATGGCCCGTTTCGTCAAGCGCAAGCGCATCCACCTGCTAATCGAGGCTATGGCTGCAGTGCCGGACGCCTATCTCTGGATCGCCGGCGAGGGCGAGGAGAACGACGCGCTGCATGCGGTGGTGAAGGAACACAAGCTTGAGGAGCGCGTGCGCTTCCTCGGCTGGCAGAAGGATGCGCGGCCCTATGTTGCCGCGGCCGACATGTTCATCATGCCGTCCAGCCACGAGCCGCTGGGCAATGTCATCTTCGAGGCCTGGGCGCAGGGCAAGCCGGTCGTTTCTTCCCGCTCCGAAGGTCCATCCTGGTTCATGCGCGACGGCGAGAACGGCCTGCTGGTCGATATTGATGATGTTGCCGGCTTCAGCCGCGCCATCAACCAGCTGATTGCCGACAAGGCGCTGGCAAAGAGTCTGGGTGAGGGCGGTCGGGCGACGCTCGTGGGGCAGTTCTCGGAAGACGCCGTCGGCGACGCTTATATCGACCTCTTCAAGCGCAAGCCGCAGCGGTAGGTTTCGAGCGCTAGCGGATGCCGGCGTAGAAGTTGCCAATCCGCTTCGCTTCACCTTCGATCGCAAAGTTTTCCGTGGCGTGGACGCGGGCGCGTTTTGCGGCGACAGCGCGGCGTGTCGCGTCGTCCATCCAGGTGGCTGCGGCAATGACCATGGCGTCCAGGTCGTCACGCGCAATGATGACGCCGGTTTCTTCGACGCCGGTTGCGATGAGTTCCGGGAAGGCGCCGACATTGGTCGCGATAACGGGCACACCGGTCGACATGGCCTCAAGCGGCGTCAGCCCAAACCCTTCCCAGCGCTGCGGGGCGATGAAGAGGTCGAGCGCGCGATACCAGTCGTTGATGTTGGTGTGCTCACCGACAAAGCGGATGCGCTCTGCAAGACCGGCAGCATTCACCCGTGCCTTCAGTTCATCCTCAAACGCGACATGCTTGCTTGTCGCGCGCCCGGCAACCACCGCCGTCCAGTTTGGCCGCGACGGCAGGAGGCGGATCATCGCGTCCACGAAAAGGTCGGTGCCCTTCTGGTGGCGCACGCGGCCAAAGCAGCCGATGATATTGGCCTTCGGATCAAGTCCGCACTGGCGCTTGGCTTCCGCCTTGTCCGCCGGTGGCGAAAAGCGCTCGGTGTCGATGCCGTGCAGTATGACGGTGTTGGGCACCTCGAGATAGGCGGAAGTCTTGCCGCAGACGGCGATCACGCCATCCATGCGGGAGATCAGCCACTTGGTCCAGCCGGTATGCTTGCGCTGCGAGGCCGAGGTGAAGACGACTTTCAACGGCATGCGCAGGACATCACGCATGAGGATTGCCGGCAACATCTCGATATTGCGGCGGGCATGCCAGATCCGGAAGCGCTTGCCGCGCGGTGGCTTCCACAGCGCCGGCAGATCACGAAAACGGACATGGGGCAGGGTGTCCGGCAAGCCGGGACCGAGTGCCGCGACCTTCTGGCCGAGCGCGCGCTGGATCGGTATCAGTTGGATGATCGTCGAGGTGACGCCGGAAAGCCGCTTCTTGAAATTCGGCGCGATGATTTCGGCGTCACGGATACCGACAATGGCGGGATTGTCGTTTCTTGCCCCGCTGGAAGGCACGGAATCAGCCCCAGGATACGGAAAGGATCTCGTAGGCCTTGGAGCCGCCCGGTGCGACGACTTCGATGGAATCCCCCTTTTCCTTGCCGATCATCGCACGGGCGATGGGCGAGGAGATGGAAATGCGGCCAGCCTTCACGTCAGCTTCCTGGTCGCCGACAATCTGATAAACCTTTTCTTCTTCGGTATCTTCGTCGACGAGCTTCACCGTCGCACCGAACTTGATCTTAGAGCCCGACATCTTGGACAGATCGATCACCTCGGCACGGGCGGTCAGATCTTCCAGTTCGGTGATGCGGCCTTCGTTGTGGCTCTGAGCTTCCTTCGCGGCATGGTATTCAGCATTTTCCGAAAGGTCGCCATGAGCGCGCGCTTCCGCAATAGCCTCAATGATACGGGGACGCTCTTCCTGCTGGCGCCAGCGCAACTCCTCCTGAAGCTGTGCAAAGCCATTCTGCGTCATCGGTACCTTATCAACCATTTCCTTGTCCTTCAGGCGGTGCCCGCGGCTGCGGCGGACACAAAAAGAAACAGGTTCCGGAGTAAAACTTCGGAACCATTCGCAAACCCAGAATTTAGGGCACTATAACAGAAATTCGACAATCATCGCCAGAATTTTTGCGCGACTGCCGAGCCCAATCCCTAACCTTCTCAATCAGAATCCATGCCGCTGCATTTGTCAATGTCTTGACGTTCACGATGAGAACATTTAGAGAACGGGCTAATGAAGAAGTCGCTGAAAGAACGTCTGGCAATTCTCTCCGATGCCGCCAAATATGATGCTTCCTGCGCATCGAGCGGGACGTCGAAACGCGATTCCCTCGGCTCTGGCGGGCTTGGGTCGACGGAAGGTTCGGGCATCTGCCATGCCTATGCGCCGGATGGGCGGTGCATCTCGCTGCTGAAGATCCTGCTCACCAACTTCTGCATCTATGACTGCGCCTATTGCATCAATCGCTCGTCCAGCAACGTGGAGCGCGCCCGGTTTACGCCTGAAGAGGTGATTTGGCTGACGCTCGAATTCTATCGGCGCAACTATATCGAAGGTCTTTTCCTTTCCTCCGGCATCATCCGCTCCTCCGACCACACCATGGAGGAGATGGTGAGAATCGCGCGGGAACTGCGCACGGTTCATAACTTCCGCGGCTACATCCACCTGAAGACGATTCCCGAAGCCTCCGCGCACCTGATCGAGGAGGCGGGGCTTTATGCCGACCGCCTGTCGATCAACATCGAGCTGCCAACGGATGCAGGCATCGGCAAGTTCGCGCCCGAAAAGCGGCCGGACAACATCCGTCAGTCGATGGGCAACCTGCGGCTGAAGATGGAGGAGATGGCCGAGCCGACGCTACAGACGAAGCGGCGCAAGAAGTTCGCGCCGGCGGGCCAGAGCACGCAGATGATCGTAGGGGCCGATGGCGCCAATGATGCGACCATCCTCGGCACCAGCGCGCGGCTCTATGGCAGCTATGGCCTGAAACGCGTTTATTATTCGGCCTTCAGCCCCATTCCTGATTCGTCGAAGAACCTGCCGCTGATCAAGCCGCCTTTGATGCGTGAGCACCGGCTTTACCAGGCGGACTGGCTGTACCGCTTCTACGGCTTCGACATCGGCGAGATCACTTCGACGCGGGCGGACGGCATGCTGGATCTCGATCTCGACCCGAAGCTCGCCTGGGCACTCGCGCATCGCGAACAGTTTCCGGTGGACGTCAACCGCGCCGACAAGGAGAAGCTGCTGCGCGTTCCGGGGCTTGGCACGAAGACCGTGAAGAGCATCCTGTCCGCGCGCCGCTTCCGGCGTCTGCGGCTCGATGACCTGAAGCGACTTGGGGTATCTCTGCGCAAGATACAGCCCTTCGTCACGGCCGAAGGCTGGACGCCACACCGGCTCGTCGACCGGCCGGACCTTCGCGCCATGTTCGAGCCGAAGCCGGAGCAGCTTTCACTGCTATGATCTATCGCTATGCGCTGAGGGGCAGGGGGGACCTGACGGAGTGGCGTGACGCCGCCCGCGCTTACCTGAGTGCCGGCATCCCGCCGGAGATGATCGACTGGCGTAGCATGGATGATGCTGACGGCCTGTTCGGCTTTGACGACAACCGACTGCCGGACCCCTTGCCCAACCAGCCGCCGCTCCATGTGCCGCCCGCCTTCATCAAACTCGCGGGTGCCGCGATTTGCCATTCGGACCCAAGCCGGTTCGCGCTGTTGTATCGCATGCTGTTTCGGCTGGCGCATGACCGGCGGCTTTTGCAGATGTCGTCTGATGCTGATGTGGTGATGGCGCAGCGGATGGCGAAATCTGTCGGGCGCGACTACCACAAGATGACAGCCTTCGTTCGCTTCAAGGAGATGCCGCTGCCGGAGGGCGTCGCAGGGCGTCGGCGCTTCATTTCCTGGTTCGAACCGGACCACTTCATTGTCGATCGGGTGGCGCCGTTTTTTCAGCGCCGATTAACCGACATGGACTGGCTGATCATGACGCCGAAGGGATCCGCGTCGTGGGATGGCGAGACGCTGCGCACCAGCGACGATCCGGCGGAGAAGCCGGATCTGCGCGACGAGACTGACGAGCTTTGGCGCACCTACTACGCCTCCATCTTCAATCCTGCGCGGCTGAAGGTGAAGATGATGACGAAGGAGATGCCCAAGAAATACTGGAAGAACCTGCCCGAGGCGGAACTGATCCCGAGCCTGATCGCCAATGCGGAGGCGAGCGTGACGGAGATGGCGCGCAAGGCGGCCAGCGAACCACTTCCCTTCCATCACCGGCTGCAGGAGACGGCGGCGAATGCACCGGTGGCGCCAAAGCCGGCCGCGGGAACACTTCCGGCCCTGAAGGAAGAGGCGCGCAGTTGCACGCGCTGCGACATCTATTGCCGCGCGACGCAAACCGTCTTCGGGGAAGGACCGCCGGATGCCAAGGTGATGTTCGTCGGCGAGCAGCCGGGCGACCAGGAGGATCTGGCAGGCAAGCCCTTCGTCGGTCCGGCGGGCAAGCTCTTCAACGACACCCTCGCTCTGGTCGGAATAGACCGGCAATCGCTTTATATCACCAACGCCGTCAAGCACTTCAAATACGAGCCGCGCGGCAAGCGGCGCATCCATCAGAAGCCGAACATGGGCGAGGTGCGCCAGTGTCGCTGGTGGCTAACGCAGGAACTGGAACTTGTGAAGCCGAAGCTCGTCGTCGCCATGGGCGCCACGGCGCTGTTTGCGCTCACCGACATGCGGCAGCGGCTGGAGGATGTGCGCGGGGAACCAATCTCCATGGAGGATGGACGGGTGCTGTTTGTCACTGTGCACCCGTCATATCTGCTGCGCATCCCTGATGAGGAACGAAAGGCGGAGGAACTGATCCGCTTCAGGGAAGACATGAGGAAGATCAGCCGGCTGGCGGCATGATCCTGCTCGATGACGCCGGTTTAGCGCTCTGCAACGATGACGTGACATAGGCGTCGAGGCGCGCCAGCGTCTGCTTGCCACCGTCGACCGCGCCGTACTTCAGCGATCCTTCCTTGGCTTCCGGTGTGGGGAAAACAAGCGTGATGGTGATCCGGGTGCCCGTGCCTTCGGTCTTTAGCGTGATCGAGCCTTCAAACCAGGCGGGTTCGCCGATCTCGGCGCCGTGGTCATAAGCGATCCGCTCGGGCGGCGAGATTTCCGTGTAGCGGATCCAGTTCGGCCAGTCCTTCTCCGGCCCGTGCATTGTGTAGCGCCAGAGGCCGCCGACAGAGAAGTCCATCTCGTGCGTTTCGGTGATGAAGCCATCCGGACCCCACCATTGATCAAGGTGCCTCGCCTCTGTCAGCATCTTGAAGACAAGATCGCGCGGGGCGGCAATCAGGCGGTCGACTTGGATCATCCTGTCGCTGTGGTCTACTGTCGTCATGTCAGCGTCCTTTGTTCAGCTGTTGGAGAAGGTCTTCAAGGCGGTCGAAATTCTGTTCATTGGCGGCGGCAATGAATTTCTTGAGCTGCAGGTTTTCTTCCGTTGCCTCAAACAGCATCCGCCAGTGCATCCGCGTACCGTCGGTCTCAGGCACGAAGCGGATCTCCATCGTGTAGACATGCATCGGCTCATGATGGAGGAAGGCGAGGCGCTCGCCGGGGATGATCTCCCGGAAGGTCAGCCGGTTGTCGAAGTCCGTGCCGTTCGAGGCGGTCATGGTGATGCGCCAGGTGCCGCCGGGGCGGAAATCGAACTCATGGATCCTGTTGGTAAAGCCATGCGGCCCCCACCATTGCTCCAGATGATCCGGATTGGAGAAGGCGCCGAAGAGTGTGTGCGCGTCGACGGCGAAGAGCCGTTCGTTGAGGATCTCCATCTTGTCGGTCATCACTCGTCCTCCTTGGTTTCGTCCTTCGCCTGCAGGGTCGCCAGGTAATCTTCGAGCCGATCAAGGCGCCGGTCCCAAAGCTGCCGGTATTCCTCCAGCCAGTTGTCGAGCGCCTTCAGCGGCTCGGGCTCCAGGCGGCAAGGGCGCCATTGCGCGTTGCGTCCGCGCGAGATGAGCTTCGCCCTCTCAAGAACCTTCAGATGCTTGGAGATCGCCGGCAGGCTCATGTCGAAAGGCTGGGCAAGCTCGTTCACGGTCGCTTCCCCGCTTGCAAGCCGCGCGAGGATGGCGCGCCGTGTGGGATCGGCAAGGGCAGAGAGCGTGCTGGAGAGTGGATCAACCTGCATAAGTTAGCCATTCGGTTATTTAACTTAATGGCTAAATAACATCGAAGAAAAAGCCGGTCAAGTCTTCCTGACCGGCTGAAGGTTGTCGGCTTAGAAGTAGCTCTGCAGCGGGCGAACTTCGAGGTTGCCGGCCTTGAGAGCCTTGATCGCCAAGGCTGCGGCTTCGGCGCCTGCCATGGTGGTGTAGTAGGGCACCTTCTGCATCAGGGTCGCGCGGCGCAGCGATTTCGAATCCGAGATCGCCTTGTTACCGTCCGTCGTGTTGATGACGAGCTGGACCTGACGGTTGCGGATAGCGTCCTCGATATGCGGACGACCTTCGAGCACCTTGTTGATCTTGGTGGCTTCGATGCCATTTTCGCCGAGGAAGCGTGCCGTGCCGCCGGATGCCATCACCTTGAAGCCGATTTCAACCAGGATGCGGATTGCCGGCAGGACGCGGACCTTGTCCTCGTCGCGAACCGACACGAAGACGGTGCCATTGCGCGGCAGCTCGACTCCGGCCCCCAGCTGCGACTTGGCGAATGCCAGTGCAAAGTCCGTGTCGAGGCCGATGACCTCACCGGTGGAGCGCATTTCCGGGCCAAGCAGCGTATCGACGCCGGGGAACTTGGCGAACGGGAAGACGGCTTCCTTGACCGCGATGTGCTTCAGGTTGCGCGGATCAGGCTTCTTGCCGTAGGCGGCAAAGGTGGCATCGAGCTTCTCGCCGGCCATGATGCGGGCCGCGATCTTGGCGATCGGAGCGCCGATCGTCTTGGCTACGAACGGCACGGTACGCGACGCGCGCGGATTGACTTCGAGCACGTAGATTACGCCGTCCTTGATGGCGAACTGGACGTTCATCAGGCCGCCGACGTTGAGCGCCTTGGCCATGGCGGTTGCCTGGCGCTCCAGTTCGTCGATCGTGTCCTTGGACAGCGTGCGCGGCGGCAGCGAGCAGGCAGAGTCACCGGAATGGATGCCGGCTTCCTCAATATGCTCCATGATGCCCGCGACATAGACATCGGTACCGTCGCTCAGGGCATCCACGTCTACTTCGATCGCGTTGGTCAGGTAGCTGTCGAACAGAAGTGGGTTCTTGCCGAGCAGCGTGTTGATCTGGCCCGTCTTGTCGTTCGGGTAACGCTGCTTGATGTCTTCCGGCACAAGGCCCGGGACCGTGTCGAGCAGGTAGGTCTGCAGCATCGACTCCGAATGGATGATCTGCATTGCGCGGCCGCCGAGAACGTAAGACGGGCGCACGACGAGCGGGAAGCCGATTTCGGAAGCAACAAGGCGCGCCTGTTCAACGGAATAGGCAATGCCGTTGTTCGGCTGGTTGAGGTCGAGCTTCATGAGAAGCTTCTGGAACCGGTCGCGGTCTTCGGCGAGGTCGATCATGTCCGGCGCGGTGCCGAGGATCGGGATGCCGTTCTTTTCCAGCGCTTCGGCGAGCTTCAGCGGGGTCTGGCCACCGAACTGGACGATCACGCCGACGACTTCACCCTTTTCCTGTTCCGCGCGCAGGATCTCGATCACGTCTTCTGCCGTGAGCGGCTCGAAATACAGGCGGTCGGAGGTGTCGTAGTCGGTCGACACGGTTTCTGGGTTACAGTTGATCATGATCGCTTCATAGCCGGCGTCCTTCAGCGCGAAGGCGGCGTGGCAGCAGCAATAATCGAACTCGATGCCCTGGCCGATGCGGTTCGGGCCGCCGCCGAGGATCACGACCTTCTTGGCGGTCGACACTTCGGCTTCCGAACGAAGGGCGCCGACAAACGGCGTCTCGTAGGTTGAGTACATGTAGGCCGTCGGCGACGCGAATTCGGCAGCGCAGGTGTCGATGCGCTTGAAGACCGGGCGGACGTTGAGCGAGTTGCGCAGTTCCGCCACTTCCTTCGGACGCTTGCCGGTAAGCGAGGCGAGGCGGGCGTCGGAGAAGCCCATCGCCTTCAGCATGCGCAGGTTTTCGGCGTCCGTCGGCAGGCCGTGCTCGCGGATGCGGGCTTCCATGTCCACGATCGCCTTCAACTGGGCGATGAACCACGGATCAATCTTGCAGCCTTCGTGGACCTCAGCCTCGGACATGCCGAGGCGCAGTGCCTGGGCGACCATGCGAAGGCGGTTCGGGGTCGGCGTGCCAATCGCGGCGCGGATGGCGTTCTTGCTGTTGTCGCCGTCGTCCAGGCCCGGGATCTCAATCTCGTCGAGACCGGTGAGGCCGGTTTCGAGGCCGCGGAGTGCCTTCTGCAGCGACTCTGCAAAGGTGCGGCCAATCGCCATGACTTCACCGACCGACTTCATGGCCGTGGTGAGGATCGGCTCGGCGCCCGGGAATTTTTCGAAGGCGAAACGCGGGATCTTGGTGACGACATAGTCGATCGATGGTTCGAACGAAGCGGGCGTTGCGCCACCGGTGATATCGTTTTCCAGTTCGTCGAGCGTATAGCCCACTGCAAGCTTGGCGGCGACCTTGGCAATCGGGAAGCCGGTTGCCTTGGAAGCCAGCGCCGAGGAGCGCGACACGCGCGGGTTCATCTCGATGACGACGAGGCGTCCGTCCTTCGGGTTGACAGCGAACTGGACGTTCGAGCCGCCGGTTTCGACGCCGATCTCGCGCAGCACCGCAATCGAGGCGTTACGCATGATCTGGTATTCTTTGTCGGTCAGCGTCAGCGCCGGTGCGACGGTGATGGAATCACCGGTATGGACGCCCATCGGGTCGATGTTTTCGATCGAGCAGATGATGATGCAGTTGTCCGCCTTGTCGCGGATCACCTCCATCTCATACTCCTTCCAGCCGAGTACCGATTCTTCGATCAGGACTTCGGTGGTGGGGGAGGCATCAAGGCCGGAACTGACGATCTCGAAGAACTCAGAGCGGTTGTAGGCAATGCCGCCGCCGGTGCCGCCGAGCGTGAACGACGGACGGATGATCGCAGGCAGACCGACGACATCGATCGCCTGGGCGGCGATCGCCATGGCATGGCTCATGTACCGCTGCTTGCGGTCGCTTTCGCCGAGGTTCCACTGGTTTTCCAGCTCATCAAGCGCCTTGTCGAGCTCAGCGCCTGAGAGGCTTTCGCGCAGCTTCGCGCGCTCGGCTTCATGGGTCTTGCGGTCGGCATCCTTGATGTCGGTGGCATTGGCCAGCATCGACTTCGGCGTCTCAAGGCCGATCTTGGCCATGGCTTCGCGGAACAGCGCGCGGTCCTCGGCCTTGTCGATTGCGGCAGGCTTGGCGCCGATCATCTCGACATTGTAGCGATCGAGCACGCCCATGCGCTTGAGCGAAAGCGCGGTGTTGAGCGCCGTCTGGCCACCCATGGTCGGCAGGAGTGCGTCAGGCCGCTCCTTGGCGATGATCTTGGCCACCACTTCCGGGGTGATCGGCTCGACATAGGTCGCATCGGCGAGGCCCGGATCAGTCATGATCGTGGCCGGGTTGGAGTTGACCAGGATGACCCGGTACCCCTCTTCGCGCAGCGCCTTGCAGGCCTGGGTTCCCGAATAGTCGAATTCACATGCCTGCCCGATGACAATCGGACCCGCGCCGATGATGAGGATCGATTTAATGTCTTGGCGCTTGGGCATGGTCTTCTTCCGCTTTTTTCCTGCGCGAAAAGCCGGCACGGTGATGGGTTCACCGGTCGGGCGGGCGCGTCTGTTCTTTTCAGGCTAGACGCGGCTTATAGGCAAATGTTGCCCGCAGCGGAACCCCATAAATCCGCAAATCGACAGGAATCGACAGCGCACGCGCTGCAAGCATCATCAACCGTACCGGAAGTGGCAAAGCCGACATGGACAGTAGGTTGCGAGAAGAATAAGTAATCGCTGTCACAGCATTGCAGCAACGGCCATCCCAGACGAAGACCGCTTGCGCGGAGGAGATCAGATGGCAGACGCAACCTCGAAACCCGTTTCCATCCCGGTCGGCGACGTCAAGCCCGCCGTGTCCATGGAGGTGACGGTGCTTCCGGTGATCCTGGCGGTCAGCTTCTGTCACATGATCAACGACATCATGCAGTCGATGATCTCGTCGATCTATCCGATGCTGAAGACCGACTATGCGCTGGACTTCTGGCAGATCGGCATGCTGACGCTTGCCTTTCAGTGCACCGCCTCGCTGCTGCAGCCGGTGATCGGCATCGTCACCGACAAGAAGCCGTTCCCATATTCGCTGCCGGTCGGGATGACCTCGACGCTGATCGGTCTCGTCATGCTGGCGACGGCGCATTCCTACGCCATGCTGGTTGTCGCCGCGTCGCTGATCGGCATTGGATCGGCGGTCTTCCATCCCGAATCGTCGCGCGTCGCGCGCCTTGCATCCGGCGGACGCTTCGGCTTTGCGCAATCCGTATTCCAGGTTGGCGGCAATTTCGGCCAGTCGATCGGACCGCTGCTTGCAGCCTTCATCATCGTGCCGAATGGGCAGAAGAGCGTCATCTGGTTCTCCGTTGGCGCGCTCCTCGGTATCATCATCCTGTCTCGCGTCGCGCGCTGGTACAAAGGGCACATGGCGGCCAACAAGGGCCGCAAGCGTGCCGTGAACACGCACAATCTGTCGAGGCGAACGGTGGTGATCTCGCTCGTCGTGCTCACCATCCTGACCTTCTCGAAGAACGCCTACATGGCGTCGATCAACAGCTACTACACGTTCTTTGTCATCGAGCGTTTCCAGGTAACCGTGCAGCAGTCGCAGATCATGCTCTTCATCTTCCTCGGCGCGGTGGCGCTCGGCACGGTGATTGGAGGACTGATCGGCGACAAGTTCGGCTCGAAGGTGGTGATCTGGTTCTCCATCCTGGGCGTGCTTCCGTTCACGCTGGCGATGCCGTTTGCCAACCTGCCGGTGACGATCGCGCTGTCGGCGATCATCGGCTTCATCATGGCCTCGTCCTTCCCGGCCATTGTCGTCATGGCGCAGGAGCTTGTCCCGGGCCGCGTCGGCATGGTCGCCGGCATTTTCTTCGGCATTGCCTTTGGCATCGGCGGCATTGCCGCGGCGGCGCTTGGCCTGTTTGCCGACCACTACGGCATCGTCTTCGTCTATAATGTCTGTGCCTTCCTCCCGGCACTCGGCTTGCTGACAGTGTTCCTGCCGGGCAAGAAGGATTTGCGCGTCGCGTGAGTCGCAGGCTCCCGCAAATCACGCTGGACGGATCACTTTCCGTCCGCCAGCGTTATGCCGCGCAAGGCCGCGCTTTGCCCGAGAGGAGTCCGAGAGATGGAATGGAGAGGTCGTCGTCAGTCGAACAACGTTGAGGATCGCCGTGGCGCCTCCATGGGCAGTCCCCTGGGACGAGGCGGTTTTCGCATCCCGGTCGGCGGCCGGCGTGGCGGCGGAGGGCTCAGCATCGGCGGGATCGTGATGATCCTGATCATCTGCTGGATCACCGGCATCAACCCGCTGACGCTGCTTTCCGGCGGTGATATCGATATGGGGGGCTCGGGTTACCAGCAGTCGGCACCGGGCCAGACGGCCAACGACGAGACGACGCAGTTCGTCCGTACTGTGCTCGCAGAGACGGAAGACACCTGGAAGGGCATCTTCGAAGCGGGCGGCGCACGCTACGAGGAGCCGACGCTGGTGCTGTTTTCCGGTCAGGTCAACTCAGCATGCGGCTTCGCATCGTCCGCGACCGGTCCGTTCTACTGCCCCGTCGACAAGAAGCTTTACCTCGACACCGACTTCTTCCGCGAGCTTGAGCAGCGTTTCGAAGCTGCCGGCGACTTTGCCCAAGCCTATGTCATCGCCCACGAAGTCGGGCACCATGTGCAGAACCTCACCGGCGTCCTGCCGAAATTCAACCAGGCACGCCAGCGGATGAGCGAGGTTGAAGCAAACCAGATGTCGATCCGCGTCGAGCTCCAGGCCGATTGCTATGCAGGTGTCTGGGGCAAGTTCACCGACCAGAAGGGCGTCCTGAGCGAAGGCGATCTGGAGGAGGCGCTGAATGCGGCCCAGCAGATTGGTGACGACACGCTGCAGAAGCGCAGCCAGGGTTACGTGGTGCCGGAAAGCTTCAACCATGGCACGTCCGCGCAGCGCATGACCTGGTTCAAGCGCGGCTTCGACAGCGGCGACATGCGGGCATGCGACACCTTTTCCGGCGCTGTCTGAACAACGCTGACTTCTAAAGACGCCGGGTGTTGAGCACCCGGCGTCTTTCGCCGTTGATGAATATCATCAAAACTTTTGAAATGTTCACGTATTGTTTACGTGGACGTTCGCCGCTAAGTAGCGTCGGCGACTAGGTCGCACTTCCAGAACATGTTTTTGCTGGAGTGACCTCCCAATGCTTGACCCGAAATTCGTGCGTCGCGGCCTGTTCCTGGTCTTTATGATCCTGTTTCTCGATATCATCGGGATCGCTATCATCATGCCGGTGCTGCCGACATTCCTGCGTGAACTGACCGGCGACGATGTGAGCGGCGCTGCCGTCGATGGCGGCTGGCTGCTGCTGATCTATTCGGCGATGCAGTTCCTGTTTGCGCCGCTGCTCGGCAACCTCTCGGACCGTTTCGGCCGCCGGCCGATCCTGCTCGCTTCGGTGCTGACCTTTGCGGTCGACAACCTGATCTGCGCTGCCGCGACAAGTTTCTGGATGCTGTTCGTCGGCCGCACGCTGGCTGGTATCTCCGGTGGAAGCTTTGCGACCTGTTCCGCCTATATCGCCGACATCAGCACCGACGAGACGCGTGCCAAGAACTTCGGCCTGATCGGCATCGCCTTCGGCGTCGGCTTCACGGTCGGGCCGGTGATCGGCGGACTGCTCGGCGAACTTGGGCCGCGTGCGCCGTTCCTGGCGGCGGGCCTGTTGTCGCTCGCGAACTTCGTCGCGGCCTGGTTCCTGCTGCCGGAAACGCTGGAGAAGGCGAACCGCCGGACCTTTGAATTGAAGCGCGCCAACCCATTCGGGGCGTTGAAGCAGATGCGTCATTACCCGGGAATCGGCTGGGTCATGCTGGTGATGTTCCTGTATTGGCTGGCGCATGCCGTTTATCCGTCCGTCTGGTCCTTCGTGTCCGCCTATCGCTATAACTGGAGCGAAGGGCAGATCGGGCTGTCGCTCGGAATGTTTGGCATCTGCGCGGCGATCGTCATGGGCTTCGTGCTGCCGAAACTGGTGCCGGTTCTGGGCGAATGGCGCACTGCGGTTCTCGGCTTGAGCTTCTCGTGCCTCGGGCTCTTGGGCTATGCCTTTGCCTGGCAGGGTTGGGTCGTCTACGCTGTCATTCTGCTGACGACGATCGAGAATGTCGGAGATCCGGCGCTGCGAAGCATCGCTTCGGCCAAGGTGCCAGCGTCGGCGCAAGGTGAGTTGCAGGGCGCGATCACCAGCCTGACCAGTCTGACGACCATCATCGGCCCGGCGATCTTCACCCAGCTCTTCAGCGCGTTTACGGGCGAGGGGGCCGCAGTGGAATTTGCCGGTGCGCCTTATTTCATGGCGGCCATCTTCATGGCGTTGGCCATCACTGTCTTCCTCTTGCGCATCTCGCGCAAGGATGAGGCGGCGGTGGCCGCGCAGCCGGAACTTTCACATCAAGTTCCGTGAAGTGACGTCCACAAAT
Organism: Neorhizobium turbinariae; assembly: GCF_023223505.1. NCBI lineage: Bacteria > Pseudomonadati > Pseudomonadota > Alphaproteobacteria > Hyphomicrobiales > Rhizobiaceae > Neorhizobium > Neorhizobium turbinariae. Next base: position 158,000 of record NZ_JALPRY010000001.1, read on the forward strand.
TCTGTTGGATGAACCGCCAAGGTTGCTGCCTTCGGGTGCCTGATCTATAGGCATTGGCAGCCGCCGCTACCCAAATGGGTTGCGGCGTTTTCGTCTTTGGAGAGTGCCATGTCGACCCAGTCAGCCATCGTTGACCGGAGCCATAACAATTCGTGGTCCACGCATGCCCGCGCAACGGTTGCGCTCGGCGTGCCGCTGGTGGGGGCGCAACTGGCGCAGATGGCCATCCACACAACGGACGTCATCCTGGTCGGCTGGCTCGGCACCACGGAACTCGCGTCTGTCGTGCTTGCAACACAGATGTTCTTCCTGGTCTTCATCTTCGGCACCGGTTTCACCAGCGCCGTGGTGCCGCTGGTTGCCCAGGCAATCGGCCATAATGATCCGGTTGGCGTGCGGCGTTCAGTGCGCATGGGGCTATGGATCGTGCTCGCTTACGGCGTGCTCACCGCGCCGCTGTTGTGGTTCGCCGAACCGATCCTGCTGCGTCTCGGCCAGGAGTCGGATGTCGCCGCAAACGCACAAAGCTACCTGCGCATTGCGCTTTGGGGCCTGTTCCCGGCGCTCGGACTGATGGCGCTCAGAAGCTTCGTCACCGGGCTCGAGAAGGGCGGCATCGTGCTTTACGTGACGATCGGCATGTTCTTCATGAACCTGCTTGTCGCCTACACGCTGATCTTTGGCCATTTCGGCGCACCGGCGCTTGGACTGCACGGTGCGGCAATCGCGGCCGTTTCGGCAAACCTCACCGGCTTTCTTATCGCGCTCCTTTATGTGGAGAGCCAGCCGCGGATGCGCAGCTTCGAGATCTTCGTCCGGTTTTGGCGGCCGGACTGGTCGATGCTTTGGGAGATCTTCATGCTGGGCCTGCCGATCAGCTTCACGATCCTGGCGGAGACGAGCCTGTTTTCGGCTGCGTCACTGCTCATGGGAATGATCGGCAAGCTGCAGCTTGCGGCGCACGGCATTGCCCTGCAACTGGCGTCCATCGCCTTCATGATCCCGCTCGGGCTCGCACAGGTGGCGACGGTGCGCGTCGGCTTGGCGAACGGTCGAGATGACATGGTTGGCGTGCGTCGTGCGGGTGTTGCAGTGCTTGCGATCAGCATCCTGTTCACCGCGGTTGGCGGCGTGCTTTATGCGGTGGCGCCTGCCTTCTTCGGCGGCCTTTTCCTGGATACGCGCCAGCCGGATGCAGCCGAGGTGCTGGCGCTTGCCATACCGCTGATCATCATCGCCGGTGCCTTCCAACTCGTGGATGGTTTGCAGGCGGTGGCGGCTGGTCTGCTGCGCGGCTTGAAGGATACCAAAGTGCCGATGCTCCTGGCGCTGATTGCCTATTGGCCGATCGGCTTCGTGTTTGCCTGGATCTTTGCCTTCCCGCTCGGCTTCAAGGGCGAGGGGGTCTGGTTCGGCTTCGTGATGGGGCTCGCTGCTGCGGCGGCGCTGCTTTGCGGCCGGTTCTGGATGCTGGTTCGCCGCTAAACAAAAAAAGCCCGCCAAAATGGCGGGCTTTTCAAGCTTCTCTTGAGATTTCTCAGCGTTCGGACAGTGCCGGTTCGCCCTTCTTCTCGCGCACCATGTTGATGAAGCGGCGGAACAGATAGTGGCTGTCCTGCGGCCCGGGCGAAGCTTCCGGATGGTGCTGGACGGAGAACACCGGCTTGCCCGCCAGTCTCAGGCCGCAATTGGTGTTGTCGAAGAGCGAGATGTGAGTCTCTTCAACGCCTTCCGGCAAAGTGCTCGAGTTGATCGCGAAGCCGTGGTTCATGGAGACGATCTCCACCTTGCCGGTGGTGTGGTCCTTCACCGGGTGGTTTGCACCGTGGTGACCCTGGTGCATCTTCTCCGTCTTGGCGCCGAGCGCCAGGCCGAGGATCTGGTGGCCGAGGCAGATGCCGAAGGTCGGGATGTCGGTCTTGATGAGGTTCTGGATCACCGGAACAGCATATTCGCCAGTTGCCGCCGGGTCCCCCGGGCCGTTCGACAGGAAGATGCCATCCGGCTTCAGCGCCAGGATGTCTTCGGCCGAGGTCTGTGCCGGAACGACGGTCACCTTGCAATCGAGGCCGGTGAAGAGGCGCAGGATGTTGCGCTTTACGCCGTAGTCGACGCAAACGATGTGGTACTTGGCGTCTTCCGGATTGAGGTCATCGAAGCCCTCGTTCCAGACCCAGGGCTTCTGCGTCCACTGCGACGACTGGCCAGACGTGGCTTCCTTGGCGAGGTCGAGACCTTCCAGACCGCTCCATCCCTTGGCTTCAGCCTTCAGGGCCTCGATGTCGAAAACGCCGTTCGGATCATGCGCGATGACGGCATTCGGGGCGCCGTTGCTGCGGATCCAGGCGGTCAGCGCACGGGTGTCGATGCCGGACAGGCCGATGATCCCGCGCGACTTCAGCCAGCCGTCGAGATCCTTGGCAGCGCGATAATTGGAAGGATCGGTGATGTCGGCCTTGAAGATCGTGCCGACCGCGCCGCGGCGTGCAGCCGGCGTCAGGTATTCGATATCTTCTTCGTTGGTTCCGACGTTGCCGATATGGGGGAAGGTGAAGGTGACGATCTGGCCGATATAGGACGGGTCGGTCAGGATTTCCTGGTAACCGGTGAGCGCCGTGTTGAAGACCACCTCGGCCGGTACCTTGCCCGTCGCCCCGATCCCGGTTCCTTCGATCACCGTGCCGTCTGCCAGGACGAGCACAGCGGTTGGTTTTTTCGTTGTCCAGGGGGCAGTGGCGGTCATCTCTATCCTTCTGCCTTGCCGTCCCGTCTCTTGAAGAGGCAGGGTGCGAAGGCCATCTATGGTCGCAGAAACGGGCGCGCAGGCAGTGCCGGCGAAAGCCCATACATCTATATCTCGTGCAGGTGCGGGAAAATAGACAAAGCAGGCAGCACGGTCAATCTCACGAACTCAATAAACATTGGGTATTTCGGTCGTCTGGCGCAAGAGCGGCAGCCAGCCAATTGATACTGCACCGGGCCTCGTCTATGACAGCGCCACCAAGACAAGGAAAAGCCATAATTGCCGCCCGGCGGCGGGCCTTCCCAAGGAGTACATAATATGATGCGCGACAAGCTTTCCGAGGCGCTCAAGGAAGCAATGAAGGCCAAGGATACCCGGCGGCTTTCCACGGTCCGGCTGGTGCAAACGGCCATCAAGGATCGTGATATCGCCAATCGCGGCGCCGGCAAGGATCCGGTCAGCGACGACGACATCCTGCAGATCCTGCAGAAGATGGTAAAGCAGCGCGAGGAATCGGCGAAGATCTATGAGGATGCCGGCCGTGGCGAGCTTGCCGCGCAGGAGCGCGAGGAAGTCACCGTCATCAAGACCTTCATGCCCGAGCAGATCTCGGACGAGCAGGCGGCTGAGCTTATCAAGGCTGCCGTTGCCGAGTCCGGCGCGCAGGGCCTTCGCGACATGGGCAAGGTGATGGCCATCCTGAAGGAAAAGTATCCGGGGCAGATGGATTTCGCCAAGGCGTCCGGCGTGGTCAAGGAACTGCTGAAGTAAGATTTCTTGAAAGCCGATAAAAGCAGGAGGCTGGTAGCCGTTTCGGCTTCCAGCCTTTTTGTTTTCGCTGCATGCGGCAGCGAGGTGTGAATAGCGGGCATGTTTTCGTCCCGCAGTGGCTTTCCCTGGCCGGCGTGCTTATATGGGAATTGGCCAAGAGGTTGACATGCGCTTCTCCAACAGTTTCCTGGACGAAATTCGCGACCGAGTGGCGATATCGGCCGTGGTTGGCCGGCGCGTAACCTGGGATCGCAAGAAGACCAATGTCTCGCGTGGAGACTACTGGGCCTGCTGCCCGTTCCATGCCGAAAAGAGCCCGAGCTTCCATTGCGAAGATCGCAAGGGCCGCTACCACTGCTTTGGCTGCGGCGTTTCCGGGGATCATTTCCGTTTCCTCACCGAGCTTGAAGGACAGAGTTTTCCCGAAGCTGTCCAGACCGTCGCCGACATGGCCGGCGTTCCGATGCCGCAAATGGATCCACAGGCGGAAAAGCGGGAAAAGGAGCGCACCTCCCTTATCGATGTCATGGAACTGGCGACCCGGTTCTTCCAGGACCAGTTGCAGAGCGCCACCGGCGTGAAGGCGCGCGCTTATCTGCGCGATCGCGGCCTCAGCGCCCGGACCATCGAGACTTTCCGGCTGGGTTATGCTCCGGAGAGCCGGAATGCGCTGAAGGAGTTCCTGGCCAGCAAGGGCGTCCCGAAGGAGCAGATCGAGGCCTGCGGGCTGGTGCGCCACGGCGAGGGCATCGCCGTCTCCTATGACTATTTCCGCGATCGCATCATGTTTCCGATCCTGTCGTCGCGGGAAAAGGTGATCGGGTTTGGCGGCCGTGCAATGGCGCAGGACGCGCTTGCGAAATACATGAACTCGCCCGACACCGAGCTCTTCCACAAGGGGCAGGTGCTTTACAATTTTGCCCGCGCCCGTCGCGCGTCGCAGGCGAACCGCAGCGAACCGGGTACGGTCATTGCCGTCGAAGGTTATATGGACGTGATCGCGCTGCATCAGGCGGGGATCGAGAATGCGGTGGCGCCGCTCGGCACGGCGCTGACGGAAAACCAGCTCGACTTGCTCTGGAAGATGTCGCCGCAGCCTGTGCTGTGTTTTGATGGCGACGGTGCCGGCCTTCGCGCCGCAAGCCGGGCGGCTGACCTTGCACTTCCGTTCCTGAAACCCGGTAAATCGGTGCAGTTCGCGCTCCTGCCGGAGGGCAAGGACCCGGACGACCTCGTCAAGCAGGAAGGGCGCGCACCCTTCGATAAGGTTTTGTCCGAAGCCAAGCCTCTGGTCGACATGATCTGGCAGCGGGAGGCTGCCGCCGGACAATATACAACGCCGGAACAGCGGGCCGAGCTCGAAGCGCGGCTGAAGCACATCGTCTCCGTGATCGGCGACGAAAGCGTGCGCCGGCATTACCAGCAGGAAATCCGCGACCGGCTGAACAGCTTCTTTTCGCCGATGACCCGGCGCGGCAGTGGCAATCGCCCGCCTTTCCAGCGCGGCGGCGGTCGGCCGGGGCAGGGTGGCGGCTTCCAGAACCAGCGCGGCGTGGCAGCGGGCCCGGTTACCGTATCAGACCGGCTGACGCGGTCGGGGCTCGTCAGCGGCTATCGCGACCTGCCGGCGCTGCGCGAAAGCGTTCTTGCGCTGACGATCGTCAATCATCCGGAATTGCTGCTCGAGGAATACGACGAAATCGCCGCGATCGACTTCGAGAACCGCGACCTGCAGCGCTTCTGGTCCTCCATGCTGCCGGCGGCAGCCACAGCGGGCACTAATCTTTCGCGCGAATACCTGATGCAGCGGCTCACCGCCGACGGGTTCGAGGTGCTTTTAAAGTCGCTTGACCAGCAGGTGCGCAACGCTCGTCTCTGGACCGCGACGGAAGGGGCGGCAATGGAAGACGCACGCGAAGGCTACCGACAGGCGCTGTCGCTCCACAAGCGCACCAAGGCGCTGCGCATCCAGAAGATGGAGTTGGAGCGCGCCATTGCGGAGGCGACCGAAGCTGATAACTCCGAGGAGATCGAGCTGCTTTTGCGCGCCCTGTCAGAGGTCCAGCTTGAGATCGTGCGGATGGAGAACCAGGAAGCGATCATCGATGGCTTCGGGGTTTTGTCGGGCCGGATCAAGGGTGCGGCGGTCAGCCATGGCTGATTCGAGCATGGTTTTTGTGGGCCAGGCGAAGAGGCGGCCATTTCGCCCTAATTAGCACTCACTTTATACGGAAGAAATTGTCACCGGGTGGCGATATCTGGGTCAAAAGGCTTGTCTTTCCGGGTGCCGTGCCTACATAGCGGTTAAATTTGGTGAGCGTACCCTGTTGAAGCTGCTGCAGGCAGTTTTCGACTTTTCCGGGGACTGAGGTCGGGAAAAGCTTGACGGAACGTTAATTTATGGGAATCACCATCTCAAGGCAGAATAGGCGGAGTGGGTCAATAGCACCGAACATGACCGATGATCCTCTCACGGGACGGCCTTGCGTTGATGCGGCCGCCGAATGGTAATCGGGAATTAAAGGTCAATCCGTTACGTGTTGGACAAGTGATTCGCGGCGAAGGCGGCGGCGATAGTCTTCAGCCGATTGCGACAGCGCGGCGGAAGTGGCGTTCAGGGAAAGCGACGAAATAAATGGCAACAAAAGTCAAAGAAAACGAAGAAGCAGAGAACGAACGCGAAGGCTCGCACGACGGTCCGCTTCTCGACCTCTCTGACGACGCGGTCAAAAAGATGATCAAGGCCGCCAAGAAGCGCGGCTACGTGACCATGGACGAGTTGAATTCGGTCCTGCCGTCGGAGGAAGTCACCTCCGAGCAGATTGAAGACACCATGTCCATGCTGTCCGACATGGGCATCAATGTCGTGGAAGACGAGGATGCCGACGACGCGTCCGCGCGTGAAGACGACAGCGACGGTGATGGCGAGGAGAGCGAGAGCGAAGGCGGCGAAATTGCCACCACGACCGGCACTGCGCTCGCGACCGCCAAGAAGAAAGAGCCGACCGACCGTACCGACGACCCGGTGCGCATGTATCTGCGCGAAATGGGTTCCGTCGAGCTTCTGTCGCGTGAAGGCGAAATTGCGATTGCCAAGCGCATCGAGGCCGGCCGCGAGACGATGATCGGTGGCCTCTGCGAGAGCCCGCTGACCTTCCAGGCACTCATCATCTGGCGCGACGAGCTGAACGAAGGCACGACGCTGCTTCGTGAAATCATCGACCTCGAAACGACCTATTCGGGTCCTGAGGCAAAAGCTGCGCCGCAGTTCCAGAGCCCGGAAAAGATCGAGGCTGACCGCAAGGCGGCCGAAGAGAAGGAAAAGAGCCGCAAGGCGCGCTTCTCTGCTGCCAATGACGACGACATCACGGCCGTTGGTGGCGAAGGCCTTCCGCTTGAGGAAGAAGAAGAGGACGACGACGAGTCGAGCCTTTCGCTCGCCGCCATGGAAGCGGAACTGCGTCCGCAGGTCATGGAAACCCTCGACCTCATCGCTGACACCTACAAGAAGCTGCGCAAGCTTCAGGATCAGCAGGTTGAGCAGCGCCTTTCCGCAACGGGCACGCTGTCGTCTGCTCAAGAGCGCCGCTACAAGGAGCTCAAGGACGAACTGGTGACGGCGGTCAAGTCCCTGTCGCTCAACCAGAACCGCGTCGACTCTCTTGTCGAGCAGCTCTACGACATTTCCAAGCGCCTGATGCAGAACGAGGGACGCCTGCTGCGCCTCGCCGAATCCTACGGCGTCAAGCGCGAGTCCTTCCTCGAACAGTACCAGGGCGCCGAACTTGATCCGAACTGGATGAAGTCGATCGCCAACCTTTCCGCCCGTGGCTGGAAGGAGTTTGCGCGCGCCGAGAACACGACGATCCGCGATATCCGCCAGGAGATCCAGAATCTCGCGACCGAAACCGGCATCTCGATCGCCGAATTCCGTCGCATCGTGTCGATGGTCCAGAAGGGCGAACGCGAAGCGCGCATCGCCAAGAAGGAAATGGTAGAGGCGAACCTTCGCCTCGTGATTTCCATCGCCAAGAAGTACACGAACCGCGGCCTGCAGTTCCTCGACCTTATCCAGGAAGGCAATATCGGCCTGATGAAGGCGGTCGACAAGTTCGAATACCGTCGCGGTTACAAGTTCTCGACCTATGCGACGTGGTGGATCCGGCAGGCAATCACGCGTTCGATCGCCGACCAGGCCCGCACGATCCGCATTCCCGTGCACATGATCGAAACGATCAACAAGATCGTTCGTACGTCGCGCCAGATGCTGCACGAGATCGGGCGCGAGCCGACGCCGGAAGAACTCGCTGAAAAGCTCGCCATGCCGCTCGAAAAGGTCCGCAAGGTCCTGAAGATCGCCAAGGAGCCGATTTCTCTCGAAACCCCGGTAGGTGACGAGGAAGACAGCCACCTCGGCGACTTCATCGAAGACAAGAACGCGCTTCTGCCGATCGATGCGGCTATCCAGGCGAACCTGCGCGAAACGACGACCCGCGTACTGGCGTCGCTGACGCCGCGCGAAGAACGCGTTCTTCGCATGCGCTTCGGAATTGGCATGAACACCGACCATACGCTGGAAGAAGTCGGCCAGCAGTTCTCGGTGACGCGCGAACGTATCCGCCAGATCGAGGCGAAGGCGCTTCGCAAGCTGAAACACCCGAGCCGCAGCCGCAAGCTGCGCAGCTTCCTGGACAGCTAAGCTTCGGTCGACAACTCTGTCAATAGGCCCGGTTCGCAATGCGAGCCGGGCTTTTTTCTTTTGGTCGTTGGGCTTCTTCAATGCCCGACGGTTTTCGAGAACACGTTGACCACCACGACGCCGGCGATGATCAGGCCAAGGCCAATCATGGCGGCAAGGTCGAGCTTCTGCCGGAACACCACGAGACCAACGCCCGAGATCAGCACGATGCCAAGCCCGCTCCAGATGGCGTAGACGATGCCCATCGGCATGACGCGGAGCGCGATCGACAAGAGATAGAAGGCCGCGCCGTAACACAGCGCCATCAGCATGGTCGGCACCAAACGCGTGAACTGCTGGCTTTGCTGCAGGAAGGTCGTCCCGATCACTTCGAGCGCGATCGCAGTGCCAAGCGAAACATATGTCACCAGAGCCGTGTTCATCTGTACGCCTCGATTTCCGTCATCTTCCTGAGGTCTATCCTGAGGCGCTCGAGATCTTGCGGCTCGACACCATTGTTTTCCATGAGATTGGCAAGCCAGATGCCGTCGGCGGCGTAGCGCGCAATCTGCAGCACCGGGTGATTGTCCGTGTCTGCATGGCGTTCGAGCCGGTCGCGCATCCAGTCCGACCAGAGTGCGCGCAGCTTCGGGTCGTTCATGCAGGAGACCGACAGCGCTGCCCAGGGGCTTCCGGCACCTTCGCGCGTCACCTGGAAGAAGGCGTCGATATAAGCGCGCGTGAAGCGACCAGGGGTGGCGGTGTCGTTCTCAATCAACCGGTCGATCTCGTCATCGAGCTTTGCCAGGAGATCGGCGAACACCGCCTCGACCAGCGCTTGCTTGCTGGAAAAATGATGTAGCAGCCCGCCCTTGGTCACGGCGGCCGAAGCTGCGACTGATTGCAAGGTGATAGCCGACAGGCCAGCCTCTGCGGCAGACCGTGCCGCTTGGTCAAGGATGGAACGCCGCACCTGCTCGGGCTGTTTTTCGCGTCTATGGGCCTGGGACATGGGGAAACATACCACGCGGTCGGTTTCTTCTCAAGCCACAAAGATGTTGCCGGCGCAGGTTTTGATCCACCGGGACTCGATCCGGCCTGCATTCCATCTTACATCGCAGCCATGGAAGGCATCGAAGCCGAGGACGCCCGGGAAACCAGGCAGGATCATCGTCCGAAACGGACCAGAGCGCTCGGAGGCGGCATCGCTGCCTCCGTGTTGCTGCATGTCGTCCTGGCCTTCGCCTTCTTTTTCCACTTCCCCCTGGAGTTTCCGGAGCCGCCCAAGGAAGAGAGCGTGACGGTGGAACTGGTTCCCTCACCTGAAGAGCCGGAAGAAGAGGCCGAGGAGGCCGAAGACCCACCTCCGCCGGAGCAGGAGGAAGAGGCCAAACAGGATGAGCCACCGCCTCCGCCCCCACCGCCACCGCCGCCGCAAGAGGAAGCGAAACAGGAAGAACCGCCTCCGCCGCCTGAACCTTCGCCGCCACCTCCACCCGCACCCGAACCGCCGAAGGGCGAGGAGCGGGCAGGGCAACCCATGCCGGTCCTGCGGCCTGTCCAGCAATTTGGCGAGAAGGATGAAGGCCCGCGCGTGAGCGAAGACGGCGACGCGCCGGAAGAGCCGGCAGGCAGAGAGCCGGAAACCGCTCCAACAGAGACGGAGGAAACAGCCGGACCGACCGGGGAGACGGAAGCCGCAGAAGATGCGCCACCCGCAAGTGCCGTGCCCGATGATGTCAACGTGCCGGAGGTCGATGCGGCGGCGAGTTCGCATGTCGAAGGACCGGAGACCGGTGCCGCACCTGCCGACGAGATGACAGCGCTTGTCCCGCAGGTCGTGCCTGCGCCGACACCAAAACCGACCGAGGCCCCCGCCAAGGACTCGCCCAGCAACCTGACGAAGGCGACCAAGCTGTTTTCCCGCAGCGTCACCGAAAGCGACGTGGCAATGACGGCCATGGGCGAGATCCCGCGCGAGATTCGCGCCGGGCAGCTTTGCGCCACGGAGCTGCGCGAGCAGTTGCGTCATGCGCCGGCAGCCTACCGGCCGGACATCCTGCCCGCCTACAAGCTGCCTTCCGGCACGGTACTCGAGGTCAGGCAGGCGGCGTTTCGCGCCAGCGCCAAGTGGTATAACATCAGGTTCCGGTGCGAGGTGGACGAGGATGCGATGAGAGTCGTTTCGTTCGCATTCGACGTTGGCGCTGCTGTGCCACGCAGTCAGTGGCGGGCGCGGGGCTTCCCGGACTGATCCGGGTCAGGCGCCGCCGGCGACCTTCTCCTCCACCAGTACCGCATCGGCTTCCTCTTCGAGCTCTTCTGCTTCGGTGGCTTCCAGACCAAAGCGCAGCGCAACGTCTGGCGCATAGCGCAACAAATCTGGCCGCAGCCGCAACAGCGCCAGGTCCTTCGACTTCGCCTCCAGCATCACGTCGAAATCCAGGCCTTCCGCGGTGCGCATGAAGGTGGCAAACTCAAACGGGTTGCAGAAATCGGCATGGCCGGTGAAGACCGGTGCGACGTATTTCGTCGTCTTCTTGCGCGTCTTTGGGTCCACCCGCACCTGTTCGCGCAGTTCCGTGCGCGGCGAAGAGAAGTGGATCTTCGGCTGCTGTCCCTCCGGCCAGGTGGCGAGAATGGCGGCCAGCGTCTCGCGCAGGTCCGCCCGCTCCGGGTTGAGGCACCAGAAATGCTGGTAGTCGAAGATCAGCCGCACGCCGGTATGCTCGTGGATCCAAAGGACGTCGGCGGCCGAGAACCGCAGATCATCGTGTTCGAGCACCAGCCGGCGGCGCACATGCTCGGGAAGCATCTTCCAGGTCTCAACCCAGCGGGCGCGGCTGGCGGGAATATCGCCATAGGTGCCGCCGACATGAATGACGAGTACGGCCTCCGGCCCGAGTTCCATCAGATCCAGCATCTCCGCCTGGGTTGAGAGGTCCCAGATGCTCTTCCTGACAAGCTCGGGATCGGGGCTGTTCAACACCACGAATTGTGAAGGGTGGAACGACAGGCGGATGTCGAGACGCTTCGACTTTTCGCCCAGTGCGCGAAGCTCGCTGACGCTCTCGCCGATCATTCCGTGGAACTGCGGCATGTCCGGATGCGTGACGTAGGGGGCGATATCGGAGGACATGCGGTACATGCGGATGTCGTGCCGGTCGAGATGATCGAGGATCTGGTCGACATATTCGAGCGACACCTTCAGATGTGGATTGTTGGCTGAGCGGCGGCTGTCATTGCTCTTCAGGTCATCGCGCGCCATGACCTTGACCGGAAAGCCGAGACGCGATGTGCGGGCCTGCTTCCTGGTGTCCGTTGCATCTCCTGCGGTCATGCCATTCTCCCGATGATCGAGACCGCATAACGATCCCGGACCGGTTCTGATCCGGCCCGATCTTGCCGATCGAGAAAATCTCGGCCAGCTTGTCGGATCGGCCTGCCGTTTCACGTCCTTGTTAAGTTGCAACTCAAGAGGAGGAAGACCTATGCCTTATGTTGATGGTTTTGTTCTTGCCGTACCAACGGCCAACCTGGAGCGCTACAAGGAGATTGCCCGGCTCGCCGGCGATATCTGGAAGGAATATGGCGCCGTCAGCTATGTCGAGTGCATCGGCGACGACGTGCCTTATGGCGAGCTGACATCATTCCCGCGAGCGGTGCAGGCGAAGGAGGACGAGACGGTCGTGTTCTCCTGGATCACCTATGAAAGCCGCGAGCAGCGCGACGCGATCAATGATAAGGTGATGAAGGATCCGCGGCTCGCAGGCGAGCAGTGGAAGGGCGTGTTTGATGCCAAGCGCATGATTTACGGTGGCTTCCAGAGCTTCATGACCCTATAAATCCGGCGATCTGAAACAAGGAGCGCCGCCTCATGCCCCAGACCGTCATCTCGATCCAAACGCGCGGGCAGGGGCTTTATGAATTCACCGAGGCGGCCCAGAAATTCGTGGGTGGACAGGCAAGCGGCGAAGGCCTGCTGACGGTCTTCGTGCGCCACACGTCCTGCTCGCTCCTCATCCAGGAGAATGCCGATCCGGATGTGCGGCGCGACCTGAAGACCTTCTTCTCGCGCCTCGTGCCGCCGGCCAGGGACCCGCAGATGCGCTGGGTGACCCATACGACCGAAGGTCCGGACGACATGCCGGCGCATATCAAGGCGGCGCTGACTGCTGTTTCGCTCGGCATCCCGGTCAGTTCCGGGCGGTTGATGCTCGGCACCTGGCAAGGGTTGTACCTCTTCGAACACCGCGACCATCCGCATAGGCGCGAGGTGGTGCTGCATCTTTCGGCGTGAGCGCTCGATGAACTGCAACTGAACGGCGGATTGCGATTTTGTTCAGCCCCGGCGCGCTAGCTTCCACACAATCGCCAGCAAGGCGAGAGAGGTTTCGGGCACAACGCCCCAATTCTGGAGACACGCCATGAGGAACATCTTCACCAAAGCTGGAATCGCTGCTCTCGTCACGCTCGCCGGACTATCCGCCGTTGCGCCGACGGCATCTGCCGCCAATGGCGACCTGGTCATCTCGGTTCAGCACCGCGACCGCCACTGGCGACCTGACCGCCGCCCGGACCGTCGCCCCGGCTGTGCACCGTGGCTTGCCGAAGAAAAGGCCGCCCGCATGGGCCTGCGCCGCGTCCGTGTCGTGGACGTGTCGCGTCGCACCGTGACCGTGGTCGGGTTCGACCGCCGTGGTCGCGACCGGGTGGTTTTCGCCAACGTCCGCGGCTGCCCGCTGATCCGCCGCTAACGCGCGGCCGCCAACAACAGAAAAAGCCCGCCGATCATCTCCCGATCGGCGGGCTTTTTATATGGTTCAAGGTGAAAACCTCCCGCCGCCGATGTGGCGAGAGGAACGACGGTTGTTACTGGTCGAGCTGGAAGGTGACGTTGACCGTCACACGATAGGTGTTCTCACCGGCGGCGACCGGAACGGATTCCGCCGCCATGTCCTTGGCCATCGCCATGCGCATCATCGGCTGCGGCGGGCGGGCGGTGTTCTCGCTGATCTCGATCACCCGGCCAAGCTTGACGCCGGCCGCCTCCGTCAAGGTCTTGGCCTTGTCCAACGCTTCGGCAACGGCCGCCTTGCGGGCATCCTTCATGGCGTCTTTCGGATTGTCATTGGTGAACTCGATCTGGCCGCCCTGGTTGACGCCGAGCTTCACCGACTTGTCGATAATGCCGCCGAGCTTGTCGAGGTCACGGATCTTCAGCGACACGCCGTTCGAGACCTCGTAGCCGATGATCTTCGGCGGCTCGACCACGCCATCCTTCGGCTCGGTATGGCGGTATTGCGGATAGATCGAGAAGTTGCTGGTCTGGATGTCGCGATCAGCGATGCCTTCGGCCTTCAGCGCCGCCAGCACCTCTTTCATCGCCGCACTGTTGGCCGAAAGCGCGGCATCGGCCGTCTCTCCATTGCGCACCACCGACAGGCTGACAACCGCCATGTCCGGAACGACCGAGGCTTCGCCTTCGCCGGACACCCGGATCAGCGGCTCGCGCGGGCGCGGCTCCTGGGCCGCAGCGCCTGATGTCCATGAGCTTGCCGCAGCAAGGCTCAGGATCGCGGCAAGCGCAAGACGTGACTGTGTTGGCGCAAGGCGCATGGTGTTCTCCCGGTCTGAAGGCGCATCGTGGGATTCTCCCACCGCGCCGGATGTTGAATAACGGCAACGAGCAGGACTTATAGCTGCCAGACTCACTGCCTGGGAACATTGGTGGCGGGCGATTGTGAACCTATTGCGGCGACGGCTTGTCCAGGAAAGGGAATTGCGCTAGAGCGAGCCTCAAGGCTGGGCGGACCATTGCGCTCATCCTCGTCTCGATCGGCGGGCCTGTAGCTCAATGGTTAGAGCCGGCGGCTCATAACCGCTTGGTTGGGGGTTCGAGTCCCTCCGGGCCCACCATTTTCATTGAAAATTCCAAAAGAATGCTGATGTTGCTCATCGTGTTCAGCAACCCATGCAATTGCCTGGCCGACGATCCGCCGTGGAGCTCGCCGCGATGGCCTCTGTCACTATTCCGGTACAGTTTGCACGGCTCTCTCCGCTGACCAGTTCGATGCGGGTCATCTAACGTCGCTGGAGGATTGCCGTCTGATCTTTTTGATCATCCGCTCCGACAACACTCGCAAAACGCCTCCATCCTCCCCATATGAGCATCACGGGGCAATGGCCCCGGTCGCGATTTGCGGCCAGAAACTTCCGGAGAAAAATCATGAGCCACGAAAAAGGCGCTGCTGCGCCTCTCACACCCGTTGTCGTCGCGAAGAAATATCGCATTGCCGTCGAGGACGCCGCTGCGATCCTGGAACAATACGGCGATGACGCCAAGGCCGTCCACAAGGCCGCTCGCCGCATCGCGGCTTGACCCATCATCCGGTGATGGCGCGGGAACATTGCCGGGAACCCGACGTTGAAGATCGAATCCAACAATGGGGACCTTCTCAAATGGCTCGCGACATCGCTCACCAGATATCCATCCTTCAGGACCAACTCGCCGACCTGAGCCGGAGCTTGACCCGGCAGGCATCGTCGAGTGCCAGTGACGCCTCGGCGACGCTTGGCCCGCTTGCCCGCCACGCGGCAAGCCACCTGCGCCAGCATGGGCTTGACCTGACGCGCCAGGCACAGCGCAACAGCACTGCGACAGGCGTCGCCCTCGGGGCGCTCGCCGCCGGCACGCTTCTTGGCTTCTTCCTTGCCGGTAGCCTGCGCAAGGACGACTAAGCCCTTCAAGATCAAAGAGATCGCTATGCCTCGCCCGCGTGCGTTTCACGCGTGCGGGGCATTTCTGTTGTTTGGATCACCCATTCTCGGGGACGGCGGAGCCGTCCGAATGGCGGTGAGGGGGGTGCCGTTGAAAATTTCTTGTCGCGGTTTGGCCGGAGAACTCGTAGGCTCGCACGAGTGCCCTAGATAAACGTCCTGTTGTTGCTCTTGTTCAAAACCAAGGCGCGTGATCGGCGCGCGATGCGAAGGAATCTTGGCCATGTCGTTCAAAGCGAAGTTCGTCGGAATTGCACTTGCAGCCAGCCTCGCCGCCACGGTGGCGCAGGCCCAGGTCGTCGTTTCCTCCAAGATTGATACGGAAGGCGGCGTGCTCGGCAATGTGATCCTCGCCATGCTCAACGCCAATGATATCCAAACGACCGACCGCATCCAGCTTGGCGCCACCCCGGTGATGCGCAAGGCGATCACCGCCGGCGAGATCGATATCTATCCTGAATATACCGGCAATGGTGCCTTCTTCTTTGAAAACAAGGCCGACGAGGCGACGTGGAAGGATGCGGCCAACGCTTACGAGACGGTGAAGAAGCTGGACTACGAGGCAAACAAGATCGTCTGGTTGTCGCCGTCGTCCGCCAACAACACCTGGGCGATCGCGTTGCGCCAGGATGTTGCCGATGAAAACAAGCTGAAGACGCTGAGCGATTTCGGCAAGTTCGTGTCGGAAGGCGGCAAGGTGGTGCTGGCGGCTTCGTCCGAATTCGTCAACTCGGCTGCGGCGCTGCCCGCCTTCCAGACCACCTATGGTTTCACACTGAAGCCGGACCAGTTGATCACGCTCTCGGGCGGTGACACGGCCGCGACGATCGCGGCTGCCGCCAACCAGACCAACGGCGCCAATGCGGCGATGGTTTACGGTACCGATGGCGGCATTGCGCCGTCGGGGCTCGTGGTGCTCGAGGATGACAAGGGCGTGCAGCCGGTCTACCAGCCCGCGCCGATCATCCGCGAAGAGGTGCTGAAGAAGAACCCGAAGATCGAGGAGATCTTGAAGCCCGTCTTCGAGAAGCTTGATCTCGTGACGCTGCAGGAACTGAACGGCCGTGTGCAGGTGGGCGGCGAGCCGGCCAAGGCGGTTGCCGAAGACTTCCTGAAGAAGAACGGCTTCCTGAAATAAGGTCCGGCCGGCGTCCCGTCTCTTCGCACTGGCGACATGAAGACGGACGCCAATGCCAACCCGCGAAGTGCTTAGCGCGCAGGAGGCGGATTGAGGTTCAGGTTCGACAAACTCGGGATCGTGATCGCCGTGCTTGCCATTTACGGGCTGCTGGCGAGCCCGTTCGCCGTGCTGAAGCCGAACCGCATCCTGCAGGGGCAGGCCAAGACCGTGCTCGAGGCTCTGCCGCCGCTGGCGGGTGGGGTGCTTGTCGCCGGACTGGCGCTCGCGATCGTCATTGCGCTGGTGCGCGCGCCTGCGACCTTGAGACTGATTGCGGCGGTGAGCGCACTTACCGGTCTCGTGCTTGCCATGGGGCAGGCGGCTGGCTTCCTCACGCCGGACGGCAATACCTACGCCCGCGTCTCGCCCGCCTCCGGTTTCTGGATCCTGTTGTTTGCCTTCGCATTGCTGACGGCGGATGCCATTACCCGGCTTCAGCCGCCACCTTGGTTGCGCGTGCTGTTACTCGGCGCCGCGGCGGTGGCGATCGGCCTGCTGTTCGTCTCCGGCAGCTGGAACGGGCTGTCGATCATGAAGGAATATGCTGGCCGGGCGGATGTCTTCTGGAGCGAGGCGGGCAATCATGTGAAGCTGGCGCTCGGCTCACTTGTCGCGGCCTCAATCGTCGGGCTGCCGCTCGGCGTCCTGTGTCACCGGGTCCGCTGGCTGCGGGCAAGCGTGCTGAACCTGCTCAACCTCATCCAGACCATTCCGTCGATCGCGCTGTTCGGCATCCTGATCGCGCCGCTAGCATGGATTGCTGCCAATGTTCCGGGAGCGTCCGAAGCCGGCATCCGTGGCATCGGCACGGCGCCGGCCTTCGTGGCGCTGTTCTTGTATTCGCTGCTGCCGATCGTCGCCAACACCGTCGTCGGTCTTTCCGGCGTGCCGCGCGAAACGAACGAAGCGGCGCGCGGCATCGGCATGACGAACCGGCAGCGCCTGTTTCAGGTCGAAATTCCGCTGGCGCTACCGGTCATCCTCACCGCGATCCGCATCGTGCTCGTCCAGAACATCGGCATGGCAACGATCGCCGCGCTGATTGGCGGCGGCGGTTTCGGCGTCTTCGTGTTCCAGGGGATCGGGCAGACTGCCATGGACCTCGTGCTTCTCGGCGCCGTGCCGACGGTCGCGCTCGCCTTTGCTGCGGCCGTCGTGCTCGATGCGCTGATCGAGATGAATTCCCGTGTCGCCAAGGGAGGGCGCGCCGCATGATCGAGATCGACGCGATAACCAAGCGGTATGGTGGCCTTGCCGTCGTGGACAACGTCTCGATGGTGATCGAGCCGCGCACGATCACCGTGATCGTCGGCACCTCCGGTTCGGGCAAGACCACGCTTCTGCGCATGATCAACCGGCTGGTGGAGCCCACCGAAGGCGTGATCCGGCTTGATGGCGAGGATAATCGCTCGATCCCCGGTTACGACCTGCGCCGCCGCATCGGTTATGCGATCCAGGGGCATGGGCTCTTTCCGCATCGCACGGTGGCGCAGAACATTGCCACGGTGCCGGGCCTGCTTGGCTGGGAGAAACGGCGGATCGACGCCAAGGTGGAGGAGTTGCTGACCCTGTTCCAGCTCGATCCCGCCGTCTTCGCCGCGCGTTACCCCCATGAACTGTCGGGTGGCCAGCAGCAGCGGGTGGGTGTCGCGCGGGCGCTCGCGGCCGAACCCAACGTGCTCCTCATGGACGAGCCGTTCGGGGCGCTCGACCCGATCATCCGGGCCAAGGCGCAGGAGGATCTGAAAGCCATCCAGAA
This sequence comes from Neorhizobium turbinariae, assembly GCF_023223505.1. Taxonomy (NCBI): domain Bacteria; kingdom Pseudomonadati; phylum Pseudomonadota; class Alphaproteobacteria; order Hyphomicrobiales; family Rhizobiaceae; genus Neorhizobium; species Neorhizobium turbinariae. The sequence goes on from NZ_JALPRY010000001.1 coordinate 175,911, forward strand.
GCACCTGGAAACGACCATTGTCCTTGTGACTCACGACATGAATGAAGCGTTCCATCTGGCTGACAAGATCGCGGTGATGGACAAGGGCAGGGTACTTCAATACGGCCCGCCTGCTGAACTCATCAGTGCGCCGGCGGAGCCATTTGTCGGTGCGCTGGTGGGCGATGGGGACCGGCCTTTCCGGCTTCTGGCGATCGGCGCGACGGGCGCGATCGTGGAGCCGGGCGAGGCTGATGGCGAGCCGATCTCGGAGACGAGCTCGCAGCAGGACGCGTTATCGGCCATGTTGTGGACCGGACGCAGGGCGCTGCCTGTCATCTCCGCCTCGGGTCTGCCGATGGGCCGGGTCACGCTCGACAACCTCGTGAAGCATGCGGCAAGGCCTCAATGAGGTTTGTTCCGCTCCTGTTGCGCCTGCTTCTTTTTGCCGTGCTGGTCGGCTTCCTCGTGTCTCCCGACACGTTCGAGTGGTTGCTCAGGCCGCTGGTGGATGGCGGTACTCCGGCGATCTATAACCAGGGAAGCCTGCTTTCACTGACGCTGCAGCATCTGGAGATCGTTTTTGCGGCGACGCTCGCAGCAGCAATCCTGGCGATCCTGCTGGCGATCCTCGTCACGCGATCGTTCGGAGCGGAGTTCCTGCCGTTGTCGCGCAGCCTCGTCAATATCGGCCAGACCTTTCCGCCCGTTGCCGTGCTGGCGCTTGCCGTGCCGGCGGTCGGCTTCGGGGCGAAACCGACGTTGATTGCGCTCTTTCTCTACGGGCTGCTGCCGATCTTTGAAAACACGCTGACGGCGCTTCAAAACCTGCCCCGTTCGGTCACGGAGGCGGCGCGCGGATCCGGCATGACGGCGATGCAGCGTTTGCTGAAGGTCGAACTGCCGCTGTCCCTGCCGGTCATCATCGCGGGCATACGGCTGTCGGTCACGATCAACCTTGCCACGGCCACCATCGGCTCGACGGTGGCGGCGAAGACGCTCGGCGAGGTCATCATCGCCGGCTTGCAGTCCAACAACCTGGCCTTCGTACTGCAGGGAGGGCTGGTGGTCGGCGCGCTTGCCGTGCTGATCTATGATGCCCTGTCGGCGCTGGAAGCCATGCTGAGCCGCAGGCTTGGCCTGCGCTAGAGCGGTCAGCCGTGGCTCGACTCTGTCGGCACGATCGGCTCCACATCCTGCTTCAGGTTTCCGCGGTGGAAGATGAAGAGACCGGCGAGCACGATGATCGCCGCGCCAAACAGCGTCTGCGCATCCGGGAAGTCACCAAAGAAGGCCCAGCCAAACACCACCGCCCACAGCAGGAGCGTATATTGCAGCGGCGCCAGGAGGGAGGCAGGCGCGAGTTTCAGCGAGCGGGTGATCAGCAGGTGGGCGGTGCAGGCGACAATGCCGAGAAGCAGCAGCGCCAGAAGTTCACCAAAGGTGAACGGGCTCCAGTTGCCGACCGTCAGGAAGGCGCCGGCCACGAGGCAGGCCAGCGTCTGCCATGTCACGAGCGTTGCGTCTGATGTGGAGCGCAACATGCGGCTGAGCACAATCGTCAGCGCGAATGACACGCTGCCGACAAGGCCGAAGATCGATGGCCATGCCAGCATTTCCTCAGAGGGCCGCAGCGCGATTACGACACCGATGAAGCCGATGAGAACCGCAAGCCAGCGGCGCCAGCCGATCCGCTCGCCAAGCAGGAAGTGCGACAGCGCCGCCACATAGATCGGGCCCGCCATGTAGAAGGTCATCACGTCCGCGAGCGGCAGATAGGCGACGGCCGCGTAGAACAGGCCGGTATCTGCGGTAGCAAGCACGATGCGCAGCAGGTGGAGCGAAGGCTGCTCGACCCGGTAGAGGGCCGACAGCGGCTGGCGCGACAGCATGGGCCCGAGAACGGCGAAGGCGCCAACGGAGCGGATCAGCAGGACTTGGCCAACCGAGAAGCTCGCCACAAGCCATTTGCCCATCGCGTCGTTCAGCGCGAACATGAAGTCGCCGAGAAGCATCAACAGCACGCCAATCACGACGGCGTTGCCGCCAATCGCGTAAGCCGTACGCTTGTTCATGATGTTCAAGCGCTCCTGACGCTGCTGTGATACGCCGCGACTTAGCCTGCGAGTCGCCCACCTTGCAAGGGCTTTGGTGCACCAGTTGTGGTGGGAAAGCTGATCGGTAGGCCGCGCAGCACGCGCACCGCCAGATAAGCGAAACATTCCGCCTCCACCGCATCGCCGCGCCAGCCGAATTCGTCAGCGGACACGGCGGTGACGCCGGCACGGCTTTCCAGCATCGACATGATCGTTGGGTTATGCCGGCCGCCGCCGGAGACGATCAGCCGCTTCGGGCGGCGCGGCAGGAGATCGAGCCCCTTGCCGACAGCCGCAGCGGTGAAAGCGGAAAGGGTGGCGGCGCCCGTTGCATCATCCAGCCCGTCCGCCATTGCGGCGGTGAAGTCGAAGCGGTCGAGCGATTTCGGATAAGGCGCGTTGAGGTAAGGATGTTCGAGAAGCTTTGCGAGACGCTCATCATCGACCTTGCCGGAGGCACCCAGCTTGCCGCCGCGATCCATGTCGCCAAGGCCACGGGCCTTCATGAAATCATTAAGCGGCGCATTGGCCGGTCCGGTGTCGAAGCCGATGATCAGGTCCTTGCCGTCCCACCAGCTGACATTGGCGACGCCACCAAGGTTCAAAACGGCGCTGTCGCCCGTAGTATCGAGGCTGCGCAAGAGTGCAGCATGATAAGTGGGGGCAAGCGGCGCGCCCTGGCCGCCGGCACGAACGTCAGCCGAGCGGAAATCATAGGCCACCTTGCAGCCGAGGATGGAAGCCATCAATTCGCCATTGCCAAGTTGGCGGGTGGCACCGATACGCTCCCTCGTCGGGGCGCGGTGCAGCACGCTCTGGCCATGGAAACCGACAATGCCAATATCGCCCATGGAAAGGCCGGCGCTCGCCACCAGTTCCTTCACCGCCTGGGATTGGGCGAGCGTCAGTGCTTCCTCGGCTTGCGCAAAGATGGCGGGATCCGGGCCTTCGAAGTTCCAGGCGCGGGCCTGGCTCAGCGTTTCTTCCAGCAGCGAGCGGATTTCCGGCGGATAGGGGTGGAGCGTGTAGGCGCCGAAGGTCTCGACCGTTTCGCCATCCGTCTTCAGCAGCGCCACGTCGATATTGCCGTCAAGCACGGTTCCGGTCATCAGGCCGACGGCCCAGATTGGCTGCATGTCGAAGTCCTCAATGCTGGTTGAACAGGTCGCAGACGGTCTGCCGAAGCGCAAGAATGCAGCTGTCGAAATGGCGGGTCGGATGGACGCGGTTGGTGAGCAATGTCACCGCGCGACCGCGTTCGAAGTCGATTAGCAGGCTGGTGCCGGTGAAGCCGGTATGGCCAATCGTGTCACGGCTGCAGAGGCTTCCGCCCCACCATCCGTCGAAGGGATGTTCCCAGCCGTGCGTGCGCTTGTTGGAGAGCGGCGTCCGCATCAGCCGGATCGCCTGCTCGGAAGCTCCGGTGCCGTCGAGCAGGCCCTGGGCGAAGTCCAGGACCGAGGCAACGGTCCCGAACAGGCCGGCATGGCCGGAGCCCTGCAATGCATAACAGTTCTCGTCATGCACCTCGCCGCAGATCACCCGGTGGCGGAAGGCACAGTCCTCGGTCGCGGCGGTAACCTGTGGGTCGGAGGACCAGGCAAAACCCGCGCCTGGATCAAGCTCCCGCACCGTTCGAACCTTGGCCAGTCGCTCCAGTACAAAGCCGAGCAGAATGAAATTGATGTCGGAATAGACGGGCGGACCAGCACGCCACTCCCGCTGCAGGATGAAGGCGCGCAACAGGTCCGGGTCGCGGTCATAGGTGTAGATCGGTTCGACGCCGGGGAAGGGCGTCTGGTGGCCAAGGCACTGGCGGAATGTGACCTTCCGCTCCCAGGCGTCGGCATGATACTGCCGGAAATCCGGCAGGAGCGTCGCCACCGGTGCGTCGAGGTCGACCACGCCGTCATCAACGAGCTTCAGGATGCGCGTCGTGGTGAAGATGACCTTTGTCAGCGAGGCAAGGTCGAACCAGGTGTCGAGCGTCATCGGCCGCTGGTGAGGCATGATTTGCGCCGAGCCAACCGCCCGCGTCACGCGCCCGTGCTTCAGGTCGATGATACCGAGTACGCCCCCCGGAATGCGTTTTTCTTCGACAGCTTGTTCAAGAGGCGCGAACGCGCGTTCGAAGACTGCCGCCAAACCCGCATCTGCTGTGCCAAGATGTTCAGCCATGGCTCAAGCCTCTGCCCTTGCACGGTGATCGGCACCATAGTCCCGCCACCGTGCTTCCGGTGGTTCATAACCCGGCGGACGAACAAGCGACGGCACCTGGCGCGTGTCGATCTCGAAGCGCTGGTTGCGGCGGTCGATGCTCGGCACCGCGGAGATCAGCCGCTTGGTATAGGAATGCTGCGGGTTGGCCAGCACGGATGCCGCTTCACCGATCTCCACAATTTCGCCCGCATACACCACGGCAATGCGGTGCGCGATGCGCTCCACCACCGCCATGTCATGGCTGACGAAAAGGTAGGCGAGGCCAAATTCCTTCTGCAGGTCAACGAGCAGTTCCAGCACCTTCGCCTGAACCGAAACATCGAGCGCCGAAACGGCCTCGTCGAGCACCACGATCGACGGGTTGAGCATCAGCGCGCGGGCGATGCAGAGCCGCTGCCGCTGGCCGCCGGAAAACTGGTGCGGGTAACGCTCCAGGCTGTCTTCCGGCAGTCCGACGCGCTGCAGCAGCGCCCTCATCTTCTCGCGCGTCTCGCTCGTCACCTTGCCTCCGGCGGCGATCACCGGCTCGGCCAGGATGCTGTCGATGCGCAGCCGCGGATTAAGCGAGGCGTAGGGGTTCTGGAACACCATCTGCGTCGCCGGGTCGGTGGCGTCCGAAATGCTGCCCTTGTGGGTAACAAAACGCCCCCGGGTGGGCTTCACCAGCCCCAGGATGGCGCGCGCAGTGGTGGATTTGCCCGAGCCACTTTCGCCGACGATCGCCAGGGTTTCGCCGGGCATCAGGTCAAAAGCGACATTCTCCACCGCATGAACCGCGCCTTGAGCCCGGCTGAACAGGCCGTTCTTCACCTTGAACCGAACCGTCAGGCCATCGACGCTCAGGGCAGCCGGTTCCCCCTGCTTGCGCTGGAAGTCGGTGCGGGCGGCGCGGCCGGATTCGAAATGCGGCACGGCGCTCAGAAGATGTTTTGTATAGGAATGCTGCGGCCGGTCGAGAACCGCGTCGAGCGCGCCTTGCTCCACCGCCTGGCCCGCCTGCATCACCATCACCTTGTCGGCAATGCCGGCAACCAGCCCGATGTCATGGGTGATGAAGATCATCCCCATGCCGGTCTCGCGCTTCAGTTCGGCAAGCAGCGCCATGATCTGCGCCTGCACCGTCACGTCGAGCGCCGTTGTCGGTTCGTCGGCAATCAGCAGGCGCGGGTTGCAGGCAAGCGCTGTCGCGATCATCACGCGCTGGAGCATGCCGCCGGAAAGCTGGTTCGGCGCATATCTAAGCCGCCGCGCCGCATCGGGAATGCGCACGCGGTCAAGCGCATCCTTGGCGGCGGCGGTCGCCTGCCTGCCGGTCAGGCCGCGGTGCAGACGAAAACTCTCCTCGATCTGGGTGCCGATCGACAGCACGGGATTGAGGGAGGTCATCGGCTCCTGGAAGATCATGCCGATCTCCGCGCCGCGGATCTTTTCCAGCACCGGTTCGGAGGCCTGTGTAAGGTCCAAGACACTGCCATCGGCGCGGGTCAGGTGGATCGAGCCGCCGATGATGCGGCCGCCGCCGAAATCGACGAGGCGGTTGATCGATAGCGCGGTGACCGACTTGCCGGAGCCGCTTTCGCCGACAATCGCGAGCGTTTCGCCAGCCTCGAGATCGAAGCTGACGCCCTTGACGATCTCGTTCTTCGCGGGATCCTGGCCAAATCCGACGCGCAGGTCTTTGACGGAAAGAAGCGTCATGCGGTGCGGCTCCTCGTCTTGGGGTCGAGGATATCGCGCAGAGCGTCACCAAGCAGGTTGAAGCCCAAAATGCTGATCATGATGGCAATTGCCGGGAAGATCAGCAGCCAGGGCGCCTTTTCCATCAGGTTGCGGCTGTCGGCCAGCATCAGGCCTAGCGAGGAGGCCGGCGGCTGGGTGCCGAGCCCGAGGAAAGAAAGCCCGGCTTCGGTCAGCAACGACCAGGCAAGCGCCAGCGTCACCTGCACGGTGAGGGGTGCTACAAGGTTGAGCAGCAGATGGCGGGTCAGGATGTAGGTCTTGCTCGACCCGAAAGTGCGTGCCGCATCCACGAACTCGCGCGACTTGATTGATAGCGCCGGGCCGCGCACCACGCGTGTGAAGATCGGCGTGTAGACGATGGCAATCGCCGCAACGCTCGTCCAGGTACCGGGGCCTGCAATCGCGATGATGAGGAGCGCAAGCAGGATTGCGGGAAACGCGAGCAGCACATCCATCACGCGCATGACAAGGCCGTCCCACAGCTTGCCGAACCATGCGGCGGTCAGGCCGAGCACGGTGCCTGCGACGCTTGCGATGGCGACGGCGGAGATGCCGACAAGGAAGGACTGTCCGACGCCCTTCATCAGGCGGCTTGCGACGTCACGCCCGAAGAGGTCGGTGCCCATCCAGTAGACCGCACTCGGCGCCTTCAGCCGATCGATGCGGTATTGCTGCAGCGGGTCGTGCGGTGTCAGGTCAAACAGGCCGAGCAGGGCGATCACCACGTAGAGAAGGACGATCGCGCCGCCGATACGGCCGCTGGGATGGGAAAAAATCGCACGCAGCATCAGCCGCCCTCGCCAAGACGGATGCGCGGATCGAGCGCCACATAAAGAAGATCGACGAGCAGATTGACCACCAGGAAGTTGAAGGCAATGAACAGGACGCAGCCCTGGACGAGCGCGTAATCGCGCTGGAGGATGGCTTCGAGAACAAGGCGACCAAGGCCGGGCAGGGCGTAGATCTGCTCGACAAGCACCGCGCCGCCGAGAAGGTAGCCGAACTCGACGCCCGAAAGCGTCACGACCGGGATCAGCGCATTGGGAAGCGCATGGCGCCAGATTACCCGCCGCTTCGGAACGCCCTTGGAGCGGGCCGTGCGGACATAGTCGTCGGAGAGGACGTCCAGCATGGCCGAGCGGGAGATGCGGGTGACGGAGGCGGCAAAGGCGAAACCGAGCGTCACCGCCGGCAGGATCATCTGGCTGAGGTTGCGCAGCGGGTCCACCGAGAACGGCGTGAACTCGCCCATGGTCGGCAGGATGCCGAAGCCCGCCGACAACGCGTAGATGAGAAGCAGGCCCACCACGAAGTTCGGCGTCGACTGGCCGATCATCGCGAAGATGCGCACGCCAAGGTCGGACGGGCGCTCTTTGCGCGTGGCTGCAAACACGCCGGCAGGCAAACCGACCGCAAGCGCCACGACCATCGCCATGATGGCGAGCTGGAGGGTGAGTGGAAAGCGCTCCAGGATGATGGAGAGCACCGGCTTGCCGTGCGTCACCGAAATACCGAGGTCGCCCTGGAAAACGCCTAGCAGCCACTTCCAGTACTGGATGAGGATCGGCTGGTCGATGCCGAAATATTCGGAGAGCGCGGCCCGTTGCGCAGGCGTCAGCAGGCCGGCTTCTGTCCCGAGCATCGCGGTAATGGCGTCGCCCGGGATCATGCGGATCGCAAAGAAGACGAGGATGGAGACCCCGAGCATGACGAGCGGAAAGGTCAAGAGCCGTCGCGTCAGGTAGTTCATGAGATCTCCAAGCCCCGAATTGTTGGCAGGACGCTCCTTACTGGAGCGTCACCTTGGTGAGGCCGAAGAGCGAACCTTCAGGCGTCGTTTCGAAGCCGGACACGTTCTTCTGCTGCGCGGTGTAGCTGAAGGAGGTGTAGAGCCAGACCCACGGCGCCATTTCGGCGATGTGCTTCTCGAACTCGGCGAAGATTTCCTTGCGCTTGGCCGGATCGGTTTCTTCGCGGCCCTTCTGCATCAGGCTGTCGAGCGTGTCGTCGATGTAGTTCGCGACCTTCTGGAGGTTGCCGTTCTTCGTCCAGTAGCGGTTGTACATGGAGTAAGGGTCGGCGCGGCCACCGTTCAGCGCCACCGCCATGTCGAAGTCACCCTTCAGCCAGGCGTCGACGTAAACGTTGAGCTCCATCATCTTGATGTCGAGCTTGACGCCGATTTCGGCGAGCTGCGACTGGATGACCTGGGCTTCGGCGGCAGCGGTTGCCGGTTCGCCATTGGCGGCAATGACAGTGGCGGTGAAGCCATCGGCAAAGCCGGCGTCGGCCATCAGCTTCTTCGCCTTGTCGATGTCCTTCTTGTAGCAGAACAGGCTGCTCGGATCGCTGGTGTAGCCCGGCATCGTCAACGGGCCGGTCACCTTGCCTTCGCCGACAGAGGCCGTGTCCAGCACGTCCTGGCGATCAACTGCGCAGGAAATCGCCTGGCGGACAGCGAGGTTGTCCATCGGCTTGCGCGAGGCGTTCAGCTGCAGGACATGGTAGGCGAGCACCGGAGTGCGGTTGAGCACCAGGTTCGGCTCGTCCGGAACAAGCGTCGCGACCAGCGGGTCGTTGATGAGGGCGAAATCGACCTGCTTCGTGCGCAGGGCCGCGAGGATTGCCGTTTCATCCGGCAGGACGCTGATGTCGATGCCATCGATCGCGACCTTGCCGCCGGCCCAGTCCTTGTTGGCCGACAGCGTTTCCTTGGAGTTCGGCACCCAGTTGTCCAGCTTGAACGGACCGGAGCCAAGTGCCTTCGTGCCGACCGTGCCGGCAGCAATCTCGGCGGCCGGAACGATTGCGGCATTGATGCTCGCCATCGCCGTCAGCAGCGGAACATCCGGCTGCGACAGCTTGAAGACAACCGTCTTGTCGTCCGGCGTCTCGATCGTCTCGATCGACAGGAAGTTGGCGCGGGCGGCCGCGGCGGTCTTTTCGTCAAGCAGGCGCTCGAAGGATGCCTTCACGTCCGCTGCGGTGACCGGCTTGCCGTCCTGGAACTTGGCGTTCGGGTCGAGCTTGAAGGTCAACTGCTTTGCGTCGGCTGCGAACTCCCAGGAGGTCGCAAGCGCCGGGACGATCTGCAGGTCCTTGTCGAAACGCACCAGCGGTTCGTAGATCAGTTCAAGAAGACGGATGGACGAGAAAGCCGTCTGCTTGTGCGGATCAAGCCCTGTTGCGTCCTGCTTCCAGGCCATCTTCAGCGTTGCTGCCGATGCCGGCGCGGCGATGGCCGCTGCACCAAGCGCTACGCCAAGCGCAAGGCCTGTAAGGGCTTTGGTCGTGAAATGTTGTCCCATGTTCTTCTCCCAGTGTTTGTGTTGTTTCACCGCGCTTCCGGCGCGGCTTTATCCTGTCTTGTCATTGATTGCAGCGCGAAGGAAGCCGCCAGCTTTAGCAAGTGCGGTGCGCGCCGTTTCGACATCCATCCCCGTGAGCACGATCAGGATCGCCAGCTTCACGTCGTTCCCTGTCTGGTCGAGGACACGCTTGGCCTCCTCCAGATCGCAGCCGGTCGCCTGCATGACGATGCGCGCGGCGCGCGCCACCAGCTTCTGGTTGCTGGCGTTCAGGTCGACCATCAGGTTCTGGTAGCTTTTGCCGATCCGGATCATGCTCGCGGTGGTCAGCATGTTCAAGACGAGCTTCTGTGCGGTGCCGGACTTCAGGCGCGTGGAGCCGGTCAGGATCTCCGGCCCGACCACCGGCGAGATGGCGATATCGGCAATCGCGGCGATGACAGAGTCCGGATTGCAGGACAGGGCGACGGTCTTGGCGCCAAGTGACTTTGCGTAGGTCAGTGCGCCGATGACATAAGGCGTGCGACCGCTGACGGCGATGCCGACCACCACATCGTCTGCCGTCACATTGATCGACTGCAGGTCCAGTTTGCCTTGCTCGAGATCGTCTTCGGCGCCCTCGACGGCATGGCGCAGCGCATGGTCGCCACCGGCAATCAGGCCGATCACCATGTCTTCCGGGACGCTGAAGGTGGGCGGGCATTCGGACGCATCGAGGACGCCGAGCCGGCCGCTCGTGCCGGCGCCGATATAGATCAGCCGCGCGCCCTTGTTGAAGGCCTTGACCGTTTCATCAACCGCTTCGGCAATATCTGGGATGACACGCTGTACGGCGGTGGCGACCGTCTGGTCCTCGTCGTTGATGCGGCGCAGGACGTCGATCGTCGGCAGAAGGTCGATATCCATCGAGCGTGGGTTGCGATTCTCGGAGACCAGGTTTTCCAGCTCGGAAATCAGCCTTGCATCGCTCATGGGTCCACCTTCGCTCCGTCACGTGGACAACGACCAGCCAGCACTGCTCCCTCCACCTTGAGGCAAGGATTAGGTTCATCCATTCCTTCTGTCAACGAAGAAAGGAATAGATTATTCCGCGTCAACAGGCGGTGGCGCTCGGCTTGCGTCTTCGCCTGCGGACCGGCGGGCGAGGATGATGGCGCCGGATACGGCATCGCCGTCGGCTGGCTTCAGGCGGCGTCGCACATCCGGCGAAAGCCAGGCCTGCAGGGGGCTCGCCAAGCCGCCAAGAAGCGTCACCCGCGGCGCGCCCTGGTCGAACAGCGTGCGCACCAGCGTATCGATGTGCTCGGCAGCCGACTGGACAATGCGGCGGCCCGCGGCATCGCCCTGGTCCGCGTGGCGCATCACCATCGGGGCAAGGGCGGCGTAGTCCGTCGCGGAAGAGCGGTCCATCCAGGCGACAGCCTCCATCGGGTCGCCGTGGAAACGCTGCATCACCTCTGACAACAGCGCGGTCTTTTCGATCCGCCCGTCATTGGCGCGTAGCGCCATCTGGATCGCTTTCAGGCCCAGATCGGCGCCGCTTCCTTCATCCGATATCGGAAATCCGTAACCGCCGATGCGGAGGTTACGGCCTTCGGCAAATCCAAGTCCGATCGAGCCGGTCCCGGCAATGACGATTGCGCCATCGCGGCCGGAATGTGCGCCGAGGCACGCCCCCATTCCATCGCTGACGAAGTCGACGCTGGCAAATGGTGTCGGGATGGTGGAAAGCGCCTCCAGCGCGCCGATCCGGCCGATGCCGGCAAGTCCGATCCCGACATGGACGCGACCAAGATCTTCATCTGAAAGCTCGGCCTCCTCGATCGCTGCATTGAAGGCGCGGGCGATGGACGCCCAGGCTTCCTCGATGCCAAGCCGGGTGGTGGCAGGGCCGGAGAGGCCTTGGCCGAGGACGTTTCCTGTTTCATCTTCGATGCGCGCTCGGCAACCGGTGCCCCCGCCGTCGACGCCGAGAAAGTAGCGCTGGCTGCCCTTGCTCATGCGCTCAGCCGCTCGATGTCTGCGCCGCAAAGCTTCAGCTTGCGGTCGAGCTGCTCATAACCGCGATCGAGATGGTAGAGGCGGTTGACGATCGTCTCGCCCTCCGACACCAGCCCCGCCAGCACGAGCGACACCGAGGCCCGAAGGTCGGTTGCCATGACCTGCGCGCCCTTGAGCTTTGCCCCGCCGCGAACCAAAGCCGTCGTACCTTGAAGCGAGATGTTCACACCAAGCCGCATCAGTTCCGGCACATGCATGAACCGGCTTTCGAAGACAGTTTCGCGGATCAGCGACGCGCCTTCGGCGCAGGCAGCAAGCGCCATGAATTGCGCCTGCAGATCCGTCGGGAAGCCGGGATAGGGCTCGGTGGTTAGGTCGGCGCCTTTGAGTGGCCCGTCGCGGGAAACAACAAGACCGCGGTCGCTCGGCCAGACGCTGACGCCCATCGCTTCCAGCGCCTGCACGACAGACGCCATGTTCTCAAGCCGCGCATTGGTGAGTTCTAGCATGCCGCCGGTGATCGCCGCCGCCACCGCATAGGTTCCGGCTTCGATGCGGTCGGGGATGCCGTGATGCTTGGCCGGCTGCCATGTGGTGGAACCTTCCACCAGGATGCGGTGCGTGCCGGCGCCCTCGATCCTTGCGCCCATGGCGGTCAGACAGGCGGCCAGATCCGCGACTTCCGGTTCGCGGGCGGCATTCAGGATTTCGGTCTCACCCTTGGCCGTGGTCGCGGCCATCATGGCGGTTTCCGTTGCACCAACGGAGGGGGAGGGCAGGACGACACGCGCACCCGTCAAACCACCCTTGGTCGAGGCGACGATCAGGCCATTCTCGATGTCGATCTCCGCGCCGAGCGCAGCAAGCGCCTTGATATGCATGTCGACCGGGCGTGCGCCGATCGCGCAGCCGCCGGGAAGCGACACGCGTGCTTCTCCAAAGCGCGCAAGCAGTGGCGCAAGCACAAGCACGGTCGCGCGCATCCGGCGCACGGTGTCGTACGAGGTTTCCTTGGAAAGGATCGCCCTGGCGTCGATCGTCGTGGAGTGCGCGGCGCGGGAGACTTCGGCTCCATGCAGCGCCACAACATTCAGCATGTTCTCGACGTCGCTCACCTGCGGCAGGTTGGTCAGTTCGAGCGGGTAGGGGCTTAAGAGCGCGGCCGCGATCTGGGGCAGGGCAGCGTTCTTGGCTCCCGAAATGGTGACGGCGCCCTGAAGCCGCTGCCCGCCTACAATTCGAAGTCTATCCATGAAGAAATCCGTCCCAGAAGAGCGCGCCGTCGCTGTTCTGGCGAACCCTAAACCGAATGGTGCGGCTGTCAATCACGCGGAATATTTTATTCCAAGGCGCGGTCTCCGGTATAATATCCCATGACCTCACGCTGGCTGGGTGCTAGGGTGCAGGTCCGTAAGTCGATCGACCAGCGCCAGTTGCGGATGAACGCATGTCAGTCCTGAAGAAGATCAACGCACAGCTTGAGATAATGGCCCCGGCTGATCGCGAGATCGGCCAGTTCATCCTCGACAACCCGGACCAGATGCTGCGGCTCTCGTCGGGCGGGCTTGCCGCGGAGACCGGGCGCAGCCAGTCCAGCGTCGTGAAGTTCAGCCAGAAGCTCGGTTTTGCCGGTTATCAGGAGCTGAAGCTCGCGGTCAGCGAAGCCAAGGCGCAGGAACGCCATACTGCGCCGGGCATGATCCACGGCAGCATCGAGGTGGGTGACAGCTATCTGACCATCTTGCAGAAGCTGATCGGCAGCAAGATGCTTGCCATGCAGCAGACGCTCTCCGTCAATAGCGAGCAGGACATCGGCCGAGCGCTGACGGCGCTCGATGAAGCGCGCCGGATCCACATGGCCGGCGTCGGCGCCTCGTCGCTCGTGGCTCGCGACTTTTCCTATAAGCTGATGAAACTCGGCCGCAACGTCCTGCATGACAGCGACAGCCACGTGCAGATGGCCAATGTTTCGACCCTGCGCAGCGGCGACGTGTTGTTTGCGCTTTCCTATTCAGGCAGCAGCATCGAGACCTTGCGGATCGCCGAACTGGCGCGCGATCGTGGCGCGACCGTGATTGCGGTGAGCGGCTTGAGCGGTGGCCCGCTGGCGCAGGTCGCGGATATCCGGCTTCATACGGTCGCCGATGAGGAACGCGTTCGGTCCTCCGCGATCACCGCCCGTGATGCGCAATTGATGCTGACCGACCTGCTGTTCATCCTGCTTGTGCAGCGGCAAAGCGATGCGAACGAATATGTTCAAAAAAGCGAGCAGGCGGTCTCGGTGCTCAAGACAAGGTAGCTAGCCGCCTCAGGCCGACAGCCGGTGCTTGAGCCGCATCACCTTGAAGAATCCGTTCGGAAACACCGGGCGGATTTCGGCCACCTCGAAATCACCACGACGGGCGGCCCAGTCGGCAATTCGCGAAATACGGAAGGCGGAGCTCCAGCCGACGCGGTGCGCAAGCGGCGCCACGACTTCCTCGATTGCACCCTGCAGACCGCGGCCATGCCCGAGCTTGCTGGCGATGATGATCTCGCCGCCGGGCTTGAGCACGCGGGCACATTCGTCGAGCGCCCGTTCCGGATCCGGGATCAGCGTGATGACGAACGGCAGGCATACGGCGGTGAACGAACGGTCCGCGAAGTCGAGGTGGTGCGCGTTCATCACATGCAGCGCCTTGACGTGATCCAGCCCCTGTCGCTCCACCTTTTCGCGGGCCTTGGAGATCATGTGTTCGGAGAGATCCACGCCGGTCACGCGGCAGCGGGCGGGATAGTGCGGCAGGATGAGACCTGTTCCGACGCCCACTTCCAGGATATCGTCACCGGCGTCCGCGGCGAGCTTGGCAACCGTGCGATGCGCATCGCCGAGGAAACCCCGGTAGACGCGGTCGTAGATCGGCGCCCACTTCTGGTAGACCTTCTGCTGATGTTCGATGCTGTGGTTGATCTTTGCCATGACTGCCCCTTGTGATGGTGCTGCGGCAACCCACGGACGCCGGATTTGGTTCCCGTTCGCCGCGATAGCGGCGATTAACCCCGCGCCGCCTTCATTGCCTCGATGAACCGGATGGCCTGCGCTCTTACGGATGCGACGTCAGCGCCCGGCTTGTAGAGCGACGAACCGATGCCGAATCCGGCCGCGCCCGCCTTCACGAAGTCTGCCATGTTGTCCGGCGTCACGCCACCGACGGCGAGAACCGGAATGTCCTTCGGCAGGACCGCCTTCCACGCCTTGATCACGTGTGGCGGGATCGCCTCGGCGGGGAATGCCTTGATGCCGGTTGCACCGGCCTCGATGGCCGCAAAGGCCTCCGTCGGTGTTGCGACCCCCGGCAGGCTCACCATGTCCGCCTGTCGTGAGGCCATGATGACGTCCGGATTGGCGTTCGGCGAAATGATCACCTTGGCGCCGGTCGCCGCAACATCGGCAACCTGCGCTGGCGAGAGCACGGTACCGGCTCCGATCAGTGCCTGATCGCCGAACCGCTTCACCAGTGTCTCGATGCTTTTGAGCGGTTCCGGCGAGTTGAGCGGCACCTCGATGATGCGCCAGCCGGCTTCAATGAGAACCTCACCCACCGCTTCCACCTCATCCGGGCGGATGCCGCGCAATATGGCGACGAGATTGCAGGAGGCTAGGGCCTGTTCCAGGTTCATGTCGAACTCCTTGATCAACTATCGTGCGGCTTCGGCCGCGATCAGCATGATGCCGCGTTTTGCCGCATCTACGGGGCCGATGTCGACGCTCAGGCGGAAGAGCGGGGCGATGCGGCTGTAGCGGCTGTTCAGGATGTTGTTTCCGACAATGCCGATGGCATCCCCATCCGTGAAACAGCCCGCGGCACGAGCCTGGCGGAACTCGGAGCCGATGACGAGCCCGGAAACATAATCCATGATGTCCTGCGGCTTCAGCTTGCCGTCGAGCACGCCGGTGCGGGCGCTGAAGATCGCCGACAGGAAGGCATCTGCGGCAGCCTCATTGCTGGCGGCAAACTCGGCGCCACGATCGAAGGCCGCCCAGTTCGGCTCCGAGCCAGGGGCAGGCTCCTCCGCCTTGGCGATGAATGAATGTTTTGTCAGCAGCGCAAAAACTTCGCCGGTCGCATAAGTCTGGAAGCCCTCAATGCGGCCATTCTTGATGCGCGCCCATTTGCTGTGCGTCCCGGGCAGAACGAGCGTCCGATCCGTCTCCAGGCCAAAGCCGACGATCTGGGTTTCCTCGCCGCGCATCACATCCGGGAACGGTTTGGCGGCCGGGTTGCGCATGCCCGGCAGGAAAGTGACGACCGCGCCGTTCGCGAGCGTCTGCGTTCGAGTGCCGCGCGCCAGTTCTTCCACGCCGCCGGGCGTATCGACATAAGGAACTTCAAGCCAGCCGTTGCGGCTGGTGATCATGCCGCTGGCGATGACGGGCAGGGGGCCATGAGCGGTGAACCAGGCGCCCACCGCCTCCATCAGTGCTGCTTCGAACGCACCGTCCTTGACGAACTGGATGCCGCCGCTGCTCGTCTCCTTGGTGTCGATCGTCTCGCCGCTCCCGGAAAC
The DNA here is from genome assembly GCF_023223505.1 of Neorhizobium turbinariae. Taxonomy (NCBI): domain Bacteria; kingdom Pseudomonadati; phylum Pseudomonadota; class Alphaproteobacteria; order Hyphomicrobiales; family Rhizobiaceae; genus Neorhizobium; species Neorhizobium turbinariae. The sequence continues at coordinate 191,803 of NZ_JALPRY010000001.1, forward strand.
GAGCATGGCACGCAGCGAGCTTGTGCCCCAATCGAGAATGATCGAGGTCGGTTTCGGCGTCATAAGGAATCCTCCGCAGCGTCTGCGCCCCTCGATAACCTGTGCGGCATTCCTCTGTCGAGGGGCCGAACGCGCGGCGCCGTCGCCTCCAGGTATTCGACATTGAATATCGGCGCCCGGATCGCCATTTTAGGCGGGAAACCAATTCCAAGGAGGAAAGCATGACGACGTCTACCGAACGGGCCGTTCTGGCCGGCGGCTGCTTCTGGGGCATGCAAGACCTGATCCGACGCCTGCCCGGCGTCATCTCCACCCGCGTGGGCTATAGCGGCGGTGACGTGCCAAATGCGACCTATCGCAACCACGGAACGCATGCGGAAGCGATCGAGATCATCTTCGATAGCACCAAGACCAGCTACCGCGATATCCTGGAGTTCTTTTTCCAGATCCACGACCCGAGCACCAAGAACCGCCAGGGCAATGATATCGGCATGAGCTACCGCTCCGCGATCTACTACGAGAACGAGGAGCAAAAGCGCATCGCCGAAGAAACCATCGCCGATGTCGATGCGTCCGGCCTGTTTCCCGGCAAGGTGGTGACGGAAGTCGAGCCGGTCGGTGATTTCTGGGAGGCGGAGCCGGAGCACCAGGATTACCTGGTTCGTTACCCGAACGGCTATACCTGCCATTTCCCACGGCCGAACTGGAAGTTGCCCAAGCGCTCAAGTGTGGCAGCTGCCGAGTAATCAATCATTGGACAAAAAAGGCCCTGCCGCGGCAAACGGCAGGGCCTTTTTCATGCGTGCTTTTCCAATTAGGCCAGCGTATAAGCCGTCTTTACGACCGTGAAGAATTCGGCGGCGTACTTGCCCTGCTCGCGCGGACCGAACGACGAAGCCTTGCGGCCACCGAACGGCACGTGGAAGTCGACGCCGGCGGTCGGCAGGTTGACCATCACCATGCCCGCTTCCGAATTGCGCTTGAAGTGGGTGGCGTATTTCAGGCTCGTCGTGGCGATGCCGGCCGAAAGGCCGAACGGCGTGTCATTGGCAACAGCGAGCGCCTCCTCGTAATCCTTCACGCGGATGACCGATGCGACCGGCCCGAAGATTTCCTCGCGAGAGATCCGCATCTGGTTGGTGGCTTCCGTAAACAGCGTCGGTGCCAAGTAGAAGCCGGGCGTCTCGCGCTTCACGAGGTCGCCGCCGAAGGCGAGCTTCGCGCCTTCCTGCTTGCCGATCTCGATATAGTCCGTATCCGTCTTCAGCTGCTTTTCGTCCACCACCGGGCCGATATGGGTACCGGCCTTCATGGCGTTGTCGACGTTGAGGGTCTTCAGCTTCTCGGTCAGAGCCGCGACGAATTTGTCGTGGATGCCTTCCGTCACGATGATGCGCGAGGAGGCCGTGCAGCGCTGGCCGGTGGAGAAGAAGCCGGAATTGGCGGCCGCTTCGACGGCGACGTTGAGGTCGGCGTCATCCAGGACGACCATCGGGTTCTTGCCGCCCATTTCAAGCTGGAACTTGCGATTGTGCTCGATGGAAGCGAGCGCCACGCGCTTGCCCGTACCGGTGGAGCCGGTGAAGGTGATGCCGGCGAGATCCGGGCTGTCGAGCATGGCCTGGCCGACGACCGAGCCGCGGCCCATCACGAGGTTCAGAACGCCCTTCGGCAGACCGGCGCGGTGCATGATGTCAACGATCGCCCAGGCGCAACCCGGAACGAGGTCCGCGGGCTTGAAGACAACGGTGTTGCCGTAGGCCAGCGCCGGCGCGATCTTCCAGGCCGGGATGGCGATCGGGAAGTTCCACGGCGTGATGATGCCGATGACGCCGAGCGGTTCGCGGGTGATCTCGACGCCGATGTTCGGGCGGGCCGAGGGAACGACTTCGCCGGTAAGGCGCAGTGTCTCGCCTGCAAAGAAATCGAAAATCTGCGCGGCACGAATAACTTCGCCGGTGGCTTCGGGAAGGATCTTTCCTTCCTCACGCGCGAGAAGCGCGCCAAGCTCGTCCTTGCGGGCAAGGATCTCGTCGGAGGTCTTCTTCAGGATCGCGTGGCGCTCGAGAATGCCGGAACGCGACCATGCCGGGAAGGCGGCCTTGGCCGCGGCAATCGCCTGCTTTGCGTCTTCGGCGCTGCCCTGCGCATACATGCCCACGACATCATTCGTGTCCGAGGGGCTGATGTTCTTGGACGCGTCCGTGCCGACCCATTCGCCGGCAATGAGGTTCTGATAGATGGTCATGGGCCTCTCCCTTATGTGGAAGGTCCCGCCTTGGAGAGCGGGACCGGAGGAAAACTGTTAAGCGTCTGCTGGCTATTTGAAAAGGCTTGGCAGCCACAGAGATAGCGCGGGAATGTATGTCACGAGCAGCAGCACGGCGACGCTGGCGCCAAAGAACGGCCAGATCGTTCGCATCGCCTCGCGGATCGAGATGCCGCCCACCGCGCAACTGACGAAAAGAACGGTGCCGACCGGCGGCGTATTCAACCCGATGCCGGCGTTCAGGATCATCACCACGCCGAAGTGGACCGGGTCGATGCCGAAGGCCTTGACGACCGGCAGCAGGATCGGCGTTGCGATGATGACCATCGGCGCCATGTCCATGAAGGTGCCGAGCACCAGCAGGATGACGTTGATCATCAAGAGCACGATGATCGGGTTGTCGGAGATCGCACTGATCGCCGAAATGATCAGGGTCTGAACCTGGAGGAAGGCCATGAGCCAGCCGAAGGAGGCGGCGGTGCCGATGACCAGCAGCACCATCGCGGTGGTGCGCACCGCACCCATCACGGCTTCGACAAAACCTTCCCAGTTCAATTCGCGATAGACCAGCATCGCGACGAGGAAGGCGTAGAGCACGGCAATGCAGGAGCTTTCCGTTGCCGTGAACACGCCCGAACGAACGCCACCGAAGATGATGGCGATGAGGAGGATGCCGGGCAGCGAGGCCAGGAAATAGTAGCCGACGCGCGCAATGCCCGGGAAGGCATCGGCCGGATAACCGCGCTTTACCGCAACCCACCAGGCGGTGAGCATCAGGGCGCCGGCAAGCAGGATCCCGGGCAGGATGCCGGCGGTGAAGAGGTCGGCCACCGAAACATTGCCGCCCGCTGCGATCGAATAAAGGATCATGTTGTGCGACGGCGGGATCATCAGCGCGATGATCGCGGCATTGGCGGTCACGTTGACTGCGTAGTCCCGGTCATACCCACGCGCCGCCATCTGCGGGATCATCAGGCCGCCGACAGCGGAGGCATCCGCAACGGCGGAGCCCGAGATGCCACCGAACAGGGTGGAGGCAACGACGTTGACCTGACCGAGGCCACCGCGCAGGTGTCCAACAAGGCCGGCCGCAAAGCGGATCAGCCGCGTGGCAATGCCACCGCGCACCATCAGGTCGCCCGCGAAGATGAAGAACGGGATCGCCATCATGGCGAAGACGTTCATGCCGGAGTTCAGCTGCTGGAAGATCACGATCGGCGGCAGGCCGATGTAAAGCACGGTCGCGAAGGACGCGATGCCGAGGCAGAAGGCAATCGGCATGCCGATGATCATCAGCGCCGTGAATGAACCAAAAAGGATGGCATAAGCCATTATGCAGCCTCCTGCACGAGGACGTCGGCCGCCACGTCGACACCGATGATGATGTCGGCTAGGCGCTCCAGGGCGAAGACGGCGATCATCGTGCCGCCGAAGATCATCGGGAAGAAGTCGGTGCCGCCCGGCCAGCCGAGAACCGGAATGGTCGCGGACCAGGTGCCCTGGGCGAGCAGCGTCGAGTAATAGGTCATGGCGAGCCCGAAGAGCACGATCAGGACGAGGCTGGTGATGTCCATCGCCTTCTGGATGACGGGCGGCACCACGTGGCGGACGATGTCGAGCCCCAGGTGCACGCTTTCGCGCACGCCGACGGCGGCGCCGAGCATGATGAACCAGGACATGAGGTAAAGCGACAGCGGCTCGGACCAGCTGGGCGAGTCGTTCAGCACGTAACGGCCGAACACCTGCCAACCGACGATGAGCGTCATCCCGATCATGCCGATCCCGGCAATATAAAGCATCAGGCGGCTGAGCCCGCCCAAGATCGGCCTGATGGCCAACATGAAGTTTCTCACGAACCTGTCCTCCACGATCCGGCGCGCGCGTGTCCTGCGCCGGAAGTAAAACCGGCCCTCGCGGAGAGGGCCGGACATTGCTTGCGGATTACTTGACGGCCTGGATCTGCTCGAGCAGGGCCTTCTGCTTCGGGTCGGTCACGAACTTGTCGTAGACAGGCTTCATCGCGGCCGAGAATTCTTCCTTGTCCACTTCGATGACCTTGGCGCCGCCGGCGCGAACCTTCTCTTCCGAGCTCTTTTCGCGAGCCGTCCAGAGTTCACGCATCTTCTTGACGGATTCCTTGGCGGCTTCGCGCACGGCCTTCTGGTCCTCCGGCGTCAGCTTGTCCCAGGAGATCTTGGACATGACCAGGATTTCCGGGTTCAGCGAGTGCTGCGTCAGGGTGTAGTTCTTGGCCACTTCGTAGTGACGGGCAGACTCGTAGGACGGCCAGTTGTTTTCGGCGCCGTCGACCACGCCGGTCTCGAGCGAGGAATAGACTTCGCCCATCGGCATCGGCGTCGGGTTGGCGCCAAAGGCCTGCATCATGGCGATCCACAGGTCGGACTGCTGGACGCGGATCTTCATGCCCTTGAGGTCGGCGAGCTTCTCGATCGGCTTCTTCGTGGTGTAGAAGGAGCGCGCGCCCGAGTCATAATAGGCAAGGCCGATCAGGCCGTGCGGCTCGAAGGCCTTGAGGATATTCTCGCCGATCGGACCGTCGACGACCTTGTGCATGTGCTCCGTCGAGCGGAACAGGAAGGGCAGGCCGAGAACGGTCGTTTCCGGCACGAGGTTGTTGAACGGCGCGGCGTTGACGCGGTTCATGTCGATGACGCCGAAGCGGGTTTGTTCGATCGTGTCCTTTTCCTGGCCAAGAACAGCGTTGTTCATGACCTGGATCTTGATGCGGCCGTCGGTGCTCTTTTCGAGCAACTCGCCCATATATTTGACGGCATCGACGGTCGGATAGCCATCCGGGTGGATGTCGGCGGAGCGTAGTGTCACCTGGGCATGGGCAGCCGTCGCGCCAAGCGCGATGCCGAATGCCAGGCCGAGCATTTTGGTCAGTTTCATGATGTCCTCCTCTTGGATTAACGTCAGGGCCTCCACGCCCCGGTCGTCTGGAAATTCAGTCTCTGCCGTCTGCCCAGGCGGGCAGGCCGTAAAGCTCTTCGGGGTTTTTCACGAGCGCCAGATCGCGGCCCGCCTCGTCCGGGAACCATCCAAGCACCGTGTCCGTCAGCGCCACGTCATCCGGATAATCTCTCTGTTCGCGAGCTAGGTTGTGGGGCCAGTTCGTGCCCCAGACGATGCGTTCGGGGGCATAGCGGGCGATTTCGCGGGCGATAGCTGCGACGTCGGCATAATCCGGTCCGCCGGCCTTGGATGATTCATAGACCCCGGCAAACTTGAACCAGCACTTGCCGCCATCGATCAGGCGCTTCACGGCATCGACCTGCGGGCTGTCTGGCGTGACGCCTGCGAAGAACTTGCCGTGATGGTCGAAGACCCACCGCGATTTCATGGCCTTCAAGCGGGGTTCGTGGTCCAGGATGTTGCTGCCGTCGAACTGGACCGCCACCACCCAGTTGCGAGACGCGGCCTTGGCGTCGACCGCCTCAAGCTCGGACAGGTCCACCGCGCCACCGGGCAAGTCCATGATGCGGGCGCCGACATTGCCGGCTGCCGCAAGCCTATCCAGTTCCTCGTCCGAGGTGGCGGAGTCGATGACGCATACGCCGCGGGCAATCGGGCCGAATTCGGCAAGGCAGGCGTTGAGGTTGGAATTGTCGCGCTGTTGCGCATTGCCCTGCGTGACGATCACGCGGTCGATGCCGAGCCAGCGCATCAGTTCGCGATATTGAGCCGGGGTAGGCAGGTCGCCCGCGGGAAGGCCGGGGCCGCCGGGCAGGGAAGGATATCCCGGCAGGTAAGCATGCATCTGAGTGTCGACCGCGCCCTTGGGCAGCTTTGTCTTGGGAGGATTGCCGGAAAGGGGGCGGACGAGCATCAGATGTCTCCCATGCGATATTCGGCGAGCGCATCGCGGTTGATCTCGATCCCAAGGCCGGGGCCGTTCGGGATCTGAACCACGCCGCGCTCGTGTTCGATCGGCGTTTTGATCACCGCCTGACGGAACGGATTGTTGGTGCGGTCGAATTCCAGGATCGGCTCGATCGGATTGACGCGGACCGGGCTCGGGATCATCGCAGCCATGAACTGTAGCGCTGCGGCGATATGAACGGCCGTACCCCAGACATGCGGTACAACCCGAATGCCATGGAGCGCGGTAAGGTCGGCGACACGCTTGGCTTCAGTAAAGCCGCCAACGCCGGCGAGGTCAGGCTGCAGGATATCGACCGCACGGGTTTCGATCGGCTCGCGCATGCCCCAGCGGCTGTGCCAGGTTTCGCCACCGGCAACCGGGATCGGCTGTTTTGCGCGTACTTCCCGATAAGCAGCCAGTTGCTCCGGCACCACCGGCTCTTCGAACCAGTCGATGCCGTATTCAGCGGCGGCATTGCCCAGCCGGATCGCTTCCACGACATCATATCCGTGGTTGGCGTCAATCATCAGACGCATGTCAGGGCCGGCCGCATCGCGCACAGCGCGGATCACCCGCAGGTCCTCATCAACGCCGAAGCCGATCTTGATCTTGGTGGCGTGGAAGCCCTCCGCGCGGTAGCGGGCAACATCGGCTGCATTGTCTTCGACGCGGTCGACGCCATCGCGCTTGAAGCTGCCCGTCGCGTAGGCCCGCACGCTCTCGCGGAACCGGCCACCGAGTAGGGTGGAGACGGGAACGCCGAAGTGCTTGCCCTTGATGTCCCAGAGCGCGATGTCGATGCCGGACAGGGCCGTCACGGCAAGCCCGCGCTGGCCCTGGTCGCGCAGTGCGTTGTAGAGCACCGCCCAGAGCTTTTCGTTTTCCAGCGGATCGGCACCGATCAGCCAGTTCGCATAGGTCGCGACGACTGCCGCGTTCGGCCTTGCCGGGCCAAGGCACTCACCCCAGCCGGTCGTGCCGTCATCACATTCGATCTCGACGAGGACATGCGCCCGGCGATCGAAGCGCATCGAGGCGCTTTCGAAGGCAACGTCGAGCTTGTGCTCGAGAAGGTGGGTGCGAACGGCGACGATCTTCATCGGGTGTTACCGCTTGTGGCTGCCAATGAGCTTGGAAAGCATCTGCTCTTCTTCTGCCGTCAGATCGTCCAGCGGCGGGCGAACCTTGCCGGCATCAAAGCCCTGCAGGCGAACGCCGGCCTTGATGGCGGCGACGGCATAACCCTTGCGGCGGTTGCGGATCGCCATGAACGGATAGAAGAAGTCGCGCAGGATTTCTTCGCAGCGGGTGCGGTTGCCGGCGCGCAGCGCCTTGTAGAACTCGACCGCAAGCCCCGGCACGAAGTTGAAGACGGCTGATGAGTAGGTGGTGAAGCCGGCGCCGAGATACGCTTCGGCGAAAAGCTCCGCGGTCGGCATGCCGCCGAGATACATCAGGCGATCGCCCATCGTCGCGGTGATCTGGCGCACGAGGCCGATATCGCCGGTGCCGTCCTTGAAGCCGATGAGGTTCGGGCATTCGTCGCAAAGGCGCTTCAGGGTATCGACCTGCAGCACGGAGTTGTCGCGGTTATAAACCATGACCCCGATGCCGACCGACTGGCAGATGCGCTTGACGTGCTGGTAAAGGCCTTCCTGCGGCGCATCGATCAGGTAGTGGGGCAGAAGCAGGATGCCGTCGGCACCGGCCTTCTCGACATCCTTGGCAAGCTGGACGCCGACATGCGAGCCGAAACCGCAGCCAGAGACGATCGCGGTCTTGCCGGATGCTTCCTTGGCAGATTTGACGATGCCGGGAATTTCGTCAGGGGAGAGCGAGAAGAACTCGCCGGTGCCGCCCGCGGCAAACAGAACGGGCGCTTCAAAGCCTGACAGCCATTCGATGTGGCGCTGGTAGCTTTCCGGCTGGAACTGACCTTCCGCATCAAAATGCGTCACGGGAAAGGACAGAAGGCCGGCACCAAGTGCCGCCTTGATCTCTTCTGGCGTCATCATATGAATTCCTCTGTAAGCGTCTCCTCCAGACTTGAGTTGTCGTACAGGTGTGGCCGATCTGTGTCAACAGCTCATCTTACAGATTCACGGACCGTCCGCAGCAGCGTGCGGTAGCGAAGCTGGCTTCCGCGCAGGTGGCTGCGCATTGCCTCGCGGGCGGCTTCCTCATTGCCATCCGAGATGGCAACCACGATGGCGTTATGCTCTTCGTCCAGAAGCTTGATATAGGCCGCCTGGTCCTTTTCGGACTCGTCTGGACGAAGGGCGGCACGCGGGATCACGCTGCGGCCGATCATCGTCAGAAACTCGCGAAAGCGCGGGTTGTTGGTGGCCTCGGCAATCGCCAGGTGCAGCGCAAAGTCAGCCTCGCTGGTGGGCTTGGAGGCCTCAAGGCAGGCGCGCACCGCGTAATGCTTTTCGAGGATGACTTCTTCCTGGGCCGGCGACCGGCGCACCGCGGCGAGCCCTGCCGCCTCGACCTCCACGGCCGTGCGCAGTTCGAGCAACTCGATCATCGATGAAACCCGCGCCAGGTCTATGTCCTGCAAGGACAATGGCGCCGGCTGCGGCTCTGCAGGCATATCCAGCACGAAGACGCCAGCGCCTTGCCGCGCCTCGACAAGGCGGTCGGCGCGCAGGGCTGCGATTGCTTCGCGAACCACGGTGCGGCTCACCCCGTGCGCCTCGGTCAGTTGCGCTTCGCTTGGCAGCCGCGAGCCTGGAGCAAACTCTCCCGCCTTGATGGCCTCGCGCAGCGAATCGGCCAGCCGAGACACCAGTGTCCTCGATCCCCTGCCGGTATCGACCTTCACATCTACGCTCACAGTGCCCTCCTTGCCGACAGGGGTTGCTCTTGGGGCGGCAACTCGTATGCCAGGTATTCCAGCTTGTTTAACGGTGCGGTGGCTTGTTGACCAGTGCAAGTCAAGATGTATGATAAGTGGTAGTGCTTGTCTCGAACAAGTTGGCGTGAATGGCAGCGAGCGGTCGCTTGGCCGCTTTGGGAGGATGACGTGTTGAAGAGACTTCTGATCACAGGTGCGGCCGGCGGCCTGGGAAGCGCGATGCGCGCCCGCTTGTCGGGGCAGGCGGAGATCCTTCGGCTGTCCGACATCGCGGACCTCGGTGCTGCCGGGCCGAACGAGGAAGTCGTCACCTGCGATCTCGGTGACGCCGAGGCGGTCATGAAGCTCGTCGAAGGCTGCGACGGCATCCTCCATCTTGGCGGCGTCTCGGTGGAGGACAAGTTCTCCAAGATCCTCAACGCAAACCTTCTGGGGCTCTTCAACCTCTATGAGGCAGCGCGCGCCCACGGGCATCCGCGCATAATCTTTGCAAGCTCCAACCACGTTGTCGGCTTCTACCGGCAGGACCAGCATATCGACGTCAAGGCGCCGATGAAGCCCGACGGCCTTTACGGCGTCTCAAAATGCTTCGGTGAAGCGCTGGCGAGCATGTATTTCGACAAGTTCGGGCAGGAAACCGCGATCGTTCGTATCGGCAGTTGCTTCGAAAAGCCGCTGAACCACCGGATGCTGTCAGGCTGGATGTCCTATGACGACTTCGTGTCGCTGGTCGGCTGCGTCTTCCGCGCGCCGATGCTTGGCTGCCCGATCATCTGGGGCATTTCCGACAATGACAGCAAGTGGTGGGATAACTCTCACGCCTCCTATCTCGGATGGCGCCCGAAGGACAACGCTGAGCGGTTTCGGGCCGAGCTTGATGCAACGCAGGAGCGGCCAGCGCCCACCTCGGCGATGGCCGTCTACCAGGGCGGCAAGTTCGTGAAAGATCCGATCTTTCCCGAGGACTGAGGCCGCAGCCCGAAAGATTTGCCCGCAGCTTCATCCTATTGCATCGATCGGTGACTGCCTCTAGTTCTCATCCAAAGGATATCGAGGGAGCCGCGTGACTGGATGAGGTCTTTCTGGCTGACGGCTGTGGCTTTTCTCCTTGCCGAGGCGGCGATGGCGCAGGAGCCATGGCAGCCGGTCGAGGAATGGAAGACCTACGCCATCTCCGGCACCTCCGGCGTCGAGCTCTATGCCTCGATCGGCGAGCGCGGCCCGAAGATCGGGCAGGAAGTGCGCACGATTGCGCTCACCAACTTCAAGCTCACCTGGACACGGAAATACGTGCCGCAGCCGGACGGCTCCTGCACGCTGACAACCGCGCGCCCCAGGCTCATCATCACCTACACCCTGCCCAAACCGTCCTCGCCACTCTCCCAGGACCTGAAGCGCAAGTGGGATGCGTTCATCACCGGCGTGCGCCGCCACGAGGCCGTGCATGGCGTGATGATCAAGGACATGGTCAAGGAGATCGAGCGTGTCAGCATTGGCCTGAGCGCGCCGAATGACCCGAAATGCACCAAGGTGCGGGCGGCACTGCAGGCGAAGCTCGGGGAGATTTCGCGCGCGCAACGCCAGAAGAGTTCAGATTTCGACCGCGTCGAGATGAGCGACGGCGGCAATGTCCACCAACTCATCCTGGCGCTTGTCAACGGCCGGTGACATCGACCGTGCCCACCCATTACAAATTTTGAAACCGAGGACTTTTCATGACGCTTGCCGTTTCCGCAGAAGACATCGATGCCGAAGCCCTGATCGAGGAGTTGAAGGCCTGGGTGGAGATCGAGACCCCGACGCGGGATGCGGCAGCCGTCAACCGGTTGGCTGATCACGTCGAAGTACGCGCCAGGGCATCCGGTCTGGAGGTTGAGCGTTTGCCCGGCACACTTGGCTATGGTGATATCCTGGCGGTGCGTTCGCCGCGTCCGGCCGGCAGCAACGAAAAAACGGTGCTGGTGCTTGCGCATCTCGACACGGTGCATGCCGTCGGCGTCATCGATAACGAACTTCCGCTGCGCCAGGAAGGTGACAGCCTCTATGGCCCGGGCATCTATGACATGAAATCCGGAGCGCTGATGGCGCTCGAGGCGATGACGCTTGCCGTGCAACGCGGATCCAGGATGCCGATCGACCTTCTGTTCGTGCCGGACGAGGAGATGGGCAGCCTTTCATCGCGCGCCTTCATGGAAGAGGCAGCCAAGACCGCAGGTTACGCCCTGGTCGTGGAGCCCGCCCGCGATGGCGGCAAGGTCGTCGTCGCGCGCAAGGGTGTGGCCATGTACGACATCACGGTACAAGGTCGCGCCGCCCACGCGGGCGCACGGCCGCAGGATGGTCGCAGTGCGGTTCGTGCGGCGGCCCGGCTGGTGCTGGAACTTGAAGCGCTGAACGACACCGGGCGCGGCATTACCGTGACCGTCGGCACGATCCATGGCGGCACCGGTCGCAACACCGTGCCGGCGGAGTGCCGCATGCAGGTGGATGTTCGTGTTCCCGACGACGAGAGCGCCCGCGAGGTGACGGCGAAGATCGAATCGATGAAGCCGGTCGATCCTGACATCAGTTTCGAGATTGCCGGAAAGATGAACCGCCCTCCGTTTGCACAGACGGTCGAGGGAAGCGCCTGTTCGACCAGGCGGCCGAGATCGCGAGCGGCCTCGGCATCACGCTCGAAGGCATGGCGACCGGTGGCGGCTCCGACGGTAACTTCACGGCGGCCATGGGCGTGCCGACGCTGGATGGTCTTGGTGCCGACGGGGCAGGGCCGCATACCTTCCACGAGCATATTTTTGTCAGCAGCGTTGCGCCACGCACGGCCTTGCTCGCCAACCTGATGATGACGCTCGAGCCGCGGTAAGGCTCAGGCCGGCAGCGTCACGTCGAAGGTGCTGAGGATGCGGCCCTTGCCGACCTCGATGACGTGGCGCATCGCGGCGATCGCCTTTTGCGGGTCCCGCGAGGCAATCGCATGCGTGATCCGCAGGTGGTTGGCGGCCACCTCGTCGATCTTTTCCGGCGAGGCCGCCGGCGACGACAGCTGGAAGGAGATGGCAAGCGCTGCCTCGATCAACGCGCTTGCCGAGCGCATGAACGGGTTGCCGGACATGCGGGCAATGGCGAGGTGGAAGTCGAGGTCCACCTGCGCGATCGTTTCTGGCGTATGCGACAGGTCGTCGAACTTCGCGGCAATGGCGTAAAGCGCAACGATATCATCGCTCGATGCGCGCACCGCCGCTGCTGCCGCCGCTGCCGGCTCCAGCGCCATGCGCATTTCCGCCAGATGTTCGATGAACTCGTAGTCGAGGCCGGACTCGAACCGCCAGCCGAGCACGTCCGAATCAAAGAAATTCCAGCTCGCCTTGTCGAGCACCCGGGTGCCGACCTTGGCCTTCGCTTCCACCAGCCGCTTGGCCGCGAGTGTCTTCATGGCTTCGCGGAGCACCGTGCGTGAGACCCCGAAGCGGGCGGAAAGCTCCGAATCGCCAGGCAGCAGCGATCCTTCCGCGATCTTGCCGGAAACGATGCCGCGACCGAGCTCCGCCACCACATGCGCGTGGTTGCTGCGGCGCGTTCGCCCGCTGATCGTCGTTTCCAGAAGACCCATCACACTTCCTTAAGCCGGCTCTCCGCCAATTTCCTGTTTGAATACCAGATGATTCCGCGCTGCAACACGATGAACACAAAAAGCAGGATGCCGATGACAATTTTGGTCCACCAGGAAGAAAGCGAGCCATCGAAGACGATGTAGGTCTGGATCAGGCCCTGGATCAGGATCCCGACAAAGGTGCCGGCGACAAGGCCGACACCGCCGGTCAGCAGGGTCCCGCCGATCACCACGGCGGCAATCGCATCAAGCTCCACGCCGACCGTCGCCAGCGAATAACCGGAGGAGGTGTAGAGCGTATAGGCGATGCCTGCGAGACCGGAGAGGAAGCCGGAGAGCGCATAGATGCCGATCGTGGTCGAGCCGACCGGCACGCCCATCAGTTCCGCGGACTGCTGGTTTCCGCCGATGGCATAGACATTGGCGCCGAAGCGCGTGCGCCCCGCGATGAACGAACCGGCGATGAACACCGCCAGCATCAGCATGGCAAGCGCCGTCAACCGCCCGCCGCCGGGGAAGCGGAAATAGAAGCCCTGGATCGTGTCGATGATCTCATGCGAGATCGGCACGGACTCGGTTGAAATAAGATAGGCCGCGCCGCGCGCCAGGAACATGCCCGCGAGCGTCACCACGAAGGGCGGAATGTCCAGGTAGCGGATCATCGCGCCCATCAGGCTGCCGAAGATCGTGGAAATGACGAGCACCGCCGCGAAGGCAACCAGCGGGTGGACGCCGAGCGACCCGACCATGACGGCGACGAAGACGCTGGTGAAGGCAATCACCGAGCCGATCGATAGGTCGATGCCGCCGGACAGGATGACGAAGGTCATGCCGACCGCCGCGATGCCAAGGAATGCGTTGTCGGTCAACAGGTTGCCGATCACCCGGGTCGACAGCATGTTCGGGAACTGCGCGACGCAGAGCGCATAGGCGATCACGAAGATGCCGAGCGTCGTCACGAACGGGAGGTTGCGCGCGTGGATCATCGTGCGGTCCCTTCTGCCTCATCAAGGGGCTTCACATTGCGGGTTTCCGGGCCGCGTTTGGCGGGCTTCACGAAGTTCAGCAGCGATATGACGGCCGAAGACTGCAGCGTCAGAACGATCACGATGATGACGGCCTTGATGATCAGGTTGAATTCCGGCGGGAAGCCCGAAACGAGGATGCCGGTGTTGATCGACTGGATGATCAGCGCGCCGATCAGCGATGCCGCGATCGAGAAGCGCCCGCCGTTGAGCGAGGTGCCGCCGATGACGACGGCGAGAATGGCGTCCAGTTCCAGCCAGAGGCCGGCATTGTTGGCGTCCGCGCCGCGGATGTCGGCGGTGACGATCAGGCCAGCGATTGCCGCACAGAGGCCGGAGACGGCATAGACGAAGAAAAGGAGGAAACGTGCCTTCACCCCGGCAAGCGTGGCCGCGCGGCGGTTGATGCCGGTCGCCTCGATCAGGAAACCGAGTGCCGAGCGGCGCACCAGAAGCCCGATCAGGATCGCGGCTGCAATCCAGATCAGCACCGGGATGGGAATGCCGCCAAGCGAGCCGGACCCGAGTGCCGAAAAGGAATCATTGTTGAAGGTGAGGATCGCCCCCTCGGTCACGAGCTGGGCGATGCCACGCCCTGCCACCATGAGAATCAGAGTCGCGATGATCGGCTGGATGTCGAGGAGCGCGACCAGCACGCCGTTCCACAGTCCGCAGGCGAGGCCGACCGCAAGCGAGACGACGATCACCACCGGCAGCGGATAATCCTGGGTAATCAGCGTTGCCGCGACCGCGCCGCAGATGGCAATCACCGCGCCGATCGACAAGTCGATGCCGCGCGTGGCGATCACCAGCGTCATGCCGATCGTCAGGAGTGCGACGGGCGCTGCACGCACAAGGATGTCAATGAGGCTGCCGTAAAGCCGGCCGTTCTGGACCGACACCGTGAGGAAGCCCGGGGTGATGACCGTGATCAGCGCGAGGATGATCGCCAGCGCGATGATCTGCGGTGCAAGCCGCTTCAGACGACGGGAAACGCGGTTCATCACGCGGCCTCCGTTCTGGCCGAGGAGGCAATTGCCTGCATGATGTTGTCGGCCGTCATTTCACTGCCGGCCAGTTCCGCAACATGCTTGCGGTCGGACAGGACAATGACGCGATGCGCGACGGCAGTGAGTTCCTCGAGTTCCGATGAAATGACCACCAGCGACATGCCCTCGGCACAAAGTTTCTCGATCATCTTCAGGATTTCGGCATGCGCCCCGATATCGATGCCGCGGGTCGGCTCATCGAGGATCAGCAGGCGCGGGTCTGTCGCCAGCCAACGGGCGAGGATCGCCTTCTGCTGGTTGCCGCCGGACAGGAACTTGATCGGCCGCTCCGGGTCCGCCGGGCGGATGTCCAGGGACTTGATGAAGCTGTCGGCAAGCGCCGTCTTCTCGGCGGATGTGATGGGTTTTGCCCAGCCCTGCCGCGCCTGGAGCGCGAGCGCGATGTTGTCTGCCACCGAGAAGTCACCGATGATGCCGTCGGTCTTGCGTTCCTCCGGGCAGAAGCCGAAGCCGTTTGCGATCGCTGCTTCCGGGGAGGAGAGCGTGACCTCCTTGCCGTCGACCATTGCCGTCCCGCTGTCGGCGCGATCGATCCCGAACAACAGGAAGGCCGTTTCCGAACGCCCCGAGCCGAGAAGCCCGGCAACGCCAACCACTTCACCCGGCCTCACCTGGAGATCGAATGGCGCGACGCTGCCGCGCTTGCCGTAACCCAGGAACTGGATCGGCGCTTCCGCCGTCGAAGCGACGGTTGCATCTTCGGCCTGGTGGTCGCGGGTAATGTGCTGCAGTTCGCGGCCGAGCATCATGGAGATGAGTTCAAGGCGCGGCAGGTCGGAAAGCTTCTTGGTGCCGACGAGGCGGCCGTTGCGCAGCACCGTCACGCGGTCGGCCACGGCATAAACCTGGTTGAGGAAGTGGGTGATGATGATGATGCCGAGCCCATCCTCGCGCAGCTTGCGCAGTACCGAGAACAACATCTCGACTTCATGCGCATCGAGGCTGGCCGTCGGTTCATCGAGAACCAGCACCTTGCCGGAAAGATCAACGGCACGGGCGATCGCCACGATCTGTCGGACCGCGACGGAATAAGAAGAAAGCAGCGCGTCGACGTCGATGTCGAGACCGTAGCGCTCGAGCAGCGCCTTGGAGCGGCGGCGCATCTCGCGCCGATCGATCAGGCCGAAGCGCCGCGGCTGGCGGCCGAGGAACAGGTTTTCGGCAACCGTCAGGTTTTCGAGCAGGTTTACTTCCTGGTAGACGGTCCCGATGCCGAGCGCCTGCGCTTCGCCCACATTCGCCGGCGTCACCTCCTGGCCATGCATGCGCATGGTTCCGCGGTCACGCGTGTAGACGCCCGTCAGGATCTTGATCAGCGTTGATTTCCCGGCGCCGTTTTCGCCAAGCAGGGCATGGATCTCGCCGGCTTCCAGCGTGAAGTCCACTCCATCCAGCGCGGTAATCCCAAGGAAGGATTTGCCGATTCCGCGTGCTTCCAGAAGCGTATTGGTATCCGTCATTATATGTGACCCGCAGACCATGGCGCCGCGCATTGCTACGCGAAATGATGCGCTCTTGCTGTTCGTGTGACGTACCGGTCCCAGGCTTGCGGGTCATCGATACGCTGGGCCGGAGCAGCGGCGGGCGCCGCTCCGGTCCTTGAGAGCAACTGCACCGACGAGACGTCGGCCAGAGTGCCTGACGGTCAGTAGCCGAGGTTCTTCTTGGCTTCGTAGACCTTCATCGGGTCGTCGGCAGCTGTGTAGAGCTTCGACTCGGTCTGGATCCACTTCGGCGGCTCCTTCTTGTCCTTCAGGTAGGCTTCAAGAGCGTCAAAGGCCGGGCCTGCCATGTTCGGGGTCAGCTCGACAGTTGCGTTGGCCTCGCCCTTCGCCATGGCCTGGAAGATATCCGGAACAGCGTCGATCGACAGCACCTTGATGTCGGAGCCCGGCTTCAGGCCGGCTTCCTTGATGGCCTGGATGGCGCCGACAGCCATGTCGTCGTTATGAGCGTAGACAGCGCAGATGTCCTTGCCGCCGCCTTCGGCCTTGATGAAGCTTTCCATGACTTCCTTGCCCTTGGTGCGGGTGAAGTCACCGGTTTGCGAACGAACGATCTTGATGTTGTCCTTGCCGGCAATCGCTTCTTCAAAGCCCTTCTTGCGGTTGATCGCCGGTGACGAACCGGTGGTGCCCTGAAGTTCGACCACCTTGCAGTCCTTGCCGGCCACTTCGTTCACCAGCCATTCGCCGGCAACCTTGCCTTCGTAGACCGTGTCGGAGGTGACCGCCGTCAGGTAGAGGTCCTTCGGCGCGTCGATTTCGCGGTCGAGCAGGATAACCGGGATGTTTTCTTCCTTGGCTTCCTTAAGAACGGCGTCCCAGCCGGTAGCAACGACCGGTGCGATGAAGATCGCGTCAACGCCCTGGGCAATGAACCCGCGGATCGCCTTGATCTGGTTTTCCTGCTTCTGCTGTGCATCGGCGAACTTGAGGTTCACGCCGCGCTTTTCAGCTTCCTGCTTGGTGACGGTGGTTTCTGCCGCGCGCCAGCCGGATTCGGAGCCGATCTGCGAGAAGCCGACGGTCAACGATGCGGCGGAAACGGTGGACGCTAGTGATAGCGTAAGGACGGCCGCAGCCGTCGCGAGTGCTCTTTTCATCTGAAATCCTCCCAGTGATGAGAAAGCGAACTGACGAATAGAGCATTCACATATAATATTACTTTTTCAAGCGGGAAAATGAAGAATCTGCACAACCTGATTTTCAGGAGTGCAATTTTATCCTTCACAAGATGCTGATTTATCGCGCTAAAATCTGCGCTGGATAATTTAGCGCGTTGGTTAACCGGCGGGGAAGCGCGCTTGACAAGCCTCGCACGCTTCCAATAGTCGTATTTTTCGAATGCATCGGGACACCCACGTTCCGGTGGGGGAGATGCGAATGCCCTCGCGATGCGGCATCGCATTATCGGACAAGCGTTAGGTGGTTGATCGATGTTGCGTATTCTTCAGGTTCGGGACGATGCCGGAGCCATCAAGGTTGTGGCTTGGGATGGGGAAGGGCAGGCGCGTGTCGTCAATGGCGCGTCTTCCACGTATGATCTCGCCACGCAGGCAATTGCTGCCTCGCGCACGCTTTCGCAGCAGATCGACAGCCTGGGCCTCGGTGCGGTGGTCGACCTCGATCAGGCGGCTGCAAGCAACAAGATTGCCCTGCCGATCACGCATCCAGATCCTGCACATTTCATCGTCGCCGGCACCGGCCTGACGCATCTTGGTTCTGCCGATGGCCGCGACAAGATGCACAAGGCAGCCCAGGCGGAAGAAAAGCCGACTGATTCCATGCGCATGTTCCTGATGGGTGTCGAGGGCGGCAAGCCGCAGCCGGGCCAGGCGGGCGTGCAGCCGGAATGGTTCTACAAGGGCAACGGCTCGCAGCTGCGCGCCACGGGCGAGGATCTGGTTTCCCCGGCATTCGCGCTGGATGGTGGCGAGGAGCCGGAACTTGCCGGCATCTATATGATCGGACCGGACGGCACGCCGTTCCGCCTCGGCTTCTGCCTTGCCAACGAGTTTTCCGACCATGTGACCGAGAAGGGCAATTATCTCTGGCTCGCGCATTCCAAGCTGCGCCAGGCTGCCCTTGGTCCGGAACTCCTTGTCGGCGACCTGCCGGATCATGTCGAAGGTAGGTCGCGCGTGCTGCGCGGCGACAAGGCCATCTTCGAAAAGCCGTTCCTGTCTGGCGAGGCGAACATGTCGCACACCATCGCCAACCTGGAACATCACAACTTCAAATATGACATCTTCCGCCAGCCGGGCGACCTGCATGTGCATTTCTTCGGCACGGCAACCTTGTCCTTCTCGGAAGGCATCAAGACCGAGCCGGGCGACGTGTTCGAGATCTCGGCGGCTCCGTTCAAGCTTCCGCTGGTCAACCGGCTTGCGGTCGCGGCCGACGTGCCGGTCACGGTCAAGCCGCTCTGAGAGACTGATATGGCTCCTATCCGTCTTGCCATCGTCGGTCTTGGAAAGATCGCCCGGGATCAGCATCTCGGCGCCATCGAAGCAACCGATGGCGTGAACCTCGTTGCCGTCGCAAGCCGCAACGCGCAGCTTGAGGGCGTGCACTGTTTCCACGACATCGCCGACCTTCTCGCGTCGGACGTCGGGATCGATGCGGTGTCGCTGTGCACCCCGCCGCAGGGTCGTTTTGCCCAGGCGAACGCGGCGCTCGATGCCGGCAAGCATGTGATGCTGGAAAAGCCGCCGGGCGCCAGCCTCTCCGAGGTCTATGCACTCGAAGCTCTGGCCAAGGCGAAGGGCCTCACCCTGTTTTCCACCTGGCATTCGCGCGCTGCCGCCGCCGTCGAGCCGGCACGCGCACTGCTTGTCAGGCGGAAGATCAAAAGCGTTTCCGTCGAGTGGAAGGAAGATGTCCGCCACTGGCATCCGGGCCAGGCCTGGATCTGGGAGCCGGGCGGGCTCGGCGTCTTCGATCCCGGCATCAACGCGCTGTCCATCGTCACCCGCATCCTTCCCGAGCCATTCCATCT
This sequence comes from Neorhizobium turbinariae, assembly GCF_023223505.1. NCBI lineage: Bacteria > Pseudomonadati > Pseudomonadota > Alphaproteobacteria > Hyphomicrobiales > Rhizobiaceae > Neorhizobium > Neorhizobium turbinariae. The sequence goes on from NZ_JALPRY010000001.1 coordinate 211,023, forward strand.
TGTTCGCTCGGACCTGACCTTCCCGGCAAACCGCGCGGCCCCGATCGCCGCATCGCTCGCATTCGAGATGGTGAGCGGCACGCCGGTATCGGCAGAGTTCGACTGGCGCCAGACGGGCCCGCAGACCTGGGACATCCGGGTCGAGACGGAAGAGGGCCCTGTCGTCCTCACCCATGGCGGCAGCCGGTTGATCGTTGATGGCGAGCCGCAGATCGTCGAAGAGGATCGCGAATACCGCAACCTTTATCGCGACTTCGTCAGCCTTGTCCGCTCCGGCACCAGCGACACTGATTTTTCGCCACTGGTGCATGTGGCAGACGCCTTTATGCTGGGCCGGCGCATCCAGACGGAAGAATTCGAGGACTGATCATGAGCAATTCTGAAAACGCACCCTCCAACGAAATCGCAGAAACCGACCACCGGCGTCAGGAAATGCGCAAGCTCCGCTCGCGGGCCTGGTTCGACAACCCCGACAACGTGGACATGACGGCGCTTTACCTTGAGCGCTACATGAACTTCGGCCTCAGCCAGGCAGAGCTTCAGTCCGACCGTCCGATCATCGGTATCGCCCAGACCGGCTCGGATCTTTCGCCGTGCAACCGCCACCACCTCGAGCTGGCCAACCGCCTGCGCGAAGGTATCCGCGAAGCGGGCGGCATCGCGATCGAATTCCCGGTGCACCCGATCCAGGAAACCGGCAAGCGCCCGACGGCGGGCCTTGACCGCAACCTCGCCTATCTCGGCCTCGTGGAAGTTCTTTACGGTTACCCGCTCGATGGCGTGGTGCTGACGATCGGTTGCGACAAGACCACGCCCGCTTGTCTGATGGCGGCCGCGACCGTCAACATCCCGTCGATTGCCCTGTCGGTCGGCCCGATGCTGAACGGCTGGTTCCGCGGCGAGCGCACCGGTTCGGGCACGATCGTCTGGAAGGCCCGCGAACTGCTGGCAAAGGGCGAAATCGACTACGCCGGCTTCGTCAAGCTCGTTGCATCGTCCGCGCCTTCGACCGGCTACTGCAACACCATGGGCACAGCAACCACGATGAACTCGCTTGCCGAAGCCCTCGGCATGCAGCTTCCGGGTTCGGCCGCCATCCCGGCGCCGTACCGCGACCGCCAGGAAGTTGCCTACCTTACGGGCCTTCGCATCGTCGAGATGGTCAAGGAAGACCTGAAGCCTTCCGACATCCTGACCAAGGAAGCCTTCATCAACGCCATCCGCGTCAACTCGGCGATCGGCGGTTCGACCAACGCTCCGATCCACCTCAACGCGCTTGCCCGCCACATCGGAGTCGAACTCAGCGTCGATGACTGGCAGACCTATGGCGAAGACGTGCCGCTGCTCGTCAACCTGCAGCCGGCCGGCGAATATCTCGGCGAGGACTATTACCACGCTGGTGGTGTTCCGGCCGTCGTCAACCAGCTGATGAACCATGGCCTCATCAACGAAGACGCCATGACGGTGAACGGCAAGACGATCGGCGAAAACTGCCGCGGCGCCATCATTGAGGACGAGAAGGTCATCCGTCGTTACGAGGAGCCACTGAAGCCTGCCGCCGGCTTCCGCGTCCTGCGCGGCAACCTCTTCTCGTCGGCGATCATGAAGACCAGCGTCATCTCGCCGGAATTTCGCGAGCGTTACCTGTCGAACCCGAACGATCCGGAAGCCTTCGAAGGCAAGGCCGTGGTGTTCGATGGTCCGGAGGATTACCACCACCGCATCGATGACCCGTCGCTGGAAATCGACGAGCACACCATTCTCTTCATGCGCGGTGCCGGACCGATCGGTTATCCGGGTGCTGCCGAAGTGGTGAACATGCGCGCACCGGACTACCTCCTGAAGCGCGGCATTTCCTCGCTTGCCTGCATCGGCGACGGCCGCCAGTCCGGCACGTCGGGAAGCCCGTCGATCCTCAACGCTTCGCCGGAAGCGGCTGCCGGCGGTGGTCTTGCCATCCTGAGGACCGGCGACCGCGTCCGCATCGACCTCGGTCGCGGCGAAGCCAATATCCTGATCTCGGATGAGGAAATTGCCGAACGCCGCAAGGCGCTCGAGGCCAACGGCGGCTACCAGTATCCGAAGCACCAGACACCGTGGCAGGAAATCCAGCGCGGCATCGTCGGCCAGATGGAAACCGGCGCGGTGCTGGAACCGGCGGTGAAGTATCAGCGGATCGCCCAGACTGCCGGCCTTCCGCGCGACAACCACTAATACGGATCCTGCAGCCGACAGGGGGTCGGTTGCAGCACGTGAACTATGGCGGCTCGAAGGGAGCCGCCTCTAAGGAGGAGCATTCCATGCGCATGTTCAAATATCTTGCAACCGCCGCCATCATGGCCGGGCTGTCGATTGCGGCACCCGCCGGCGCCCAGGACAAGGGCCTCGTCGGCGTTGCCATGCCGACCAAGTCGTCTGCCCGCTGGATCGCCGACGGCGACAACATGGTCAACGTCCTGAAGGAGCGTGGCTACAGGACCGATCTTCAGTACGCTGAAGACGATATCCCGAACCAGCTCGCGCAGATCGAAAACATGATCACCAAGGGCGCCAAGGTGCTCGTGATCGCCTCGATCGACGGCACGACCCTGTCGGACGTCCTGCAGCAGGCTGCTGACCAGCAGATCAAGGTCATCGCTTACGACCGCCTGATCCGCGACACGCCGAACGTCGACTACTACGCCACCTTCGACAACTTCCAGGTTGGCGTGCAGCAGGCGACCTCGCTCGTGAAGGGCCTCAAGGCCGACACCGAAGCCGGTCCGTTCAACATCGAACTCTTCGGTGGTTCGCCGGACGACAACAACGCCTTCTTCTTCTACAATGGCGCGATGAGCGTTCTCCAGCCGCTGATCGACAAGGGCACGCTGAAGGTTGGCTCCGGCCAGGTTGGCATGGACAAGGTCGCGACCCTTCGCTGGGATCCGGCAACCGCCCAGTCCCGTATGGACGCCATTCTGTCTTCGACCTATTCCGACAAGAAGCTGCACGGCGTGCTTTCGCCTTACGACGGCATCTCGATCGGTATCCTGTCGTCGCTCAAGGGCGTTGGCTACGGCAGCGGCGACATGCCGATGCCTGTCGTGACCGGCCAGGACGCGGAAATCCCGTCGGTCAAGTCGATCATTGCCGGCGAGCAGTATTCGACGATCTTCAAGGACACCCGCGAACTTGCCAAGGTCACTGTCGACATGGTTGACGCCGTGATGAGCGGCAAGGAGCCGACCGTCAACGACACCAAGACCTATGACAACGGCAAGAAGGTCGTCCCGTCCTACCTGCTGAAGCCGGTTGTGGTCGAAAAGGACAACGTGAACGAAGTTCTGGTCGGCAGCGGTTACTACAAGGAAGACCAGCTCAAGTAAGTCATCTGAATCCGCGCGGCCTCATGCGCCGCGCGGATCTTTATCATTCGGAGTGATCATGGCCGATCCAGTCCCGCACCCGCAGCCACTGGCGGAAAAGCCGCCCATCCTCGAAATGCGGGGCATATCCAAGAGTTTCGGCGCCGTTAAGGCGCTTTCTGATGTCAGCTTTACCGTCAAGGAAGGCGAGATCCACGCGCTCGTCGGCGAAAACGGCGCTGGCAAGTCGACGTTGATGAAGGTTCTTTCGGGCGTTTACCCGCACGGCACCTACGAGGGCTCCATCCTGTTCGACGGGCAGGAGCGCCATTTCCGCGACATCAATGATTCCGAAAAGCTCGGCGTCATCATCATCCACCAGGAACTTGCCCTCATTCCGCTGATGTCGATCGCGGAAAACATCTTCCTGACCAATCCCCCGGCGCGACGCGGCATCATCGACCGCAGCGAACGGCACAAGCGCACGCAGGAACTGCTCGCCAAGGTCGGCTTGACCGAGCAGCCCGACACGCTGATCACCAATATCGGCGTCGGCAAGCAGCAGTTGGTCGAGATCGCCAAGGCGCTGTCAAAGGACGTGCGCCTGCTAATCCTCGACGAGCCGACCGCATCGCTTAACGAAACGGATAGCGCAGCGTTGCTCGAGCTTCTCAAGGAGTTCCGCCGCAACGGCATCACCTCGATCATGATCAGCCACAAGCTGAACGAGATCACCGAGGTCGCCGACCAGATCACCGTGCTGCGCGACGGGCGCACCGTCGGCACGATGGACTGCCATGCAGGCCCGGTGGACGAGGACGAGATTGTCCGGCGCATGGTCGACCGCGATCTTGAAAGCCGTTACCCGAAGCGCGAGCCGAAGATCGGCGACGTCATCTTCGAAGTGGAGAACTGGTCGGCCTACCACCCGCAGCATTCGGACCGCCAGGTCGTCAAGAATGTCTCGATGAAGGTGAGGGCGGGCGAGATCGTCGGCATATCCGGCCTGATGGGCGCAGGGCGCACCGAATTCGCCATGAGCCTGTTCGGCAAGTCCTGGGGCCGCCATGTTACCGGTGTCGCCAAGTTGCATGGCAAGGAGCTCGACCTCTCGGACGTCCACAAGGCGATCAAGGCCGGCCTTGCCTATGTCACCGAAGACCGCAAGCAACTCGGGCTGATCCTGCCGGAAGATATCCGCAAGAACGTGTCGCTCGCGCATCTTGGCGGCGTCTCCTCGCGCGGCGTCATCGACGACATCGCCGAGATGAAGGTGGCGCAGGAGTTCCGCGGGCGCATGCGCATCCGCAGCCACAATGTCTATCAGGAAACCGGCAAGCTCTCGGGCGGCAACCAGCAGAAGGTGGTATTGTCGAAGTGGTTGTTCACCAACCCGGAGGTGCTGATCCTCGATGAGCCGACGCGCGGTATCGACGTCGGCGCAAAGTACGAAATTTACTCGATCATCAACGAACTGGCCAATGCCGGCAAGGCGGTGATCGTCATCTCGTCGGAAATGCCGGAGCTGATCGGCATCTGCGACCGTATCGTGGTGATGCACGAAGGTGCATTCGTCGGTGAAGTCGCCGGCGAGGAAGCCACGCAAGAAAATATCATGCGCGCCATCATGCGGCGCAAAGGGAGAGACCAATGAGCACGCCCCAGGAAGCAATCACAGCGCCGCCCAAGGCGACTGGTTTTCTGAAGGACAACCTGCGCGATTTCGGCATGCTGATCTCGTTGGCCGTGATCGTGGTGTTCTTCCAGATCGCCACGGACGGCGTTCTTCTGAAGCCGCTGAACGTCACGAATATCGTGCTGCAGAACTCCTACATCGTCATCATGGCGCTCGGCATGCTGATGGTGATCGTCACCGGCCATATCGACCTGTCGGTCGGATCGGTGGCCGGCTTCATCGGCGGCCTCGCCGGCCTGCTGATGGTCAGCTATGGCATCAACCTCGCGGTCGCCATCGTCATCTGCCTTGCCGTTGGCGCGGTGATCGGCGGCATCCAGGGCTATTTTGTCGCCTATTTCAAGATACCGTCCTTCATCGTCACGCTCGCGGGCATGCTCGTCTTCCGCGGCTTGATGATCGCGATCCTCGGCAGCCAGGCAATCGGGCCATTCCCGCCGATCTTCCAGAAGCTGTCGTCCGGTTATGTGCTTGAGCTGATCTCGTCGTCGGGCGGGCTCTACATCACGTCCTTCCTGATCGGCCTCGTCCTGGCGGTGATCCTGATCATCCAGAACTTCGCAAGCCGCAAGCGCCGGGTGTCGCACGGCGTCGAGACCGAACCCTTCGGTTTTTTCGTTGCCAAGAACCTCGTCGTTCTCGCCGCCGTCGGTTACATCGCCTACCTGATCTCCTCGCATCGCGGCCTGCCGAACGTGCTGATCATCATGGCAGCCCTGATCGCGGCCTATGGCTTCCTCACGACCCGCACCGTCGTCGGTCGCCAGATCTATGCCGTCGGCGGCAATATCCGCGCTGCCGAACTCTCCGGCATCAAGGCGAACCGGCTGGTGTTCTTCACCTTCGTCAACATGGGCTTCCTGGCCGCACTCGGCGGCCTGGTGGTTGCGGCACGCCTCAACAGCGCCACGCCCAAAGCCGGCGCCGGCTTTGAGCTTGATGTCATCGCGGCCTGCTTCATCGGCGGCGCCTCCGCTTACGGCGGCGTTGGCAAGGTCACCGGTGCCGTCATCGGCGCCTTCCTCATGGGCGTGATGAACAACGGCATGTCGATCCTCGGCATCGGCATCGATTACCAGCAGGTCATCAAGGGGCTCGTGCTTCTGGGTGCCGTCTGCGTGGACGTCTACAACCAGCGCCGCTGATACGCCGCCAGCCTCTCGAACAGAGAAAGCCCGGATGTGTTCACCTCCGGGCTTTTTCTTTGGCCACGTGATAAGGAGGGCTGTCGGCTGTCTTGGGGCGTCCGGGCAGCCATCCGAGCGCAATGCCGATTTTGTTGACGCTGTGTCGCGGTTGCGCGCCGCCGGCTTTTCTTTCACATGGATGGCTGAGTTCCACGTTGAGGCAGGGCCCCATGACCAGCGGCATCCATCACATCACCGCCATCACCCGGAAGATCCAGGCCAACGTGGATTTCTACGTTGGCTTTCTCGGCCTGCGGCTCGTCAAGCGCACCGCCGGGTTCGAAGATGCGCAGCAGCTTCATCTCTTCTACGGCGACGGCGCTGCCTCGCCCGGATCGCTTGTCACCTTCCTCGCCTGGGAAGATGGGTCGCTCGGGCGCGTCGGACATGGCGCGCCGAGCGAGATCAGCTTTGCGATCGCGCCTGACGCCGTCGGATTCTGGCTGACGCGGGCGCTGCAGTTCAACATCAAGCTCACCGGGCCGGCACAGGAGTTTGGCGAACCGGTGCTGCGGCTGACGGATCCGGACGGTATCATCGTCAAGCTTGTCGGCGTCGAGGACGACGACAGCCCGTGGGTCTGGTGGCCGGACGGCGGTATTGCGGAAGCAGATGCCATCCGCCGCCTGCGGGGCGCGACCATCCTGTCGGAGAAGCCGGAAGAGACCGCTGATTTCCTCACGCGGCACATGGGCCTGAAGGCAAGCGCCGCCGAAGGGTCGATCCAGCGGCTCGTCTCCGATGCCGGCGACATCATCGACGTCCGCAATGCGAGCGGCTTCTGGACCGCTGCACCGGGCACCGGCACCATCGACCATGTCGCCCTTCGCGCACCTGACCGGGCGCAGGTCGAGGCGGTACATCGAGCGCTTGTTGCAGACAATGCCGGCGAGATGAACATGCACGACCGGCAGTATTTCTATTCACTCTATGTGCGCGAGCCGGGCGGCACGCTCATCGAGCTTGCCAGCGACGGACCGGGTTTTGCGACCGACGAGACGATCGAGACGCTTGGCACGCAGTTGTTCATCCCGAAACACTTCAAGGCCGACCACGACGCGCTGCGCGTGATGCTGCCGCAGTTCGGCCTGCCGGGCGAGGAGCGGGTGACCTACCGCGACCTGCCTTTCGTGCATCGCATCCACATGCCGGAAAACTGGGATGGCTCGACGCTTGTCCTGCTGCACGGGACGGGTGCCAACGAAACGGCGATGCTGCCCTTCGGCCGCAAGGCCGCACCGAATGCCATGCTGATCGGCATCCGCGGGCGCGCTACGGATGAAGGTTATCCGCGCTTCTTCCGTCGCTTCACCCAGACCACCTTCGACCAGAAGGAGATCATGTCCGAAGCGGAAGCCTTTGTCGCCTTCGTGGAGGAGCTCGGTCCGGCCTATGGAGTCGATCCGGAGCGTCTTGCCTTCGTCGGTTATTCCAATGGCGGCAACATGATCGGCGCCGTGATGCAGCTTTACCCAAAGCTCATCCGCAAGGCCGTGCTGCTCCGGTCCATGAACGTGCTGGAAGACAGGCCTTCGGTCGATCTCTCCGGCGTCGCCGTCCTTTCGCTCACCGCCACCGATGATTTCTACGCGGCGCTGGCGCCGGAACTGGAGGAACGGCTGCGGGACGCCGGTGCGGATCTCACCACCCGCAAGCTCGACGCCAACCATGGCATCGGGCCGGAGGACGAAGACATCACCCGCGCCTGGCTGGTCGAGAAAGGCCTCGCATCAGTCGCCGAAGTGTAGCGCCACGGCATCCACGGCTGCGGCAATATCGGCCTTCACGCCGGAGCGTCGCAGCCCCATTCCGAAGGCCGTGACATTGCCGAGCACGCTGTCAAAGCGGGCACGCCGACCTGTATGGTTCAGCCGGATCAGTTGTTCGGCACCGGGCCCGACACCGGCAGACAACTCCATCACCCGCGGCGCCACGCCAAGCAGGGCTTCCGCCCGCACGCCTTCTGGCAGCTTTACCGCGGTCACGAGGTTGGAGCATTTCGTCAGTTCCACCCAGAGCTCGGCACCCATGGCGGCAAGCGCTGCTCGGGTTGCCCGCGCCGCGCGCACATGCCGGGAAATCATCTGCGACACGCCTTCAGCTTCGACGCGATCGAGCGCTGCTTCGAGTGCGAAGAACTCCAGTGGTGCCGTGGTGCCGGCGAGCGCGCCACGACCAGTGTCGAGCCAGGCCTTCTGGTCGATAAGCGAGAGAATGGAATCCCTTAGGGCGCCTTCTTCAGAAATCAGTTTCCATGCGGCCGAGCTGACCGAGAGGGCGGAAAGGCCGGCTGGCCCGGCGAGCGCCTTCTGCGGGCCGATCACGGCAATGTCGATGCCGAGCTGGTCCACGTCGAGCGAGTGACCTCCAACGGAGGCAACGGCGTCCACCACCGTCACGACGCCGCGGGCGCGAGCCAGCGTGACGATCTCCTCCAGCGGGTTGCGGATACCGCTCGCCGATTCCGCATGCACCAGCGCCAGCACCTTGGTATCCGGATTGGCATTCAGCGCCGCCTCGACGGCTTCCACGGTGATCGGCCTGGCAGGCTCGGCGGTCACGTCGACCACCTCGGCGCCGGTACGTCGCATCCAGTTGCCGAACCAGCCGCCATAGAGGCTCGTCACGACATTGATCACCTTCATCCCCGGCCGGCTGAGGCTCGCGGCGACCGCCTCCAGCGCCACCACGGCTTCAGCCTGGATCAGCAACACGTCGTTGCGGGTGTTGAGGATCCTCGCGATCCTATCCGCGACGGCCCCGAACCGTGCAGGCGGAAAGGCGGGCGTGTCGTGCAGGGGGTGCCAAAGCTCAGGGCTCATGCGAATGTCCTTGGGGTGTTTGTATTCTCAGTCGAGGTACGGCGGAAACCAGCGCCCTTGCCGCGGTCGATTGCGGGTTGTCGATCACCTGCCGCGCCGGACCCGTCTCAACCAGCCGCCCACCGTCCATCACGGTGATCCGGTGGGAAACGGCACGAAGCACGGCAAGGTCGTGCGACACGAAGAGATATGCGATATCGCGTTCGCGCTGCAACTCCACCAGAAGTTCGAGCACCTTGCCACGGATCGAGACATCGAGCGCCGAGACTGCCTCATCGAGCACAATCAGCGCCGGATCGGTGGCGATGGCGCGTGCGATCGCGATCCGCTGCCGCTGACCACCCGATACATCCCGGATTGAGCGATCCGCCAGGCTCCCCTGCAAGCCGACCCGATCGAGCAGTTCGGCGATCTTTCGCGGGCGGTCGCTCTTTGGAACGATCTCGTGGATCCGGAGGGGATCATCGAGCACCGATGCGACCGTCGCGCGCGGATTGAAGGCGCCGAGCACGTCCTGGAACACCATCTGGATTTTGGCACGGCGGCGGCGAAGGTCTTTGCCGGATAACGCCAGCCAATCCTCACCCGCAAACCGGATAGAGCCGCCATCCGGCGGCAACAGCCGCATCACGATGCGGGCAAGCGTCGACTTGCCGCTGCCAGACGCGCCGGCGAGCCCTAGCGTCTGTCCCGAATCCAGGGTGAGCGAGACACCATCCAGTGCCGTGACATCGCGGCCGCCGGACCGGAAATGCTTCGACAGGTTGTTGATCTCCAGCAGCGTCACGTCGCGGCCTCTTCGACCAGCGGTGGCGAGGTGAGATCGAGATGGCTCTGAAGAAGCGTTCTTGTGTAGCCCTGCGCAGGCGCGGCAAGCACGCTTGCCGTTGGTCCGGCCTCCATCAGCCGTCCATCCTTGAAGATCGCCAGCCGGTCCGCAAAACCTGAGGCCAGCGCGATGTCATGGGTGATGAAGATGAGCGTCATTTGCGCGTCGCGCACCAGGTCGTCGAGCAGGGCGACGATCTCCGCCTGCACCACCACATCGAGCGCGCTCGTGGCTTCGTCGGCAAGCAGGATTGTCGGTTTGGCGGCAAGCGCGGCCGCGATCACCACCCGCTGGCGCTGCCCGCCGGACAGTTGGTGCGGATATGCCCGCAACACCTGGTCCGCCTGCGCAATGCGGACCCGCTCCAGCATCTCCTGCGCCCGCGCCAAGGCCTGCTTCCAGCCAAGTCCGACGTGCTGCCTCGCACCCTCCGCTACCTGTTCGCCGATCGTCAGCACCGGATTGAGGCTGGAGGACGGGTCCTGGAAAACCAAGCCCAGATCGCGACCGGGACAGGGCGGCGTTCCGCCTGTCCATTGTATCTCGCCGGTCACGCGGGTGCGGGGCGGGAGAAGCCCGGCCAGTGTCCGGGCCAGTGTGCTTTTGCCGGAGCCGCTTTCACCGATGATCGCCAGCCGCCGACCGGCCGCGATATCGAGGGTGACATGTCCCAGCGCAGGGTTCGGCTGGTCGTCATAGGTGACGCTGAGGTCGCGGATTTCGCAAAGCGTGCTCATGCAACAAGCCTCCCGCGGCCAATCGTCTTCGTCAGCCCTTCGCTGAAGAGATAGACGGCGACGACCGTCACCACCAGCGCAATGCCGGGGAAGACGGAGAGCGACGGCGAGGAGCGCAGCACATTGCGCCCTTCGGCGATCATCGAGCCCCAGGTCACCACGTTCGGGTCGCCGAGCCCGAGGAAGGAGAGGGCAGCTTCGGTGAGGATCGCTGCCGCGACAATGATCGCCGAAAGCGCCAGCACCGGCGGCAGGGCATTGGGCAGGATTTCCCGCAGCGCGATCTCGACCGGGTGCATGCCGATGACGCGCGCCGAGGCCACATAGTCCCGCTCGCGGATCGACAGCACTTGCGCCCGCGTCAGTCGCGCCGGATCGGCCCAGGCGCCGAGCGCAATCGCAATCACCACCACCGGTACGGAGGCGCCGATGACGCTGACGAAGGCGAGCGCCAACAGGAAACTCGGCACGATCTGGAAGGCATCGACCACCCGCATCAGCGCTTCATCCACCAGCCCGCCGGCAAAACCGGCCGTTAAGCCCACGCAGAGGCCAATTGCAATCGCCGCCAGCGCAGCCGCAATCCCGACCGCAAGCGAGGTGCGCGTGCCATGGATGATACCGGCCAGCACATCGCGACCGAGGCGATCGGTGCCGAGCGGAAAGGATGGATCGGTGAATGGGGCCAGCAGCGGCCGCGCGGCAATCCGCAACGGATCCCCCGGCGACAGCACCGGCGCGAAGATTGCGACCAGCGCCAGCAGAACCAGGATGCCGAGCCCGATCGCGCCTTCGGGCGTGCCGATGAGGTTACGGACAAGCCTCATCCGGCGCTCTCCGAAGCGCCAACGCGCGGGTCGAGCGCGGCATAAACGAGATCAACGATGAGGTTGACGCAGATCACCAGCACGGCGCTGACGACGATGATACCCATCAGCAGCGGCGCGTCGCGACCGCCGACCGCCTCCTGTGCGAGGCGCCCGAAGCCCGGGATCGCAAAGATGCTCTCGATCACCACGCTGCCGCCGAGCATCGCGGCGGACTGCAGGCCGAGCATGGTGACGAGTGGCAGCAGCGCGTTTCGCGCCACATGGCGCAGCACGATGCGCGAGCGCGACAGGCCCTTGGATCTGGCAAAAAGCACGAAATCCAGCTGCCAGGCTTCCGCCATGCCGGAGCGCATGACGCGCAGGAACAGCGCCATGTAGATGAGCGCCAGCGCGCCGACCGGCAGGACGAGATGGCGGGCGATGTCGAGCGCGCGGGCAAGTCCCTCCTTGCCGGAGGCGATGGTCTCGATGCCTGACGTCGGGAGCCAGCGAAGCTGCACGGCAAAGACGATCGAAAGCACGAGCCCCAGCCAGAAGCTCGGGATCGCGTAAAGAATTAGGGAAACGGTGGAAAGTGTTCGATCCACTGCACTTTCCGGCTTTGCGCCCGCGACGATCCCAAGCGCGGATCCAAGCCCAAAGGAAAGCGCCGTGGCGCTGCCCATCAAAAGTAGCGTGTTCGGCAGCCGCTCCAAAATCAGGTCGAGCACCGGCCGGTCGAAGGCGATCGACCAGCCGAGATCGAATGTCGCGAGCGACGAGACATAGACCCAGAGCCGCGCCATCATCGACTGGTCGAGGCCAAAAGCCTGCCGCAGCGCCTGCGCCACCGTCGCATCCCCGCCGCCGATCGACAGCAGATAGGCATCAACGGCATCGCCCGAAGCACTTTCCAGCAGCCCGAACGTCAGGATCACGACGATCAGCAGCACCGGAATGCTGCTGATCGCACGTCGTCTGATCAATCGAATGGCACGGTTCACGCTGCGGAAAGCCTCAAGGACTCAGGTCTCGGTCCCGCAGGCTATCACGATTGCAGCGCCGTATCCGCCCAGTTCGACACCGCCCAGCGTGGATTGTTGGAGACGTTCTCAACCGTGTCACGCGCCACCGTGATGAAGCCCCATTCGGTGACATTGATCAGTGGCAGGTCCGTCGCGACGAGCTTCTGGAACTCCTTGTAAAGCTCGGTGCGCGCGGCGGTATCGACGGTTTCCGCCGCCTTGGCGATGATCTCGTCCAGCTGCGGATTGGCATAACCGCCCTGGTTGGAGAAGGGCACGCCGGCCGGCGTTCCGGATTTCACGAGGATGGTCGTCGAAATCGCCGGATCGCCACGGAACACCGGCGGCGCAACCGCGAGGTCGAAGTCATGGTCGGTATAGACTGCCTTCTGGTGCGCGGCCGAATCCGCATTCACCAGTTGCGCATCAATGCCGACCGCCGCCAGCGCCTGGCGCAGATAGGCGCCGAATTGCTTCGTTTCGTTGAAGTAGGGGGCCGGCCGCAGCTTCAGCGGGAAGCGCGTGCCGTTCGCGTCCTTCTTGTAGCCCGCCTCGTCGAGCAGCGCGTTGGCCTTGTCGACATCGAAGTCGTAGGTCGGCACGCTTGCGTCATAAAACTCCGGCGCATTCTTCGGCACCGGCCCTGTGGATGCCGCGGCGTAGCCGAGGAAGATCGTGTCGACAACGAACTTCCTGTCGATTGCGTGGGCGATCGCCTGGCGAACCTTCAGGTCGGCCAGTTCCTTGCGTCGGTGGTTGATCTCCACCACAAGCTGGTACGTCAGCGCCTCGTAGCCCTTGGAGATCACCTTGATGCCCGGCACCTTGGAAATACGGTCGAGGTCGGTCAGCGGCACGGCGGAAAAGGCCGCGAGTTGGATCTCTTCTGCCTCCAGCGCGGCGCCCGCACCGGCGCGGTCCGGCAGCACGCGGAAGATCACCTCGTCGAGCTTCGGCTCGCCCTTGTTCCAGTAGTTCTCGTTCTTCGTCAGGCGGTAATATTCGCCGGGCTTGTACTCGGCAAACTTGAACGGCCCGGTGCCGACCAGCTTCACATTCGCCGGGTTGGTGGCAATGTCCGTGCCTTCGTAAAGGTGCTTCGGTACGACGCTGGAGACGACCGGCAATGCGTTGCGGATCAGCTGCAGCGGGGTCGGCTTGGAGAAGCGGAAGATCGCCGTCGCGTCATCCGGCGTATCGACGGCTTCGAGGCTGGCGAAAACCAGGCGGCCGAGGTTCTGCAACGGCTTCCAGATGTTGAGCGCCGAGAAGGCGACATCGGCGGAGGTAAACGGCTTGCCGTCATGCCACGTCACGCCCTCGCGCAGCTTGAAGGTCACCGACTTGCCGTCCTCCGATCCTTCCCAGGAGGTGGCCAGCCGAGGCGCAAGACCATCCTTGCCCTCGAACGAGGCTTCGGCGAGCGGTTCGATCACCTTGCTCGCCACGAAGAACACGCCGTTCGAGGCTACGATCGCGGGATTGAGGTTCTTCGGCTCCGAATCGGCCGCGACCACCAGCCGGCCACCGCTCGCTGCATCCTGGGCGAAGGCGAAGGTCGGCAGCGCGGTCGAAGCCAGCAGGGCAGAGCCCGCCTGCAAAAGCGTGCGTCGGGAAAGGGTGGCGATCGTCATGGGTCTCTCCTGATCCTGTCTGATCTCGTTCGTGACGCGATACTGACAGCGAAACACGGTGTCGCACAGGCAGGAAATTTCACAACAGCAGCTTTGGGAACATTTTTCACCTCAGCCGGCCTTCCGGTTGAAATCGCTGAACTGCACTCCGGCACCGCGATCGATTGCAATGTGTACACATAAACATGCTCCAGCGGCGTTTGCAGCAGTATTCTTCGCTCTTGACGTTCGTCATGTATGCATGGATGCTGCCGGTTAATGCCTGGCTGGAGGAAGCGCCAGGCTCATCGTCGGCTTGGGAGGAACCACCAATGGCTAAGAATCTGACCCAGATCCTGAAGGAGAGGGGCAACACCGTCGAGATGCTGCGCAACTCGCGCATCGGCATGTATATCTACCCGGTGGTGGCGCCGGAATTTTCCAACTGGCGCTCCGAGCAGCAGGCATGGCGCCATTCGGCCGTACTCTTCGACCAGTCGCACCACATGGACGAACTGATCGTCGAGGGTCCGGACGCCGAAAAATTCCTGGAAGGCCTGGCGATCAACAGCTTCGCCAATTTCGACACCAACCGCGCCAAGCATTACGTGCCGGTCACGCCCGCCGGCCATGTCATCGGCGACATGATCATCTTCCGCGAGCGCCAGGACAAGTTCGTGCTTGTCGGTCGTGCGCCGACCGCCAACTGGCTGCGCTACAACGCTTCGCTCGGCAAGCACGATGTGAAGCTGACGCATGACCCCCGTTCGCCCTCGCGCCCGGACGGGAAGGAGGTCAACCGCGTGCATTACCGCTTCCAGATCCAGGGGCCGGACGCTCCGAAGATCTTCGAGCAGATGAATGGCGGGCCGATCCCGGACATCAAGTTCTTCCATGTCGACTGGATCAATATCGGCTCCAAGAAGGTGCAGGCGCTGCGCCACGGCATGGCCGGCGCTCCGGGGCTCGAAGTCTGGGGTCCCTATGCCGAAAAGGACGAGGTTCGCGACATCATCGTCAAGGCCGCCAAGGATGCCGGCGTCGATCTCTACCTCGTCGGCGCGCGCGCCTATTCCACCAATACGCTCGAATCCGGCTGGATCCCGTCGCCGTTGCCGGCCATCTATACCGGTGATGAGCTGCAGGGTTATCGCGACTGGCTGACGGAAGACAGCTATGAGGCCACCGGCTCCATCGGCGGCAGCCTCGTCTCGGAGAATATCGAGGACTACTACGTCACCCCGTACGAGCTCGGTTACGGCATCTATATCAAGTTCGACCATGACTTTGTCGGCCGCGCTGCGCTGGAAGCCATGAAGGGCAAGCCGCACCGCAAGAAGGTGACGTTTGAGTGGAATGCGGAAGACGTGATGAAGGTGATCGCGTCCAATTTCGTGCCAGGCGAGCAGCCCTACAAGTGGATCGACCTTCCGCAGCCGAACTATGCCTCCTCCAGCGCCGATCGCATCATGCTCGGTGACCGTCTCGTCGGCATGTCGATGTTCAACGGCTACAGCTACAACGAGCGTTGCATGCTGTCGCTCGGCGTCGTCGATCCGGACATCAAGGAAGGTAATGTGCTGACGCTGATCTGGGGCGAGCCGAACGGCGGCACGGACAAGACGTCGATCGAGAAGGGCCACAAGCAGGCGGAAATCCGCGTGCGCGTTTCGCCGACGCCTTATGCCCGCGAGGCTCGCGAAAACTACGCCGAAAGCTGGCGCACCCGGAAGGTCTGACAAAGCGGCGCAAGCACTTGGAGCGGCCTTGTCCCGGCAGGGCCGCTCATTCTTGCGTGTTCGCGTGGCTAGTGCTGCTTGTCGCCTGCGCTCTTGCCGTCGGAGCTCGTGGCGCGTTCCTCGAAACGGTCTGCACCCTTGGCAAGGTCGGAGCCTTTTTGTGCTTCGACCTTCTTTTCTTCCCGGCGCGATTCCTGCTTCAGTCCGCGCGCGGATTCGCGGCCCTTTTCACTTGGTGCCTGCTCGATTGCCATGATGGTCTCCTCCGTGTGGTAACGCAGGGAAACACGCCAGGGTACCCGGTTGTTCCGCTGCTTGCATCCAATGGTTTTCCGTTGTCAATGCGCTGGCAACACCTATAAGCTCACCGGACGCGCATCAGGAATACAGCATGTTCCGACTCACGGAGTTCACCGACCTCGATCTGCATCAGCTGTTCAACGTCTCTCCAAATCCATATGTGATCATGGACCCGGAGCTTCGCATCGTGGGCATGAACGACGCCTACCTTGTGGTGACCAACAGGACGCGCCAAGAGCTGGTCGGCCGCAACATGTTTGAGGCTTTTCCGAGCGATCCGGCCTCTGCCTCGAACCGCATGCTGCGCCAGTCCTTCGCCAAGGTGCTGGCGACCGGCGAGGTCGACCATCTGCCGCTCATCCCTTATCCGATCGCCGGTGCCGACGGGCAGATGCAGGAGCGTTTCTGGAGCGCCACCCATAGCCCGATGAAGAACTCGGCGGGCGAGATCGTCTTCATCCTGCAGCATACCGTCGACGTGACCGACATCCACCGCCTGCGCAGCCGGCTTGTGGACGGTGGTTCGCTTCAGGCCGAAACGGATGTCCTGCGTCGCGTCGATGCCGTGGTGGGGCAGAATGCTGCGCTCGAAGCCGAGCGGGAATATCTCCGGACGTTGTTTGAGCAGGCGCCGGGCTTCATGGCGGTGTTGCGGGAGCCGGATCACCGATTCCAGATTGCAAACAGCACCTACCGGCAGTTGGTCGGCCGCGAGGACCTTCTCGGCCGCACCGTTCGCGAGGCTCTGCCGGATCTTGTCGGCCAGGGCTTCTACGAGCTTCTCGACCAGGTCTATAAGTCTGGCGTGCCCTACAGTGCCCATGCGGCGCGCGTCCTGCTTCGGCCGAAACCGGATCATATGCCGGAGGAGCACTTCGTCGACTTCGTCTACCAGCCGATCCGCAACCAGGAGGGCAATGTCACCGGCATCTTCGTGCAGGGGCATGACGTCACCGAGCTTCGCCGGGCGCAGGAGGCGGCGAGGAAGAACGAATACCGCTTCCGGACGCTGGCGCAATCCTTGCCGAACCATGTCTGGACCGCATCGCCGGATGGACGGGTTCAGTGGTGCAACGACCAGATCCTCGCCTATAGCGGGCTCACCTCCTTCTATTTCGATGCCGAAGTCCGCTCCGGCATTGTGCATCCAGATGATAACCCGAATGTCGAGATGCGCTGGAACGAGGCTCTGCGCACCGGCAGGACCTTCGAAACCGAACTTCGCGTACGGCGTCACGATGGCGTTTACCGCTGGTTCCTCAGCCGCGCAGTCCCGGTGTCCAATGCCCAGGGCGAGATCGAGTTCTGGGTCGCCACCAACACCGATATCGAGGACCAGAAGAACACCGAAACGCACCTCACCAATCTCGCGGAAACGCTGGGGCATCGCGTCGAGGAGCGGACGATTGAGCTCGAAAGGACGCAGGAGGTCCTGCGCCAGAGCCAGAAGATGGAAGCGATCGGCAACCTGGCCGGCGGCATCGCCCACGACTTCAACAACCTGCTGCAGGTGGTGACCGGCAACCTTCAGCTGCTCAGCCGCGAGCTCGCAGGCAACGCGACCGCGGAGCGGCGCATCAATAGCGCGCTTGCCGGAGCCTCCCGCGGTGCGCGGCTTGCCTCGCAACTCCTGTCCTTCGGTCGGCGGCAGCCGCTGTCACCCAAGGTCGTCAACCTCAGCCGGCTCATCCGCGACATGGATCATCTGCTGCGGCGCAGCCTCGGCGAGGCAATCGAGATCGACACGATTGTCGCTGGCGGCTTGTGGAATACGCTGGTGGACACGAGCAATGTCGAGAACGCGCTGCTCAACCTCGCCATCAATGCCCGCGACGCGATGAACGGGCAGGGCAAGCTCACCATCGAACTCGGCAACGCCTATCTCGATGACGAATATGCCCGCCGCACCTTCGATGTCGAAGCCGGGCAATATGTCATGCTCGCCGTTTCCGACACCGGCACGGGCATGACGCCGGACATCCTCGCCAAGGTTTTCGATCCGTTCTTCACCACCAAGCCGGAAGGCAAGGGAACCGGCCTTGGCCTTTCCATGGTCTATGGTTTCGTCAAGCAGTCCGGCGGCCACATCAAGATCTACAGCGAGCCCGGCAATGGCACGACGGTGCGGATCTACCTGCCGCGCGCGATGGAGGAAGAGGACGTCACCGTCGAAAACAGCAATGCGCCCGCCACCGGCGGCAGCGAAACCGTTCTGGTCGTCGAGGATGACGATGCCGTGCGCGACATCACCGTCAGCCTGCTGACCGAACTCGGCTACCGCGTCTTGAAGGCGAGGGACGCCGATAGCGGCCTTGCCATCGTCGAAAGCGGCGTGCCGATCGACCTGCTGTTCACCGATGTCGTCATGCCCGGCCGCCTGAAGAGCAGCGACTTGGCGCGCAAGGCCAAGGAACGGCTGCCGCGTCTCGCTGTCCTCTTCACCTCCGGTTATACGGAAAACTCGATCGTCCATGGCGGGCGGCTTGATGCCGGCGTCAACCTGTTGAGCAAGCCCTACACCCGGGAGACTTTGGCCCGGAAGATCCGCCAGGTGCTCGAGCAGACGCGCGAAGCCAGCATCTGGAGCTGGAAGAAAGAGGCTGCGCCGGCACCGGCCGCATCAGGAACTCCAGCCCCTCAGGCGGCACGGCCAATCCGCGTCCTGCTTGTCGAGGACGAGGCGCTGATCCGCATCTCGACGGCCGATTTCCTGCAGGATGTCGGCATGGTGGTGGTGGATGCCGGTTCGGCCAACGAGGCAATCGGCGCCTGCGGCGACCAGCCGGTCGATATCCTGGTGACGGATGTCCACCTGCCGGAGATGAGCGGGCTCGATCTGGCGCTGAAGCTGCGGGAAACCTGGCCGGCGCTTCCGGTGATCTTCGCCACCGGTGACCGCAATGTTCCGGGCGCGGAAAACGTCCAGGCCATGGAACTGCTCATCAAACCCTATGACTACAGCCAGCTGGAAAGCCGCATCCGTTCCATGGTCGCCGCGGCAAGAGCCTGATCCGTCGGGATCAGGCTCCGCATGCTTGTCTCAGATCCGGCCTTCGGCACGGACGATCACGTTGGTCAGGCTGCCGGTTGCCGGAAACAGCGGGATCAGGCAGGCCTGCAGCGCATGGTAGAGGTCGCCCTTGCCCGGGAACAGCGTGTGCGCAGGAACCAGGTCCTCCGTCAGTTCCTCATGCCAGCCGCCATGTCTGTGGTCGATGAAGCGGTTGGCGATCGTGCCCCAGATCAGCCGGTAGCTGTCCTCGTAGAAGCTGTCGGTCGGCAGGTGTTCGTTGAGGAAGTGGGCGGCACCCGCCGCCTCGCACATCGGCCACCACAGCTTGTTGGTCTTGGCCGGGTTGTCGTCCCAATCGAGCGTATAGAAGAAGCCGCCCTTGGCCTTGTCCCAACCCAGTGACATGGCCTGCACGAACAGCGATTTTGCAGCATCCGGCATCCAGGCCTGCGTCTTGCCGCCGAGTGCCCACAGCTGCAGCAGGAGGCGTGACCATTCCAGCGAGTGGCCGGGCGTCGTGCCGGCGGGGCGGAACATCTCGTCGGGGTGGTAATAATTCTTGTCGATCACCCAGTTGCGGTCGAAATGCTCGGCCACGCGGAACCCGACGCTGCCGGCGCAACGGCGAATGACGAGGTCGGCGACGCTTTCCGCCTTCTCCAGATAGCTCCTGTCGCCGGTCGCCTCGTAGGCTGCCATCAGCGCTTCGGTCAGGTGCATGTTGGAATTCTGGCCGCGGTAGCTGCCGCCATCGATGGGCGACCAGTCGCGGGCGAATTCCTCGGCAATCGCGCCGTGCTGCGCTTCCCAGAAGCGGGTTTCCAGCACTTCGGTGATATCGGCCAGCATCTTGTCCGCCAGCGGGTGGCCGGCAACCTTTGCCGAGGCGGCGGCAAGCAGCACGAAGGCGTGGCCGTAACCCTGCTTGTTGGAGTCGACCGGGCCGTCGTCGTTCACCTGCCAGAAATAGCCGCCATGCTGGCTGTCGCGGTGGTGCTCCCAAAGATGGCGCATGCCGTGGTCGATCATCTCGCCGGCGCCGGGGCGTCCGAGCAGGTAGGCAATCGAGAAGCAATGTACCATGCGGGTTGATGAATGGATGCCGCGCGTGGGGTTGGCGCCGCCGATCGGCGCACCGCTTTCATCAAGGTCGAAGAAGCCACCCTTGGGGTTCACAGCCTTGTACTGGAAGAAATCGAAGAGGCCGTCCGCCTGATCCAGGAGCCAGCGTCGATGGTAGGGGAGGCTCGCCCAATTGGATGTCGTCTGGCTGTTGTCGCTCATGCAAAAACCTCTCCGTCGCTCATGCTCTCACGTCTTCACAAAGCCTATACCCATCGGCCCGTCACCTGTCATGGCAAATCCATTTCCAGCCACAGGCACGCGCCGTTTGCATTGACATAAAGATATGTTTATGTCCTTATCGCCTAATTGAATCGATGAGGACTTCCCAATGTTTGACCAATTGTTCGGCCCGGAAGCGGCACAACGCGACGGAAACGAGATATTGGCAGCGTTGCAGGCTGCGGCGCGTGAGCGGATCCTGGTGATCGACGGCGCCATGGGTACCGAGATCCAGCAGCTCGGCTTTGGCGAAGACCATTTTCGCGGCGAGCGTTTTGCCGGCTGCGCCTGCCATCAGCAGGGCAACAACGACCTGCTCATCCTGTCGCAGCCGCAGGCGATCGAAGACATCCATTATCGCTACGCCAGGGCCGGCGCGGATATCATCGAAACCAACACCTTCTCGTCGACCCGCATCGCGCAGGCCGATTACCAGATGGAGAACGCCGTCTACGACCTCAACCGTGACGGTGCGCGGCTCGCCCGCCGGGCCGCCATCCGGGCGCAGAAGGAAGACGGCCGCCGCCGTTTCGTCGCCGGCGCCATCGGCCCGACCAACCGCACCGCCTCGATCTCCCCGGACGTCAACAATCCCGGTTACCGCGCGGTGACATTCGATGACCTGCGCCTTGCCTATGCCGAACAGATCGACGGTCTGATTGATGGCGGCGCCGACATCATCCTCATCGAAACCATCTTCGACACGCTGAACGCCAAGGCGGCGATCTTTGCCTGCGCCGAACGTTTCGAAGCCAAGGGCCTGCACCTGCCGGTGATGATCTCCGGCACGATCACCGACCTGTCCGGCCGCACGTTGTCAGGCCAGACCCCGTCCGCCTTCTGGTACTCGGTGCGCCACGCCAATCCTTTCACGATCGGTCTCAACTGCGCGCTCGGCGCGGACGCCATGCGGCCGCACCTGCAGGAACTGTCGGGTGTTGCCGATACCTTTATCTCTGCCTATCCGAATGCCGGCCTGCCGAACGAGTTCGGCCGCTATGACGAAACGCCGGACGACATGGCCCGCCAGATCCGCGGTTTCGCAGAAGAGGGCCTCGTCAACGTCGTTGGCGGCTGCTGCGGCTCGACGCCCGAGCACATCAAGGCGATCGCCGATGCCGTCGCCTCCTTTAAGCCGCGCGAAGTGCCGGAGCACAAGCCGTTCATGGCGCTGTCGGGCCTTGAACCCTTCGTCTTCACAAAGGACGTACCCTTCGTGAATGTTGGCGAACGCACCAACGTCACCGGCTCGGCAAAATTCCGCAAGCTCATCACCGCCGGCGACCTCACCGCCGCACTGGCGATCGCCCGCGACCAGGTGGAGAACGGCGCCTCCATCATCGACATCAACATGGATGAAGGGCTGATCGATTCCGAGAAGGCGATGGTCGACTTCGTCAACCTCACTGCTGCCGAGCCGGACATCGCCCGCGTCCCGCTGATGCTCGATTCCTCCAAGTTCGAGATCATGGAAGCCGGGCTCAAATGCGTGCAGGGCAAGGCGGTGGTGAACTCCATCTCCATGAAGGAGGGCGAGGAAAAATTCATCGCCCAGGCAAAGCTGCTGCGCAATTATGGCGCCGCCGTCGTCGTCATGGCCTTCGACGAGCAGGGGCAGGCGGATACCTATGAGCGCAAGGTCGCGATCTGCGAACGCGCCTACAAGCTCCTCACGGAAGAGGCGGGCTTCCCGCCGGAAGACATCATCTTCGACCCGAATATCTTCGCCGTCGCCACCGGCATCGAGGAACACAACAACTATGGCGTCGCCTTCATCGAGGCGACCCGGACGATCCGCGAGCGCATGCCGCTCGTGCATGTCTCGGGCGGTGTCTCCAACCTGTCCTTCTCGTTCCGCGGCAATGAGCCGGTACGCGAAGCCATGCATGCCGTCTTCCTGTACCATGCCATCCAGGCCGGCATGGACATGGGTATCGTCAATGCGGGTCAGCTCGCGATCTACGAAAACATCGAGCCAGAACTGCGCGAGGCCTGCGAGGATGTCGTCCTCGATCGTCGCGACGATGCCACCGAACGAATGCTGGAAATCGCCGAGCGTTTCCGCGGTTCGGGCAGCAAGGAAGCCAAGGCCCAGGATCTCGCATGGCGCGAATGGCCGGTCGAAAAGCGCCTGTCGCATGCGTTGGTCAACGGCATCACCGAGTTCATCGAAGCCGATACGGAAGAAGCCCGCCAGGCTGCGGAGCGCCCGCTCCACGTCATCGAAGGCCCGCTGATGGCCGGCATGAATGTCGTCGGCGACCTGTTCGGCTCGGGCAAGATGTTCCTGCCGCAGGTGGTGAAGTCGGCCCGCGTCATGAAGCAGGCGGTCGCCGTGCTCCTGCCTTACATGGAAGAGGAAAAGCGCCTCAATGGCGGCGACCAGAAGAAGGCGGCCGGCAAGGTGCTGATGGCGACCGTCAAGGGCGATGTCCACGACATCGGCAAGAACATCGTCGGCGTCGTGCTCGCCTGCAACAACTATGAGATCATCGATCTCGGCGTCATGGTGCCCTCGACCAACATCCTGGAAACGGCGATCGCGGAAAAGGTCGACATCATCGGCCTGTCCGGCCTCATCACGCCGTCACTCGACGAGATGGTGCATGTCGCCTCCGAAATGGAGCGCCAGGGTTTCGACATTCCGCTCCTGATCGGCGGGGCGACCACGAGCCGCGTCCATACGGCCGTGAAGATCCATCCGCGTTACGATCGCGGCCAGGCGATCTATGTCAACGATGCGAGCCGCGCCGTGGGCGTCGTCTCTGCCTTGCTTTCGCCGGAGCAGAAGCCAGCTTATGTCAGCGGCATCCAGGCGGAATACGCCAAGGTGGCGGCCGCCCATGCCCGCTCGGAAGCGGAGAAGACGCGTCTTTCCATCGCACGCGCTCGCGACAACGCCGAAAAGCTCGACTGGGCAACCTACCAGCCGACCAAGCCGCAGTTCCTTGGCACCAGGGTGTTTGAAACCTACGACCTTGCGGAACTGGCGAAATACATCGACTGGACGCCGTTCTTCCAGACCTGGGAGTTGAAGGGCCGGTTCCCCGCCATCCTCGAAGATGAGAAACAGGGCGAAGCTGCCCGGCAGCTTTATGCCGATGCGCAGGCCATGCTTGCGAAGATCATCGAGGAGAAGTGGTTCCGCCCGCGTGCGGTCATCGGCTTCTGGCCGGCCAACACGGTCGGTGATGACATCCGTCTTTATGCCGATGACAACCGCGACAAGGATCTTGCGACCTTCTTCACGTTGCGCCAGCAGCTCTCGAAGCGGGATGGCCGCCCGAACGTGGCATTGTCGGATTTTGTGGCCCCGGCCGCGTCCGGCCTGCGCGATTATGTCGGCGGCTTCGTGGTGACCGCTGGCATTGAGGAAGTGGCGATTGCAGAACGCTTCGAGCGCGCCAACGACGATTATTCGTCGATCCTGGTGAAGGCTTTGGCGGACCGGTTCGCCGAAGCATTTGCGGAATGCATGCACGAGCGGGTGCGCAAGGAGTTCTGGGGTTACGCCCCGGAGGAGGCCTTCTCGGCCGATGAACTGGTCAACGAAGCTTATGGCGGCATTCGACCGGCGCCCGGTTACCCGGCCCAGCCCGACCACACGGAAAAGGCGACGCTGTTCCGCCTGCTTGATGCGACCGCCACGACCGGCGTGGAACTGACGGAAAGCTACGCCATGTGGCCCGGCTCCTCCGTATCGGGCCTCTATATCGGCCACCCCGCATCCTATTACTTTGGCGTCGCCAAGGTGGAGCGCGACCAGGTCGAGGACTATGCCGCACGCAAGGGGATGGAGATCGCGGAAGTCGAGCGTTGGCTCGGTCCGGTGCTGAACTACGTGCCCGCGCGGGCCGAGCAGGTGGTCGACGACGCGGCCTGAACGTGGACAATTGCGCGGGTCGCTTGAGCCCGTTCAAGCACTTAGCACGATTTTCATCCCCGCCTTTTCGGCACCCGTTATTCTGTGCCTGCTTCCGTCGCCGGAGTGTTTCGCGAGACGTTCGCGGGCAGGCGGAAGCCGGCGCTCATCCTTGAACCGTAACGTGCGGGGAGGGGATGAGAGGTGAAAGCCATGGGAGCGGATGTGTTTTCAGTGCCGCACCCTATCAAGCCTCCCCCTGGTCGCCAGGCCAGGTTCGGTTGAGCCGTGCAAGTGGATGGGCAGCGCATGATCCCGAAAAGTGTGAAGCGGTTTTCGGACAAGATCATGCGAAAGAAACCACGCAGCGAGGCGAGGCGATCACCTGTAGGGACCGGAAGTCCCGAAAAAAACGCCGAAGGCCACGCGAATGCGGAGCCACAAAACTAAACAATAGAGAGGTTTCGCATTCGCGTGGGCTCTCCGATCGTGCAGCGCCCGCGAAAAGCGGGAATCGGTTTCCGGGACGCTGCGGCAACAGAAATGACAAAGCCACGGCGGGACACCGCGCGGGGACGCGAACTGCTGGCGGGCAGGTAGGTGACTTACTCCCGCACGATCAGGAAATCGCTGGCATTGAAGCGCAGCGTCACCATCTCGCCTTCGCGCGGCATCACCGCATCCGGCGAGTTGAACATGTCGAATGAGATCTGGTTGCCGCCGACATCCACCTTGGTGCGGATGACCGAGCCGAGGAAATGTGAGGAAATCACCTTGCCGCTGAGCGCTGTGTCGCCCCGGGCGCTTTCCGACAGGGAACCGGCTTCCGGGCGCAGCGCGATCGACAGCTTGTCGCCGCCCTTCAGCGCACCGATCGACTCGCGCAGGATGATCGTGTTGTCGCCAACCTTCACCGTGTTGGCGGCGGGATCGATCACCGTCGCCTCGATGATGTTGAGCGTGCCGACGAAGGAGGCGACGAAGCGTGTCGCCGGGCGGTTGTAGATTTCCGACGGCGTGCCGATCTGGTCGGCGCGTCCGGCGTTCATCACTACGATCCGGTCCGAGATCGACAGCGCTTCTTCCTGGTCGTGGGTCACGAAGACGGTGGTGATGCCGAGCTGTTTCTGGATCTGCCGAATTTCTTCGCGCAACGACACGCGGATCTTGGCGTCGAGTGCCGAAAGCGGTTCGTCGAGCAGCAGCACCTGCGGCTTCGGTGCCAGCGCACGGGCAAGCGCCACGCGCTGCTGCTGTCCGCCGGACATCTGGTAGGGGTAGCGGTCGGCAAGGTGGTCGAGAGAGATCAGCTTCAGCATCTCGCGCACACGGCTTTCAATCTCGGCCTTCGGCTTGCCGGCGACCTTCAGCCCGAAGGCGACGTTGTCGAACACGTTCATGTTCGGAAACAGCGCATAGGCCTGGAAGACCATGCCGATATTGCGCTGGTTGGTCTTGAGCCTGGTCTGGTTCGTGCCGTTGATCGTGATCGTGCCATCGCTCGGCGTCTCGAAGCCCGCGATCATGCGCAGAACGGTGGTCTTGCCGCAGCCTGATGGTCCAAGGAAAGACACGAACTCGCCCTTGTTGATGGACATGTTGAAGTCTTTGACGACCTGGATCTGGCCGAAGCTCTTCCTTAAGTTTTCGAGTACGAGGAACGACATCAATATTCCTTAGGCGCGCGACGGCGCCAATTTGCTGAAACGGGTCACGAGCTGGATCAGCCCCATCGAAAGCCAGGTGATTGCAAACGCGATGACGGCAAGCGCGGAAGGCTCGTAGGCCTTGTTGGCGCCCACCAACTGCAGATACGGACCGAAGGCCGGCCGGTTGAGCAGCGCGGCCATGGTGAACTCGCCCATGACGATGGCGAAGGTGATGAAGGCGCCTGACAGGACGCCGGACATGACATTGGGGAAGATGCAGCGGAACATGATCGTCGGCCACTTCGCCCCCAGGATCTCGGCCGCTTCCGTCAGGGTGCGCACGTCGATCGTGCGCATCGCGGTATCAACCGAGCGGTACATGTAGGGCAGCGCAAGCGTGATATACGACATCACGAGCAGGATATTCGTCCCCGTGATCGAGCCGGTGAAGGGGATGTAGGACGAGGAATTGTAGAGGCGCAGGTAACCGAAGACGACGACGATCGCCGGGATGACGAGCGGCATCAGCGTCAGGAATTCGACAACGGGCCGCATCTGCGGCAGGCGCAACCGCACCCAGTAGGCTGTCGGGACCACCAGCAGCATGCCGAAGATGATGGTGAACAGCGCCATCAGCATCGAATAACCGAAGGTCGCCCGGAAGGCGGCATCGGAGAACACCGATCCGTAGGCATCGAAGGAATATTCGCCGCGCCGCATGCGCAGCGAAAACTCGAACGTGCCGAGCAGCGGCACGAAGAAGTAGATGATGCCGACGGCGATCGCGACCCAGGCGAGGATCTTTGCGGGCTTCATTTCTGCCACCGTTCTGCGCGCATCCGCAGCCAGATGTATAGGATGTTGGAGAGGCCGGTAATGACGATCATGCCAAGCGCCAGCGCGTAACCGAGGTTCGGGTTGTGCAGCACGTCGCCGCGGATCTGCGCGTAAAGCAGGATCGGCACGATGTTGAGCGATGAGCCGGTCAGGGCGTAGGCCGTGGCGATGGCGCCGAAGGCATTGGCAAACAGCAGAAGGCTGGTGCCAAGCAGGCTCGGCCACAGGATCGGCAGCGCCACCATGCGCCAGTATTGCCAGGTCGAGGCGCCAAGGATTTCGGAGGCTTCGCGCCATTCCTTCTTCAGCCCGTCGAGCGCCGGTGTCAGGATCAGCACCATCAGCGGGATCTGGAAGAACATGTAGGTGATGGTCAACCCGAAGAACGACAGCAGGTTGAAGCCGGTCGAATAGAGGTTGAAGCCGAACCATTCGCGCAGGAAGACGGTGACGAGGCCTGTTCGGCCAAGTGTTGCGATGAAGGCGAAGGCAAGCGGCACGCCGGCGAAGTTCGAAGCGACGCCCGAGAAGGTCAGGAGGCTCGAGCGGATCCAGGAGGGCAGGCCGCCCAGCACCACCGCCCAGGCGAGGAAGAAGCCGATCAGCGCGCCACCCAGCGAGGAGGCAAGCGAGACCTTGATACTGATCCAGTAGGCGCTGAGGATGGTCGGCGTAAAGAGGCCGGCGATATTCTCGAACGTCAGGTGCCCGTCGGGCGTGAAGAACGCGCCCACGACGAGGTAGAGCGTCGGGACGATCAGGAACATCAGCGCAAAGATCATGAACGGCACGATGCCGAGCCAGTCGATCACTGTTCGGCGGTCGATGATGGGCGAGGAAGCTGCGTTCATGTATCCGGCGTCACGGTCGGAGGAAAGGAAGCCTCTCCGCCAAAGCGGAGAGGCCGATTCTTATTACTGCACGTTGGCGCCGACGACGCTATCCCACTTGGTGGTGATGGCGGTCTTGCCCTTGTCCTGCTCCTCAAGGGTCGGGAACTTTGCCTTTTCATAAGACGCTGCCGGCGGCAGGGCGTCCAGCATTTCCTTCGGGATCTTATTGTTCTTGGCAAGATCGTTGAAGCGGATCGGGTGGCAATAGCCCTTCAGGAAGCCGAGCTGGCCTTCGTCGGAATAGATGTATTCCATCCAGAGCTTGGCAGCGTTCGGGTGCGGCGCGTAAGCGGAGATCGCCTGGACGTAAACGCCAGCGACAACGCCGTTTTCCGGAACCACGACTTCAAGCGGCGGGTTGCCGTTCAGCGTGTCACGCCAGGAAAGACCGTTGTAGTCCCAGGCGATGACGATCGGGGTCGAACCCTGTGCGAGCGATGCGGACTTGCCGATGACGGGCACGAAGTTGCCGGCCTTGTTGATCTCGGCAAACAGATTCAGGCCTGCTTCGCCAGCCTTGGTCGGGTCGGTTTCGCCAGCAGCGAGCCCGGCGGCGTAAACAGCCTGCACGGCCTGGTTCGAGCCACGCGGGTCACCGGCGAGTGCAACGGCGTTGGCGTATTCAGGCTTGGTGAGGTCCTTCCAGTCCTTCGGAAGATCCTTGACGATGTCGGTGTTGGCGATGAAGGCCAGAACGCCGTAGTAGTCGCCGTACCAGTAGCCTTCAGCATCCTTGGCGTCGTCCGGGATCGTGTCCCAGGTCGAGACCTTGTAGGGCTGGATCAGGCCTTCAGCCTTGGAGGAGGGGCCAAAGGAAAGACCGACGTCGATAACGTCCGGAGCCTGCGGGCCCTTGTTGCCCTTGTTCGCCTTGATGGCTTCGATTTCATCGCCGGAGCTTGCATCCGGGTTGAGTTCGTTGATCTCGATGCCGTACTTGGCCTTGAAGCCTGCGATGATATCGCCATAGCCGCACCAGCTGTGCGGAAGCGCGATCGTCGTCAGCGATCCTTCCTTCTTGGCGGCTTCGATAAGCTCGGCGCTCGGCTCGGCGGCAGCGATCGCCGACGAGGCGACGACCATGGCCGTCGTCAGAGAGAGAAGGCGTTGGATCTTGTTGGGCACGGTATCCTCCTAGGGTTCAGGCAAAGCCTTGGGTGTTGGTTCGGCGCGACTCGTAGAGCCAGTTCATGTAAGCTATGTGACAGTGCGGAACGTGAGCTATTGCTGATAAACCACTCCAGTGTAACGACTTTTCACACAGCTCCATATCTTAGTCGAGACGTGTTTGACGATTTGGGCGACGGAAGAGCCGGCTCTGTTCAAACAAGCCTTCGAGAGAATTCATGCGTTCGCGGGTCTCCTCCCAGGAGGCGCTCTGCACCGCTTCGATCAGCGCCTCCACGACAAACAGCGTGATGACGGAACTATCCCAGGCGGATGGTGCCTCGATGCGGACCTTGAACGTATGCTGGGCATTCTTGGCAACCGGCGACGCCCAGACATCCGTGAACAGGATGATCACGACCCCGGCCGCCTTGGCGACCTCGGCAAGGGTTGCCATCTCCTGCTCGTAGCGGCGGATGTCGAAGATCACCAAGACATCGCCGCGCTTCATGTTGAGCACATGCTGCGGCCAGGAACTGGAATTGTTGGAGATCAGCGTCGTCTTGGGCCGGATCACCTGCATGTGGGTGAAGAAGTATTCGGCAAGCGCGCCGGTGATGCGCCCGCCGACGAAATAGATGCTCCGTTCCCGATCCTGCAGAAGTGCTGCAGCCTGCTCGAACGTCCTGGTGTCGAGGTCCGAAAGGGTTTCGCGCAGGTTGGCGGTGATCGCGTCGGCAAAACGGTTGAGGATATGCGTGCCCGGCGCGTTGGTCGCCCAGCGGTCATGCTTGGCGATCGGGCCGGAAATGGTGGCTTCCAGTTCCTGGTGCAGGTGGGACTGGAATTCCGGGTAACCACGGTAGCCGAGCTTCTGCACCATGCGCGCGACGGTGGGTGTCGAGACACCCGCGTTCTCCGCGATCACTGTGATGCTGCCGAGGCCCGACACTGGATAGTTCTCCAATAGGCTGTCGGCCAGTTGTTTTTCTGCACGCGTCAAGCTGTCGTAACGAACACGAATAACATCCGACACGGTGCGCGCAGTGGCTGGCACGAAAGCTGTTCCCTCCGGTCTTCGCCGGTTTGTGACGAGAGTTAAAAGAAGTTTTACAACAGGTGTCAACGGTGTTGATGAAGAGAAAGTTTCAGAACGACATTGACGAGGGCCGGAAAGTGAAGAATTCTCTTCTTCATTCAGTTTCCTTCACCTTCATTGGATGCGCGGATGTCGATCGAATCGGACATGTTCACGGAAGCGGACGGCGAACCCGTCGCGGTGGATAATCCATCCGGCAAAAGCGACGTGCTGCTCGTCTGTGAACATGCGTCGCTGCGGCTGCCCGAGCGGTATGGCGATCTGGGGCTCTCACAAGACGCGCTCACCTCGCACATCGCCTGGGACCCAGGGGCACTGGATGTAGCGCGCCGCATGTCGAAAAGCCTTGATGCGACGCTGATCCATCAGCGCTTTTCGCGGCTGCTCTATGACTGCAACAGGCCGCCGGAATCGCCCGCAGCCATTCGCGATGTTTCGGAAGTCTTCCGCATTCCCGGCAACGAGAACCTGACTGAAGCCGAGCGCTCTCGGCGCACGACGGGGCTTTACCTGCCTTTCCAAGGGCGCATCCGCGACGAGATTGCCGCACGCCGCGACGCCGGGCGGCAGACGGTGCTGGTGACGGTCCACAGCTTCACGCCGGTCTACTTCGGCAAGCAGCGAGAGGTCGAGATCGGCATCCTGCACGATACGGATGCGCGTCTCGCCGACCGGATGCTGGAAGCGGCCGCCGATACGAGCTTATATCGCGTCATGCGCAATGAACCCTATGGACCAGCAGATGGGGTTACGCATACGCTTGAACTTCATGCCCTGCCGGCTGGGCTGCTGAACGTCATGATCGAGATCAGGAATGACCTCATCGCTGATGACAATGGCCAGGACGTTGCGGCAGATTTCCTCAGCGGGCTATTGCGGGAGAGCCTAACGAAGATCCACGGATAAGACCTCGCGGGGAACAGCAAGCTGCGGTCAACGACGAAAAACAAACAGGCCGCATCGATAGAACCAATGGCGCGGACCGCATTCGGCGGGCCGCGTTTCCATGTATCAGCAAGGGACGGAAGCGACGCATGAGCGCCCACTACACTTTCGACGAACTGAAAAAGGATGTTGCCGAGGGACGCATCGACACCGTGGTTGCAGCCCTGGTGGATATGCAGGGCCGGCTGATGGGCAAGCGGTTCCATGCCGAATATTTCGTCGAAAGCGCCTTCGAAGAAACGCATAGCTGCAACTATCTGCTGGCGACCGACATGGAGATGGAAACCGTCTCCGGATACAAGGCGACGAGCTGGGAGCTGGGTTACGGCGACTATATCATGAAGCCGGACCTTTCGACCCTTCGCAAGCTGCCGTGGGTGGAGGGAACGGCGCTCGTGCTTTGCGATGTGCTCGACCATCATACGCATGAGGAAGTGCCGCATTCACCGCGCGCCGTGCTGAAGAAGCAGATCGCCCGGCTTGAGGCAATGAACATGAAGGCGTTCATGGCAAGCGAACTCGAGTTCTTCCTGTTCGACCAGACCTATGACCAGGCGCGCGAGGCAGGCTACCGCAACCTGAAGCTCGCAAGCGGCTACAACGAGGACTACCACATCTTCCAGACCACCAAGGAAGAGGATGTGATGCGCGCCATCCGCAACGGGTTGCAGGGTGCCGGCATCCCGGTGGAATGCTCCAAGGGCGAGGCGTCTGCCGGCCAGGAGGAGATCAACGTCCGTTACGCCGACGCGCTGACGATGGCCGACCGGCATTCCGTCATCAAGACGGCGGCCAAGGAAATCGCCTGGTCGAAGGGCAAGGCCATCACCTTCCTCGCCAAGTGGAATGCCAGCGCTGCCGGCAGCTCGTCGCATATCCACCAGTCGCTCTGGAGCGCCGATGGCAAGACGCCGCTGTTCTTCGACAAGGCCGGCAAGCACGGCATGTCGAACCTGATGCGGAACTACATGGCCGGGCTGCTGAGCCATGCCGACGAGATCACCTATTTCCTGGCGCCCTACATCAACTCCTACAAGCGCTACATGGCCGGCACGTTTGCGCCAACGAAGGCGATCTGGTCGAAGGACAACCGCACCGCCGGTTATCGGCTTTGCGGCGAAGGTACCAAGGGCATTCGCGTCGAATGCCGCGTCGGCGGCTCGGACCTCAATCCCTATCTTGCCATGGCGGCGCTGCTGGCAGCCGGCATCGACGGCATCGAGAAGAAGATGGAGCTCGAGGACGAGTTCGTCGGCGACGCCTACGGCGTGAAAGGCATCCGCGAGATCCCCAAGACGCTGCGCGACGCCGTTGAGCTGCTCAACAACTCGTCGCTGCTGCGCTCAGCCTTCGGCGACGACGTGGTTGACCACTATGTGCGCGCCGGCCAGTGGGAACAGGAAGAATACGATCGCCGTGTGACGGATTGGGAAGTGGCACGCGGCTTCGAGAGAGTGTAGAGACCACGCATTTCCAGCAAGCAACAGGAATAGAGATCATGACAATGATCCAATGCATATCGCCGGTCGACGGCTCGGTTTACGCCGAGCGCCCGGCAGCCTCGTTCGAGGCGGCGGCCGAGGCCGTGGGACGGGCACGCAAGGCGCAGAAGGCCTGGGCGAAGCGGCCGCTCGAGGAGCGTGTCCAGCTCGTGCTGAAGGGTGTGGCCCGCCTCAACGAAATGGCCGACGAAGTGGTGCCGGAGCTCGCCTGGATGATGGGTCGCCCGGTGCGTTACGGCGGCGAGTTCAAGGGCTTCAACGAACGCTCCAACTATGTCGCTTCGATTGCCGCTGATGCTCTTGCGCCGCTTCGCATCGAAGACAGCGCAAGCTTCGAGCGCCGCATCGAGCGCGAGCCGCATGGCGTCGTCTTCGTGATCGCGCCCTGGAACTATCCGTACATGACGGCGATCAACACGGTTGCCCCGGCGTTGATGGCCGGCAATGCCGTGATGATCAAGCACGCCTCGCAGACGCTGCTGGTCGGCGAGCGGCTGGTGCGCGCCTTCGTCGAGGCTGGCGTTCCCGAGGACATATTCCAGAACATCTTCCTGGACCATGACACGACGGCGAAGCTCATCGCGGAAGGCTCGTTCAACTTCATCAACTTCACCGGGTCGGTGGAAGGCGGCCGCTCGATCGAGCGTGCAGCAGCCGGCACCTTCACCGGCCTCGGGCTGGAGCTCGGCGGCAAGGACCCTGGCTATGTGATGGAGGACGCCGATCTCGACGCCGCCGTCGACACGCTGATGGACGGCGCGACCTTCAATTCCGGGCAGTGCTGCTGCGGTATCGAACGCATCTATGTGCACGAGTCGCTCTACGACCAGTTCGTCGAGAAGTCGGTCGCATGGGTTTCGAACTACAAGCTCGGCAACCCGCTCGACCAGGAAACCACGCTGGGCCCGATGGCGCACAAGCGTTTTGCCAAGGTCGTGCGCGAGCAGATCGGCGACGCGGTTTCCAAGGGAGCCAAGGCGCTGGTCGACCCGAAGCTCTTCCCGGCCGATGACGGGGGCGCTTATCTTGCGCCGCAGATCCTGGTCGATGTCGACCACTCCATGGCGTTCATGCGCGAAGAAACCTTCGGTCCGGCCGTCGGCATCATGAAGGTCAAGAGCGACGATGAAGCGATCTCGCTGATGAACGACAGCCGCTATGGCCTGACGGTCTCGCTCTGGACGCCGGACGTCGAGCGCGCCAACCGCATCGGCGAGCAGCTTGAAACCGGCACCGTCTTCATGAACCGTGCCGACTACCTCGATCCGGCGCTTGTCTGGACCGGCGTGAAGGAAACGGGCCGCGGCGGCTCGCTGTCCGTCCTCGGCTTCCACAACCTGACCCGGCCAAAGTCCTACCATCTCAAGAAAGTCACGAAATGAATATCGTCGCGAACTGGAGCTATCCGACCGCCGTCAAGCTCGGCCGAGGCCGCATCAAGGAACTGGCGGACGCGTGCAAGACGCTCGGGCTGACGAAGCCGCTACTGGTCACCGACCGGGGACTGGCGTCCATGGCCATCACCGGACATGCGCTGGACGTGCTGGAAGAGGCAGGGCTTGGCCGGGCGATCTTCTCAGAAGTTGATCCGAACCCGAACGAGAAGAACCTGGAAGCCGGCATCAAGGCCTTCAAGGATGGCGGACACGACGGCGTCGTTGCATTCGGTGGTGGTTCCGGCCTCGACCTCGGCAAGCTGATCGCCTTCATGGCGGGCCAGACCCGTCCGGTCTGGGATTTCGAAGACATCGGCGACTGGTGGACCCGCGCTGATGCCGCCAAGATCGCGCCGATCGTTGCGGTACCGACCACGGCTGGCACGGGGTCGGAAGTCGGTCGGGCAGGGGTCCTCACCAACTCCGAAACGCATGTGAAGAAGATCATCTTCCATCCGAAGCTCCTGCCAGGCGTCGTAATCTGCGATCCGGAACTGACCGTTGGCATGCCGAAGGCGATCACCGCCGGCACCGGGATGGATGCGTTCGCGCACTGCCTGGAAGCCTATTGCTCGCCCTTCTACCACCCGATGTCGGGCGGCATTGCGCTGGAAGGCATGCGCCTGGTGAAGGAATTCCTGCCGCGCGCCTTCAAGGACGGCCAGGATATCGAGGCACGCACCAACATGATGGCCGCGGCTGCCATGGGCGCCGTAGCCTTCCAGAAGGGGCTTGGCGCGATCCACTCGCTGTCGCATCCGATTGGGGCCGTCTACAACACCCATCACGGCATGACGAACGGCGTCGTGATGCCGATGGTGCTGCGTTTCAACCGCCCGGCGATCGAAGACAAGATTGCCCGTGCAGCGGCCTATCTCGGCATCGACGGCGGCTTCGACGGATTCTACCAGTATGTCCTGTCGCTGCGCGCGGAACTCGGCGTGCCCGAGAACCTCACCGCGATGGGAATCGCGCAGGACCGAATCGATGAACTGACGGCGATGGCGATCGAAGATCCGAGCTGCGGCGGCAATCCTGTGCCGATGACGCTGGAGAATACCAAGGCGCTCTTCCTCGACTGCTTCTGATCACGTCGATCGCGATCCACGTTAACCAAAACCCGGGCGAAAACGCCTGGGTTTTGGCCGTTTTGGGGTTTGAACGAGAACTACCAAGTAAATTCAACTGTTGCTAAATTAACCACTCGTTAACCACGTTTTGGGAAGGATGACCTTCAAGACACCATGCATCCGGTGTCGCCCTGAGCGATGCGGCTCACGTGATTTTCGAGGACTAGCATGCCCGTAATTTCTTTCGCCAACGCCAAGGGTGGAGCCGGGAAAACCACCGCAGCCCTTCTGCTCGCAACCGAACTTGCCCACCAGGGCTTCCGCGTCACCGTCATCGATGGCGATCCGCAGCGGTGGATCAGCCAGTGGGCGGAGGTGTCCGGCAAGGTTCGCAACATCGAGGTCATTTCCGAAGTCACGGTCGCGTCGCTCGCATGTCACCTGCGGGAAATGGCCGGCGTGACGGACTACTTCATCATCGATCTTGCTGGCGCGCGTGACGCGCTGGTGACGACCGCGATCGGGCTTTCCGACCACGTGATGATCCCGGTGCAGGGTTCGGCCATGGATGCCAAGGGCGCGGCACAAATCCTCGACCTGCTGGCCACGATGAAGGAAAGGGCAAACCTCCACATCGCCCATTCCGTGGTCCTGACGCGGGTGACCTCCATGGTGACGACGAAGGCGCTGCTGACCATCAAGGGGCTGCTGGCGGCCCGCGGCGTCAACGTGCTCGATACGCCGATCGGCGAGCGGATTGCCTTCAAGGAATTGTTCGAGACCGGCGGCACGCTGCATACGCTTGATCCGCAGAAGGTCAGCAACGTCGACAAGGCCAAGGACAATGCCGGCGCTTTCGCGAGGGAAGTGCTGCGGCTGATGCCGACCAAGATCACCCGTTCGCCGATCTCGCGCATCTTCGGCATGGGCCGGCACGCGGCCTGATCAAGGTATTTCGTCATGGAAAAAAGCCCCTCACGGCATCTGCCGGAGGGGCTTTTTCATGTTCGGTGTTCGAATCCGTCAGTCGACGAATTCGACCGTCGTGCCGGGCTTCACCATCTTGGCGAGTTCGGTCGCATCCCAGTTGGTGAGACGGATACAGCCGTGGCTGTTCGTCTTGCCGATCTTGGAGGGCTCCGGCGTTCCGTGGATGCCGTATGTGGGCTTGGAGAGCGCAATCCATACGGTTCCGACAGGGCCGTTCGGTCCCGGCGGGATCTGCAGGATCTGGTCGTTGTTGCCCTGCTTGAAGTTGATCTTCGGGTTGTAGGTGTATCCCGGATCAAGGGCGATACGCTGCACCGTGTGCGTGCCGGTCGGCGACGGCGTGTCGCTGGAGCCGATCGTTGCCGGATAGGCGGCGATGAGCTTGCCGTCGGCGCCATAGGCGAAGACCTGCTTGCGGGCCTTGTCAGCGAGGATGCGGGTCACTTCGCCGGTCTTCGGCGTGCCCGGGTTGATCACCTTGATGGTCGTGCCGGGGATCGTGAAGTCGACGCCCGGGTTCAGCGCCTTGAGATATCCCTCGTCCATGTGGAACTGCTCGGCGAGCTTTTCCGATACGGAGGTGTACGACATTGCCGGCAACTGCGCCTTGTGGGCGTAGTCGTCCGGGATGGAGGCGACATAGGGACCTGCGGCATCTGCCGCGGTGATCGTGTAGTCGACGATCGGCAAGCCGCCTGAATAGCTCAGGCGCTGCATGATCTCCTCGGAATTGTTCGGGTCGAGCGTCTCGCCCGTCATCTCCTGCCATGCGGCGATCGCCTTGTTGACGTTGTCGCCGAGGTGGCCATCGATCACGCCCGGCGAGATGCCTTCGCGATCGAGGAAGACCTGAAGGGCAGCAATCTGCGCCTGCGGCTTCTTCGTCACCGTGATGATCGGCTTCGTCGGATGCACCACGTCAGGCTGTTGCTGCTGCAGGTCCGGGTCGATAGAGGCTTCCTGCGAGAAGCCATCATCCACGCCCGGAAGAGCCTGGTCATCGAGTGGCAGGCGGCTGACGGCGCCCGGGATCGTGCCAGTGATGGCGCCCGGCTCCGAATCGTAGAAATCGTCTTGCGGCGCGGCTTCGCCCAGTTGGTACGGGTCGCCCGGTTTGTACTGGCGGTAGTCACGAATACCGGCGCCCTGCTGGTAGCTTTCACGGTCACGCAAGGCGCGATAGCCGCCGGGTGCCGGAGGGAATTCATCACGGCGCGGCTGGCGGCGGGCATCCTGGCGGACCTCGGTCGCGACGACATTGCCGTAGCGGTCAAAGAACACACGTCGGCCCATGCCGTCGCGGCTGATCACGACATCACCATTGTTGGGGATATAGTCGAGTATGGCGCCGTCAGGGGCGACAAGAATCGTTTCCGTGGGATAGCGCTGGTAGCGCGTCTGGGCCTCCGCCGGCGCTACGCCACCGATGGCAACCCCCACAGCGAGGCAAACGCTTGTCATCAAAAGTCGCTTCACGGTGTCACCGATTTCCTTGTTATCCATCCACGTAATCCGGGAAATACAACATTGGTTCCCCCGCGTGCGCGTGTCGGCACTGACAAGGGAAATTTGACGGTAGTGTGGAAAAAGTGAATTCGTCATGAACATGATCTTAATTCGCGATCACAATCGTTTAGAAGTTTTCAAATTGGCTTGAAGAGGATGATCATGAAGGCGTTTTCCGCTGCCCGAGGCCCGAAGCTTTTCCTCGACGAGACGTCGGTACTCGACATCGGCGGGTGCTTCATCGGTAACATAGATGTGGCTCCGGGACGCGCGATTCCAGATGATGGCGATCCGCGCATCGACCATTCACTGGAAGGCTTCCTCTTTACATGCGGGCCGGATCATATCCGGCATCCCGAGCCGATCGAAGGTCGAGACGACGGCAAGACTTATCCGCTGCACGGCTCGTATTCGTCACATCCGGCCGAAATCCTGTTCTGGAATGCCCAGGGCGAGGACGCGGAGTGCCAGGCGCGCGTGCCGCTGACGCTGGCAACGGGGGAGACAGCGCTTCTGGAACGTCACTGGCGCATCGACGGCGGAAGCGGCGAGGTATGCCTTTCCGACAAGCTTTCCAATACCGGCGGCAAGCCCCTCGCGAAAGTTCACATGTACCACATGAACCTCGGCGCCTGGTTGTTTGACGACAAGGTGCGGCTGTCGGGTGCGATGTTCGAAGGTGGCGGGTTGCCCTGGAATTTCGGCGAGGATCCCGGCAGCGTCTTCTGCGTGCCGGCACGGCAGGAGGGGAGCGAATGGGCGGAAGTCTCGCTCGGTCCCATCGCGTCGATCGGCGGGCTGACGCTCAAGGTGAAGTTCCGTACCGACACCCTGCCTTATCTGCAGATGTGGAGAAACCAGAAGGCGCCGGCCCACGTGCTTGGTATCGAACCTGTTTCTCATCGCCTGGCAGGCCGCGCCGAGCTTGTCAAAGGCCGCGAGATCCAATGGCTGAAGCCAGGCGAAAGTGCCGAATACGGCCTGCGTTTTTCCTTCGCCTAGGTCCGCGTCCAAGAGCAATTGACGCTCCAGTCCCGCCGTCGTAAAGCTTGCGCCTCTTCCATAAAGGAGCATCAGCCATGGATATCCGCCAGATCAACGACGAGTATTCGGTCACTGGCCAGATCTCGGTCGAAGACCTCGATCAGATCAAGGCCATGGGATTCAAATCGGTGGTCTGCCATCGTCCCGACGACGAGGAGCCCGGCCAGCCGCACTTTGCCCAGATCGAAGCGCGCGCCAAGGAACTCGGGCTCGACATCCGCCACATTCCGGTCGGCCGCATGGGTGTTGATGCCCAGGGCGTGCAGGCCATGGTGGACGCGCTCGATGAATTCCCGCGGCCGATGCTGGGCTTCTGCCGCTCGGGTGCCCGCTCCACCGCCATCTACGAAAAGAGCCAGCATATCCGCGGCTGACCTTTCCCTGCACGCTTGGGCTTGTGCCTTAGCGTGTCCATCCGCAGCTCAACATTTCAGGAGCATATCCATGAGCATCAAGCGCATCGAAACCGGCGCCCGCATGAGCGGTGCCGTCGTCCACGGCAACACCGTCTATCTCTCCGGCCAGGTCGGCGAAGGCGAGACCGTCAAGGAACAGTGCGAATATGCTCTGCGCGAAGTTGACCGTCTGCTCGCAGCCGTCGGCTCCGACAAGTCGAAGATCCTGCAGACGCTGATCTACCTTTCCGACATGTCCTACTTCGCAGAGATGAACGCTGTCTGGGAAGCATGGGTCGATCCGGCCAACACGCCGGCTCGCGCCACGAGCGAAGCAAAGCTTGCTGCACCGAAGTACAAGGTCGAGTTTACCGTAACCGCCGCTATCTGATCCTTCGGTCAGAGAACATGAAAAAGCCGGCTTGCGCCGGCTTTTTTTATGCCTTGTTCCGGATCTGCGTCAGCGTCCGGGTTGGCGTGATCGCCTCGGGGTCGAGCTTCACCTCGATGATCGAGGGCTTGCTCGTGGCGCGGGCGCGAAGGTAGGCTTCACCGAAGTCCTCGGTCTTCTCGACCAGTTCGCCATGGCCGCCGAAGGCCTTCGCATAAGCCACGAAGTCCGGGTTGACGAGGTCGGTGGCGCTGACGCGGCCGGGATATTCCCGCTCCTGATGCATGCGGATCGTGCCATAGGTGCCGTTGTTGACGAGCACGGTGATGATCGGCAGGCCGTAGCGCACGGCGGTGATGAACTCCTGGCCGTGCATCATGAAGCAGCCATCGCCGGCAAAGCAGACGACTTCGCGTTCGGGGAAGAGCTTCTTGGCTGCAACGGCGGCCGGCAGGCCATAGCCCATGGAGCCGGAGGTCGGTGCCGACTGGGTGTTGTATTTCCGGAAGCGGTGGAAGCGGTGCACCCAGGTCGCGTAGTTGCCGGCGCCGTTGGTGAAGATCGTGTCTTCCGGCACGTTGGCTTCGATCCAGTTCATGATCGGGCCCATGTGGACTTCGCCCGGTCCGGTTTCTGGCGGGGTCGACCATTTCAGATAGGCGTCATGCATGGCCGACTTGCGTTCGGCCCAGAGCGGCAGGGCAGGCGGCTCGAGCTTGCCGATGGCTGCCACGAACTCTGCCGGTGCTGCACAGATGGCGAGATCAGGGCGGTAAATGCGGCCCAGTTCTTCCGGATCCGGATAAACGTGGATGAGCTTCTGCTTGGGGTAGGGGATGTCGAGCAGGCTATAACCGGACGAGGGGATTTCCGACATGCGGCTGCCGATGAGGACCAGCAGGTCCGATTCCTTGATCTCCTTGGCAAGCGCCGGATTGATGCCGATGCCGACATCGCCCGCATAGGACGGGTGCAGGTGGTCAAACAACATCTGGCGGCGGAAGGAACAGCCGACCGGCACCTTGAAGCGGCTGGCAAACGCCTGGAAGTCGGCAACCGCCTGTTCGCTCCAGCGGGTGCCGCCGAGGATGAACATCGGCTTCGTCGCTTCCTTGAGCATAGCTTCGAAGGCGGCGATCTGGTTCTGGCCGGGATGGCTCTCAACCCGCGTATAGGCCTGGGCGGCGGGCGCCTCGACCTCTTCCACCAGCATGTCTTCCGGCAGCGTCAGCACGACCGGACCGGGGCGGCCAGAGGTTGCCACCGCAAATGCACGGGTGACGAATTCCGGGATGCGGCGGGCGTCATCGATCTCGCCCACCCATTTGGCAAATTCGGTGAAGGCGCGGCGGTATTCGACTTCCTGGAAGGCTTCGCGCTCCTTCATCTCGCGACCGATCTGGCCGACGAACAGGATCATCGGAATGGAATCCTGCTTCGCAATATGCAAGCCGGCCGAGGCATTGGTCGCGCCCGGTCCGCGGGTGACCATGCAGATGCCGGGCTCGCCGGTAAGGCGACCCCAGCTGTCGGCCATCATCGCTGCGCCACCTTCCTGGCGGCACACCAGCACATCGATGCCGCTTTCATAAAGGGCATCGAGAACTGCGAGATAGCTCTCGCCCGGCACGCAGGACACGCGCTTGACGTTGTTTGCCTTGAGCGCCTCGACGATCAACTGGCCACCGGTCTTCATTCCTGGTCCTCTTTCTTTTCGCCAAATTTAAGCTCGGCCAGGATCTCGGCCGTGTGTCCGCCCAAAGCCGGGCTCGGCTTGTTGTAGGCAAGCGGTGTCTCAGACAGTACGATCGGTGTGCGCACGCTCGGGATCACGGTGCCGTCGTCTGCCGTAAGGTCGATCTTCAGGTCGCGCGCCTTCACCTGCGGGTCATCGAACATCTCGGCAATCGAGTTGATCGGGCCGGCAGGGACCGCGTTCTGGCCACAAGCCGCGAGAAGATCGGTCTTCTTCCACTTGGCGGTCTGTGCCACCACCAGGCGGCGCACTTCGCCGCGGTTGGCAACGCGGGCCTTGTTGGTGGCGAACCGTTCGTCATCTGCCAGTTCCTCGACACCGAGGATCTTGCAGAAGCGGCGGAACTGGCCGTCATTGCCGACCGCCAGGATGAGGTAGCCGTCCTCGGTGGGGATCACCTCGTAAGGGGAGATGTTCGGGTGCGCGTTGCCGAGCTTGGTGGGCGCCTTGCCGGACACCAGGTAGTTCATGTTCTGGTTGGCAAGCACCGCCGACATGACATCCAGGAGCGCCATGTCGACTTGTTGGCCTTCGCCGCTCTTCATCGCGTGGATGAGCGCGCCCTGTATGGCGGTGACGGCGTAGACGCCGGTGAAGATGTCGGCGATTGCGACGCCTGCCTTCATCGGCTCGCCGTCCGGCTCGCCGGTAATCGACATGAAACCCGACATGCCCTGGACGATATAGTCGTAGCCGGCGAGCTCAGCGTAGGGGCCATCCTGGCCAAAGCCGGTGATGGAGCAATAAACGAGCTTCGGGTTGATCTTGCGCAGGCTCTCGTAGTCGAGGCCGTACTTGACCAGGCCGCCGAGCTTGAAGTTCTCGATCAGCACGTCGGCCGTCTTGACGAGCTGCCGGACGATCTCCTGGCCTTCAGCGGTCTTCAGGTCGACCGCGATCGAGCGCTTGCCACGGTTGGTGGCGTGGTAGTAGGCGGCGGAAAGGTTGGTTCCGTCGACGCTTTCCACGAAGGGTGGGCCCCAGGCGCGGGTATCATCACCGCCCACCGGATTCTCGACCTTGATCACGTCGGCGCCCATGTCGGCCAGCATCTGGCCTGCCCATGGACCGGCGAGTACGCGGGCAAGCTCAATGACGCGGATGCCGGCAAGCGGCGGCTTCTTTGCTGATGTCAGTGTCATTCGCTCTGTGCTTTGGCGCTATTCGCTTGATTGGGATCTGGCGTGCTTTTGTATAACCGCAGCCCGTGCCAGAGGCACTTGAATAAATGTCATGATCTTATTCCGGTTGGGTTTGCGGCACCCGGGATCTTGCAGGCGAAAGGGCGGATTGCGCCCAGGCTGCAAACTCCGCGGTTGCGCGCCCGCGCACCGTGTCGTTCAGCGTCTCGTGCCGCGTTGCCGGCCAGACCTTGGCGGTGACGTTGGTGAGACCGGCGGCCTTCATTTTCCCGGCGAGCCAGAGGATTTCGCGCCCGCCATTGGTAGCGGGATCCTGGGCGCCGCCAATGAGGTGCACGGGCAAGTGCTTCGGCAGCCGGTCGATCATCGTCGGGCCGCGGAAGGTGAGTTCGAACAGGTCCCGCCACAGGGAGACGCTGGCATCGAAGCCGCAGAGCGGGTCGGCGATATAGGCGTCAACGATCTCCCGATCGTCGCTGAGCCAGTCGAAGTCCGTGCGGCGGTTCGGGATCGCCTTGGCCCATGCGCCGAAGGTGAGCTTGGGGAGCAAACCGCTCGGTACGTCGGAACCTTTCAGCGCCTGCTCGATCCGCAGGATCGCTTGCGCAGCGCGACCGGGAAGGCCCGGATTGAAGTTGGAGTTCCAGACTGCGAGCGCGTCGAAGCTTTCCGGATAGGTGGCCGCGGCGTTGAGTGCGATGAGGCCGCCCATGGAGTGGCCGAAGAGGAGGACAGGGAGGCCGGGGTGGTCGCCGGCGGCGAGGTCACGCACGGCCTTGACGTCCTGCAGGACAAGGTCGGTGCCATTGCGCCTGGCAAAGCGGCCGGTCGGGGCGCCGGGTGCGGTAGTCTCGCCGTGGCCACGATGATCGAAGGCGTAAGCATGGAAGCCTGCCGCTGCCATGGCGGTCGCGAAGTTGGCGTATCGCTTGGAATGCTCGGCCAGTCCATGGCAGATGATCAGGATGCCGAGGGGCTCAATGGTGGCAGGCTGGTGGTGATAAGCGAGTTTCGCGCCCGTCGGGCTATCAAACCACCGCGTTTCATTGAACATCCGTCAT
The DNA here is from genome assembly GCF_023223505.1 of Neorhizobium turbinariae. Taxonomy (NCBI): domain Bacteria; kingdom Pseudomonadati; phylum Pseudomonadota; class Alphaproteobacteria; order Hyphomicrobiales; family Rhizobiaceae; genus Neorhizobium; species Neorhizobium turbinariae. Next base: position 254,166 of record NZ_JALPRY010000001.1, read on the forward strand.
CCTTCCCCGGCTGCGCATTGCTCCCGGGCGTCAGATCGCCTACATAGCGGCAAACCCAAATCCCCCGGAGCAGTTTTTATCGATGGCACGCCAGTTCATTTATCATATGTCGGGACTGAACAAGTCTTACGGCGCCAAGAAAATCCTCGAAAACGTCAACCTGTCTTTCTACCCTGATGCCAAGATCGGTATCCTCGGCCCGAACGGTGCCGGTAAGTCGACCGTGCTGCGCATCATCGCAGGCAAGGACAAGGAGTTCACGGGTGAAGCCTGGCTCGCCGAAGGCGCGACCGTCGGCTACCTTGAGCAGGAGCCGCAGCTCGACCCGAGCAAGACGGCCTTCGAGAACGTCATGGAAGGCGTCGCCGAAAAGCAGGCCGTGCTCGACCGCTATAACGAGCTGATGATGAACTATTCCGACGAGACGGCGGAAGAGGGTGCCAAGCTCCAGGACATCATCGACAGCCAGAACCTCTGGGACCTCGAACAGCAGGTCGAGATGGCGATGGAAGCGCTGCGCTGCCCGCCGAAGGATGCGGACGTCACCAACCTTTCGGGTGGTGAACGTCGCCGTATCGCGCTCTGCCGCCTGCTTCTGTCGCAGCCTGACCTGCTGCTGCTTGACGAACCGACCAACCATCTCGATGCCGAGACGATCGCCTGGCTTGAAAAGCACCTGCGCGATTATCCGGGCGCCGTGATGATGATTACCCACGACCGCTACTTCCTCGACAACGTCACCGGCTGGATCCTCGAGCTCGACCGTGGCCGTGGCATTCCGTACGAAGGCAACTACTCGGCCTACCTGCAGGCCAAGGCAAAGCGCATGCTGCAGGAAGCCCGCGAAGAAGCCGGTCGCCAGAAGACCCTGTCTCGCGAACAGGAGTGGATCGCATCCAGCCCGAAGGCGCGCCAGGCAAAGTCCAAGGCTCGTATCAAGGCCTACGAACAACTGGTCGATGCGGCTGAAAACATCCGGCCGGGCGACGCGCAGATCATCATTCCGGTCTCCGAGCGCCTCGGCAATGTCGTCATTGAGCTTGAAAACATCACCAAGGGCTTCGAAGGCCGCACGCTGATCAACGACCTGTCGATCAAGCTGCCGCCGGGCGGCATCGTCGGCATCATCGGCCCGAACGGCGCCGGCAAGTCGACCCTGTTCAAGATGATTACCGGCCAGGAAAAACCGGATGCCGGTGCGATCCGCATCGGTGACACCGTGCATCTCGGTTATGTCGACCAGAGCCGTGACTCGCTCGATCCGGACAAGACTGTCTGGGAAGAAATCTCCGGCGGTGCCGAAGTCATCAAGCTCGGCAAGTTCGACATGAACTCGCGCGCTTACTGCGGCGCCTTCAACTTCAAGGGCGGCGACCAGCAGCAGAAGGTCGGCAACCTTTCGGGCGGCCAGCGCAACCGTGTGCACCTTGCCAAGATGCTGAAGGCTGGCGGTAACGTGCTGCTGCTCGACGAACCCACCAACGACCTTGATACCGAAACGCTCGGTGCGCTGGAAAGCGCGCTCGAAGCCTTCGCCGGCTGCGCCATCATCATCAGCCACGATCGCATGTTCCTTGACCGTCTCGCTACGCATATCCTGGCGTTCGAAGGTGACGGTCACGTGGAATGGTTCGAAGGCAACTTCGAGGATTACGAGCAGGACAAGATCCGTCGCCTCGGTCCCGATGCGCTGAACCCGGGCAGCCAGGCCTACAAGCGCCTGACCCGCTAAGGCTCGGGACAGCTACAATGACAGAAGGCTCCGCCCCACGGCGGGGCCTTTTTTCTTGCCTCGCTGGCCCGGACAGCGTCACCCTGGCACTACAAGATCTTACCCTTCAATACTCCTAGAAGCTTAAAGTATTTCATTATCAACTTAGGTCTAGGTTCCTGCCCGGGTACGGTGGCGGAGCCCCTCCGCTGCCGTGGAAATGATAAGGTGGGATAATGTCTAGATTTTTCGGCTCTCTTTCTTTCAGGGTGCTGCTGTTCATGCTGGCGGCAGTGCCGCTTGTCGCGGTTGGCGTGCTTGGTGTGACGGCGACGGTCAATAGCTATCGGGAATACGACAAGCTTTCGCGCGCGGCGCTGCTTGAACGGCTGGGTAACGCTGGCGGCGAACTGATGATGGCTCTGCCGGTTGAAAGCGCTGCCGCACCCGAAGCGCGCCTTCCTGCACGCAAGAGAACCGATGATGCCTACAAGGCAATCGCGGACGCCTATGCCGCCCTCGTCGCAAACGGCGTGAACGACACGTTCCTGGCCGACATCAAGAAGCAGGTCGACGACCGCTATTCGAAGCTCGCCGAGTTCCGCACTGCGGTAGACTCCGGCCCGGTCGATACGATGATGTCGCTGATCTACATGCAGCCGCTGTCGACCGCCGCAATCGGCGTGACGTCGCGCGCCGGTAACCTGATGGAAGACCGCGAGCTCATGCACGCGCTGCAGGGCTACCACGCCTTCCTTCAGTTCAACGAAGGCTACCTCATTTTCAACCGTATCGGCCAGCAGTACACGAAGAACGGCAGCCTCAACGGTGACGAGTTCTTCCGCTTCGCCTCCGGCCTCATGCAGGTCAAGGTTTACGAGCGCGGCGTTCGCGAATTCGTTGATCCGGCCACCGTTGCCAAGTTCGACGCCTTCATGCAGTCGCCGACCGGCACGCTGATCCAGAAGACGGTCGCGGACATGTCGAAGAATGCCGGCTACATGCCAGCGCCTGCCGATTTCGGTAACTGGGTGAAGGCCATGGCGGAACGCCGTGACTTTGTCGCTGATCTGCTGTCCGAAAACGCCAATGCTGTGACGAAGCTTGCCAGTGACAAGCTGGATGCCGCTTACTCGTCGCTGCTGCTGTTCCTCGGGGCGCTTGGTGGCTTCGTCATCGTCGCCGTTGGCCTGGCTGTCGGCATCAACCGCATCCTGTCCCGTGCGATCCGCACGATCGGTGAGCGCATGACGGCCCTGGCCGCCGGCGATGCCGAAAGCGCGATCCCCTTCGTCACCCGCAAGGACGAGATCGGCGACATGGCCCGCTCGGTCGAAGTCTTCCGCGAAGCTGCAATCCGCAATGCACAGCTGGAAGCCGAAGCTGCCGATTCCCGCCGTCGTTCGGAAGCCGAGCGTGCAGAAATGCAGCGCCAGTCCGAGGCCGACGCCGAAGCTCGCCTCAACCAGGCGACCGGTGCGCTGGCTGCAAGCCTTCGCCGCCTGGCAAGTGGTGACATGCTTTGCGAAGTGACCGAGCCGCTGGCTCCGCAGTTCGAAGGCCTGCGCCACGACTTCAACACCTCTGTTCGCCAACTGCGCGAAGCACTCCTCAGCGTCGGCAACTCCGTTTCGACCGTCACCAGCGGCTCGAAGGAAATCTCGGACGCCTCCGACAACCTGTCGAAGCGCACCGAACAGCAGGCAGCTTCGCTCGAAGAAACCGCTGCAGCCCTGGAGCAGATCACGTCGAACGTGGTTGCGACCTCCAAGCGTACCGCCGAAGCACGCAATGTCGTGCGGGATGCTCGCGCCCACGCCGACCAGTCCGGCCAGGTTGTTCGCAACGCCGTTGCCGCCATGGAGCGGATCGAGAAGTCGTCGCAGCAGATCGGCCAGATCATCGGCGTCATCGACGAGATCGCTTTCCAGACAAACCTGTTGGCGCTCAACGCCGGCGTTGAAGCCGCACGCGCTGGTGATGCAGGCAAGGGCTTTGCCGTCGTTGCACAGGAAGTGCGTGAACTGGCGCAGCGTTCGGCAAACGCCGCCAAGGAGATCAAGGCTCTGATCTCGAACTCCGCGGTTGCCGTTGGCGAAGGTGTGAAGCTCGTGAGCGACACGGGCGAGGGGCTGAGCGCAATCGAGCAGCTGGTTCAGACCGTCAACGCTCATATGGATGCGATTGCGACTGCTGCGCAGGAACAGTCCGCTGGTCTTGCCCAGGTCAACACTGCCGTCAACCACATGGACCAGGCGACGCAGCAGAATGCCGCGATGGTCGAGGAAATGAACGCTGCCGGCGCAGGTCTTGCGCAGGAAAGCAGCCGGCTCAGCGGCTTGCTGTCGCAGTTCCAGCTGGGCAGCGCCGTCAGCGAACTGCGCCAGACGGCAGCCCGCATGCGTGCCGCGGCAGAACCGGCCGCACCGGCTTATGCGCCAGCACCGTCCCGCCCGGCTGTCAGCCGTGCACCGGTTGCTCGCGGCAATGTCGCGGTCGCCCAGTCGGTGGACGAGTGGGAAGAGTTCTAAGAGAACCTTAGCCTCTGCTTCTGAGAAAGGCGGCCTTCGGGCCGCCTTTCCTGTTTTAGGGCTGCCGACAGAAAGCCGGTTGCGCTGACCGCGGCATTCATATAAACATATCTTTATATGTTGATTGCATGAGGTGTGCCCGTGGGTCTGTCGCTGGATAGTTTGGTGGATGTGCTGAAGACGTCTGGGGAGCCGACACGCTTCCGGCTTCTGGCGCTCCTGTCTGCCGGCGACCTCACCGTCACCGACCTCACCGAAATCCTCGGGCAGTCGCAGCCACGCATCTCGCGTCACCTGAAACTCCTGGCTGAAGAGGCGCTGATCGACCGTTATCAGGAAGGGGCGTGGGCGTATTTCCGCATCCGCCAGGAAGGCAAGGCGGCTGCGCTGGTGCGCACGCTGCTTGCAGCGGCTTCGGAAGACGATCCGGTCTTGAGCCGTGATAGCGAGCGGCTTGCCAGCGTCAAGCGGCTGCGGGCAGAGCGGGCGCAGGCCTATTTCAGCCGCAACGCGTCTGCCTGGGACGAACTGCGCAAGCTGCAGGTGAGCGATGAGGCGGTTGAAGCCGCACTCCTGAAGCTGATTGGCACCACGCCGGTCGATTCCCTGCTTGACCTTGGCACCGGCACGGGCCGCATCCTTCAACTGCTGGCGCCGTTGTATCGCCGGGCCGTCGGCGTCGATGCCAGCCGCGACATGCTGGCGGTTGCCCGCTCAAACCTCGACAAGGAAGGGGTCGTCAAGGCATCCGTGCGTCACGGCGATATCCTGAACCTGCCGCTCGAAGGGCAGGATTTTGATCTCATCACCATTCACCAGGTGCTGCATTATCTCGACCAGCCAGAACTGGCGATTGCCGAAGCTGCGCGGGTGCTGCGCCCGGGCGGGCGGCTGCTGATCGTTGATCTGGCGCCGCATGATCTCGAATACCTGCGCGACGAACATGCCCATGTGCGGCTTGGCTTCTCGCACCAGGCCATGGCCGAGTGGCTGGAGAAATACGGTCTTGAGGTCGAGAAGGCCGTGGATCTCGCCTCCGAACGCGAGGGTGGCCTGACCGCCACCGTCTGGCTTGCCCGAGACCGCCGGCTGCTGATTGCAACCAATACGCCTGCCGAATCCGAAACCGTTTGAGGAGCTGAACCCATGAACGCATCCCGCGAAGACTTCAGCGTATCCTTTGAGTATTTCCCGCCCAAATCGGACGAGATGGAGCGGCAGCTCTGGCAGGCAGTGGAAGCCCTGTCGGTCTGGGAGCCGGATTTCGTGACCATGACCTATGGTGCTGGCGGTTCCACCAAGGAGCCGACGCTGGCGGCGGTCTCCCGCATGGTGGGCGAGATGCACCTGCCGACCGCGGCACACCTGACCTGCGTCGATGCTTCGCGCGAGGAAACCCGTGCCGTGATCGAGGACCTGCGGGCGGCCGGCGTACGCCGGATCGTGGCGCTCCGTGGCGACCCGGCAACGGGTATCGGCACCGCCTATGCGCCGCATCCCGACGGTTATTCCACGACGGCTGACCTCGTGCGGGCGCTGGTCGAATACGGCGACTTCGATATTTCCGTGTCGGCTTATCCCGAAAAGCACCCGGAAAGCCGGGATCTGGCTGAGGACATCGCGACCTTGAAGAGCAAGGCGGATGCGGGCGCCAACCGTGCGCTGACGCAGTTCTTCTTCGACAACGACGTTTTCGAGCGCTACCTGGAAAAGGTGCGCGCTGCCGGCGTCAACATTCCGATCGTGCCCGGCATCATGCCGATCCAGAACCTCGCCCAGCTGAAGCGCTTTGCCCGGCGTTGCGGTTCCTCCGTTCCGGCCTTCCTTGATGAACGTCTGGAAGGGCTGGATGAAAAGCCGGAAGAGCGGGCGGAGGTGGCGGCCGATATTGCCGCCGAACAGATCGAGGACCTGCGCCGACGCGGCATTCACGAGTTCCATATCTATACGATGAACCGGGTGCCGCTCGTCTCTGCCGTGATGGATCGTCTCGGCCGAGGCAAGGCACGGGCGCCACGCACGGTCGCTGCCTGAGAACTAAAAAACGCATGCCCTATGGAAGGAGCATGCGCTTTCACTGGAAGTGCTGATTATCAAACGGTCATGGATGCAAGTCGTGACCGGGTAGTTGCTCGCGTGGCGCTCAAATGAAGAGCATGGATGCCACGAACACAAACGCTGCACCGACTACCAGGACATTGAGAGAGTATGTACGTCCCATGTCTGCCTCCTTGCGTTGACTGTTAAAGTGTATGTCGCTTTTGTGTCACGGGGGAAGCGGAAACTGTGCTGCGGTGCAGCGCGCTGGCCGCGGAAAATCCTGTCGTTGCCCGCTAAGGTGCTGTTCTGCGGTCGTAATTTTTTCTCAACGGTCGTGGTGCGGCGGTAAATTAAAACTGTTTGAATGTAACCTGCAGACACAATGCGTGAGCTTTTTGTGCCGTTTCGCACAGGTCACGCTGCATTTCGAAGCCGCGACAGCACCCTTCCGTCGAGCAGGATCAGCCCGAATCCGATCATCAGCATGCCGATAAGGTCGGTGGGTTGCAGGTGTTCTCCAAGGAAGGCGACGCCAAGGATGATCGCACTTGGCGGCACGAGCAGCGTCACAAGCGAGGTGTTCGTGGCGCCGGCGGTGGCGAGGATTCGGAAGAACAGGAAATAAGCAAAGGCTGTTGAGACCAGTGAAAGCCCGAGGACGGCGAGAATCGCGCTGGTCGAGGGCAGGGGCAGCGTCCATGGCTGGTCGATGATGAGCGACACGGGCAGAATCATCAGCGTCGAGGCGGTGAGCTGTCCGGCGGCGGTGACCGGCGGTGGAAGGCCGCGGAAGCGTTTCCCATAGGTCCCCGCAAAGCCATAGGAGATCGCGGCGAGGACGGGCAGCGCCAGAGCCCAGAGCGGCGCGGAGGTGGCGGAGGTGACGCTTGGACCGAGCATCACGACCGTGCCTCCCATGCCCGCAATGCAGCCGGCGAGCTTCAGCGGCGTGAGCTTTTCATCCGACGTGAGGCGGTTGGCGATGAGCACGGTCCACATCGGCGTGCTGGCATTCAGGATGGCGGCCAACCCTGCGCCAATCTCGGTCTGGCCGAAGAAGATCATCGTGTGCGGCAGCACGTTGTTGAGGAGGCCCATCACGACAAAGGATCGCCAATGGGTGCGCAGCACGCCATAAAGGTCGTGGCCGCCGTGGAGGTAGAGGTGAAGGGCGAGTGCCGCGAGCCCGAGGCGCAGGAAGACGAGCGTGAAGGGCGGGATCTCCATGACAGCCACGCGCGCAAAGAAGAACGAGCCGCCCCAGATCAATCCGAGCAGAAAGATGAGCGCCCAGGTGCCGGTGCTCGGCTTGGTGATGGCGGTCGATGTCATGCGGTGTCCCTCCGTTCGAGGTGGGCAATAACGCAGAACCTATGGAGCGCCACCCGATTTGCATCGGGGCGGCGCTTTCCCATGTATTTGCCTTACAGGGCGGAAAGCAGATCCGCGGTCGGCCATCCGTCAGCCGCCAGTCCCAGGCGCGCCTGTTCCTTCTGCACGGCAACGCGGGTGCCGGATCCAAGAATACCGTCGATCTTGCCGACATCATGGCCGAGCGTCTGGAGCTTGGTCTGCAGCGCCTTCATGCCCGCGTCATCGAGGCCCGCATCCGGGGTGCCTTTCTGGTAGGGCGGGGCACCTGAGAGGCGGGTCGCGAAATAGGCGGCTGAGGTCGTGTAGATGAACGACTTGTTCCACTCGAGGTAGATCGCGAAGTTCGGGTAGGTAAGAAAGGCTGGTCCCTTGCGGCCCTGCGGCAGGATGAGCGCAGCGGGAAGGTCACCGAAGCTGGTGTTGGCATCGCGCGGTGTCACGCCAAGCTTGAACCACTCCGCCGCCGGCATCTCATTGCCGAGGCCGCTCTTGTCCCATGGCAGGGTCTGGGGCAGCGTCACTTCCTGGATCCACGGCTGGCCAGCCTTGAAGCCGAGGCTCTGGATGAACCTGGCAGCCGTCAGGATCGCATCGGGTGCGCTCGCCTTGACGTTGATATGGCCATCGCCGTCACCATCGACGCCAAAGGCGATGATGTCCTTCGGCAGCATCTGGACCTGGCCGATCTCGCCAGCCCATGCGCCGGTGTTGGTGGCCGGGTTGAGGTCACCGTGCTGAACCATCTCGATCAGCGCCAGCAGTTGCGGGCGGAAAAGCTCCGGCCGGCGGCAATCATGCGCCAGCGTAACAAGCGCGTTGCGCGTGTTGAAGTCGCCCTGGACGGCGCCGAAATCGGTTTCCATCGCCCAGAATGCGGCAATCACGCCCGCAGGTACGCCGAATTCCTTCTCTGCGCGTGCGAAAACATCGGCGAACTGCTTCATCTTCTGGCGGCCGATATCGAGCCGGGCCTGGCTCACCGTGCGCTGGGAGAATTCAAGGAAGGTCTGGCGGAAGACGCCCTGGGCGCGGTCGCGGGAAAGGACCTTCGGGTCGATCTGCGCGCCGGCCAAGGCTTCATCGGCTGCGCTGGCGGGAATGCCCATGCTGATGGCTTCGGCCTTAACGCCCTCCAGGAAGGTCGAAAGATCACCGCCACAGGCGGGGGCGGGTGCCTGGGCAAGCGCCGTCGAGGCAAGGCAAGCGGAAACAAGGGAAGTTATGGCGAGACGACGAGCAAAAGCAGCGTACATAAGGCGTTCCTGAACTAGGTTTGGCACCGCCTCATCTCCAAAACATTCGTGACAAAAACATGGGCGGCCGGCAATCGCGGCGTTTTATCGCAAGCACGGACCAAGCGCCAGATGCAGTTGGGGCATCTGGCTTATCTGTTGGCGGCGGCGACCCAGGAATTCCAGTGCTTTGCAGAACCGGAGAAGACGTTGATGTCGAGCTCGCCCTTCACGCCCGGGATCAAGCCCGTCGATGTATATTGCCAGAAGGTCCAGCGGCGGCCCGGATAGATAGCGCTCGGATGGGCTGCCACCGAACGCAGCCAGAAGTGATAGTCGTTGAAAGCGCCGACGAGGTTGTCGCGGTGGAAATCCACCGACGTGTAGATGATCGGCTTGCGCCCATAATGCGTCTCCACCCGGTTCATGAAACGGCGCATGACGTCGCGCACGGTTTCAGGATCGGGCCTCAGCTTGCAGGTGGGGGAAGCGTGGTTCCATTCCATGTCGAGCACCGGCGGCAGCATGTTTGCTTCCTTGGGCACATTGGCAATGAACCAGTCGGCCTGTTCCTCCGGCGTCGAGCAGAAATAATAGAAGTGGTAGGCCGCGTGCGGGATGCCTGCGGCAGCCGCATTGCGCCAATGGGTGCGGAAGGCGGAATCGATGCGGTCCTTGCCTTCGGTGCCCTTGATGAAGACGAAGGAGACGCCGGCCTTCTTCAGAGCCGCCCAATCGATGTCCGTTCCATTCCATTTGGAAAGGTCGATGCCATGGACCTCGTGCTTGCCTGGATGGTTGCTGCCAAAATCCTGCGGATCGCGGTCGCCGTAGCGCATCTTCTTGAGCGATGTGGTCTGCCCGAAGTCATAGCTGGTGGACGTGCAGCCGGTCAGCCCGATCATTGTCGTCGCAAGAAGGGCGATAAGAAATCGAGGCATGAAGATCCTGAATTGGTGGCCGCAGGGAACACGACATTGCCAGACGAAGCATGCGCGTGGCTCGCGAGCGCCATAACGTCTGAAAATACGGTCAAGGGCAAGGTCATGTGCGAACAAGGTTTGGGGAGCAACGGGTCTCCTTGAGCGTTAGGCACTTCCGCATGAGGGAGAATCCTGATTGCATGCGAGCTTAACGGGGGGATGTTGATGAGGTCGATGAAGCGCATCTTGAAGCTCGGTGCGGGTGTTGCCGCCGTTGCGCTGGTTGCGGGCGTGACATGGCTTTATGTGGCGCCGCCCGAACTCCTGCGTGTCGGTAGCGGTTATGCCGCCAAGATCGTCTGCTCCAATGTGTTCCTTGCCAATCGCGACAGCCAAGAGGTGCTGGAAGTGGATGTCCAGGCGCCGGGTCATCCGCTCCTGCGGCTGATGCGCGTATCGGTCGACGAGGACGAGAAGACGGTGCATGCCGCGATCCTCGGCTTTATCGGCGGCAATGACGCGGTTTACCGGGAGGGGCTTGGCTGCTCGGTCACCCCCGACGAGAGGACGACTGCGCTACCGCATCTGGCGGTGAATGACGAAGTTGCGGTGGACGGCAATGCGTTGTGGGCGGAGGGGGCCGCCATCGAGCCTGACGCTCGGTTGACTGAGCAACTGGCAGATCCCGCACTTGTCGGGCCCGGCATGCGGGCGGTGGTTGTCGTCAAGGGCGGCAGGATCATTGCGGAAGCCTATGCGCCGGGCTTCAGCAAGGACACGCCGCTGCTCGGCTGGTCGATGACGAAAACGGTAACGGCGTCGATCATCGGCACGCTCGTGCGTGATGGCCGGATGTCGCTTGAGGATACGAGCCTGTTTCCGCAGTGGCGCAATGACCAGCGCGCCGAGATTACCGTCGCCAATCTCCTGGCGATGGAAAGCGGGCTTGCCTTCAATGAAGGTTACGGCTCGGTTGCCGATGTGACGCGGATGCTCTTCCTCGAGCCGGACATGGCGGCCTATGCCGCCGACCAGCCGCTGGAGGCCGATCCGGGCACGCGCTTCAACTATTCCTCGGGCACCGCCGTGCTGCTCTCGAAGATCTGGATGAACCGGATCGGAAATCGCGTCTCAGCTCTCGCTTATCCGCACCTGGCCCTGTTCGGGCCGCTCGGCATGACGAGCGCGGTGATGGAAACGGATGCGGCCGGGACCTTTACCGGAAGCTCCTACATGTATGCCACCGCACGCGACTGGGCGAAGTTCGGCCTGTTCCTGGCCCGCGATGGCGTCTGGAACGGCAACAGGATCCTGCCGGAGAATTTCGTCCGGCTGATGCATGAGCCGAATGGGTCTTCCAACGGCCGCTATTCGAAAATGCAGACCTGGCTTCCGGGAGGAGGCGATGGCATTCCGCCGGACACCTTCGTGCTCGACGGACATGACGGGCAAAGCGTCGTCGTCATTCCGTCGCTGGATGTGGTCGTGGTGCGGCTTGGCCTGACGCCAAGGACGCTCGGCTACAAGCTGGCAGGGCTCATAGAGGCTGCCGCGAAAGCGGGAACGGCGCCCTGAGGCGCCGTTCTAACTGCTGAGAGAGGTTGCTGCTATTTCTCGAGGACGTGCAGCATGTCCTTGCGCTTGGCGTCATGGTAATAGCCGCGCGCATAAAGCTTGATGGCGTGGTCGTTCTTGTTGTCTGCAACGAGCCACGCGCCACGCAGATACTTGATCGCATATTTGAGGTTGGTTTCGGCATCAAGAAGACCGGAGGCCGGGCCTTCATAACCCATCGACTTGGCCGTTGGGTAGCTGATCTGCATCAGGCCCCAATAGCCGTTCTTGTTGTAGGCCGACGGATCATATTTACTTTCGCGATGCACGACGCGGTGCACCAGCGATTCCGGCACGCCGTAAAGGCCCGAATAACGCTTGATGAGCTTCATCAACTCCGGCGTGGCATTGGCCGCGCTTGCAGGCAGCGGGTCGGGTGCGGGCGGAAATTCCATGGCCTTCAGCGATGCGACCGCATGCGGAGCGGACGCGTAAGCAAGCGTCGCCGAAGAAGGTGCGCGCGCGGAAGCTGCCGTGATGGTCGGGCGATCCGGGCGCGGCGTCGGCACCACGCGCTGCAGCGCCACCATGTCGGGAGTCAGTTCTGGTTCATCGAGCGCGATGGCCGCGGCGGCTGCCGGCTGGATCTTGCCCTCGGCAACGCCCGGGGCGACGTCTGTCGAGACGAGACGGCCAACCTTTGCGGTGGACGAAGGCTGCTGGCGCGAGGCTGCAAGAATGGTGGAGGTTGCCGGTGCATGCCAGTCTGCGACCGGTGCGGCCTGGGCAGAGGCAACAAGTGTCGAGGTTGCTGGTGCGGCGGCTGGAGCCTGGGCCACCTGCTGCGTCGTCGCATCCGCTGCCGGATCGGCAAGAGCAACCTGGGCGGCCATTTCGGGGGCGGCGATTGCCTGTTCCTGGGCGGTGGCGACTTCGGCTTCGGTCGGAACGGCGATCGGGAGGCGGACTGTCTTGGAAAGAGTGACTGTTGTCTGGGCGCCCGTTCCGGTCGTCTGCATCTGCGCAAGCTGCGGGCCGGAAGCCGTATTCTGGGCTCCTGCTGCCGGCGCATTTGTCGCCAGCTTGGTTTCCCGTTCGACGCTCGAGCAACCAGCCAGGAGGGAGGTTACCGCGCATGCGAGCACAGTTCCTTGACCGAGGATCCAGATCTTCGCCATCAGGTCACTTTCATGGAATTGGTTACCACCGTCCGCCCACGCCTTAACAAAAAGCGAAGTTTCATTAACCTATTGGGCGGCATCCGGCAAGACCGATCGCCATGCTGATCGGCAGAGGGGGGTCAGGCGGCGATCCGGCGGTAGCCTGCGGAGACAGCACGTCGCGAAATGAACTGGGCGCGCGGCTTGCCCAGGGCGGGACTGAGCGATCCGAGGCGACGCTTGCGGCCGAGCAGGCGACGGGGGAAGGCGATGTGCACGCTCATCGCGATGACGGCGCAGACGAGGAAGACGGACTGCAGTTCGAGCAGCTGGGGAAGGAGGGGGAGGCGCGGCTCGATGACCGTCGCCAGCACGGCAGCCAGGACGACGATGTAGCGTGGCGCGATCGCCGTGCGCTGGACAAGATTGCTGAAGATCCGGGTGCTGCCATATTGCGGCAGGTTGTCGTTGTCGGCGGCGAGGCCGCAGACGCGCGGGTCCTGAAGCGACCAGAGCACGTAAAGCATGAGATAGCCGACGCCGCCCCAGGCGAGGGCGGCAAGAAGGCTCGGGGCAAAAAGCGCGATGAGCGCCATCGGAACCATAGCCAGAACAAGTGCTGTCGAAAGGCCGACGGCGCAGGCTGGCACAGTCAGGATCGCGGTCTTGCGACCTTTCTGGGTGGCAAAAAGGGCGGCTTCACAGGCGGTCGGGTTCGGCAGGAGGACGAGCGCGATGGTCGTCGCGGCGAAAGCGAGCAAGGTTTCTATCGTCATCTCGTACCTCCCGGACCGCCGCCATGCCGTCCGCTATGCCATTGATTACGCTGCCTGGAAGGGCTGGCCGATATGGTCCATCACTTCCGCAAACCATTTTGCATTTAGATCGAAGTGTTTGCCACCTTTAATTCGTGGGAATTCGATCGTCCGAAGCTTGCCATTCTGGTCTTCGTCGTGGCCCGTGACGCCGGACACCTTGTTCAGTGCGCTTTCGACCGCGAGGTCGACCATGCCCTGGATGAGACGCAGGTCGTCTGCATTGGCGGGCGCCGAACGGGCGAAGTAACCCGACTTCTGAACCATGGAGCGATCCGCGCCGATGAGGGCCGCAAATTGCTTCTGGAACCAGCCGCCGACATTGATCGTGTCGAGCTTCACGTGGCCGAAGGCGTCGCGTGGCACCGCTTCGCCGGCTGCCTCGCGCTCGGCGACGATGGTTTCCAGCCCAGCGCCTTCCGAGACGAACAGGGTCACGAAGCCGCGCTTGTCCATGACGTCCTTGAGGCGTGCCGCCTCCTGTTCCAGGTCGAACGCCATTTCCGGCAAATAGATCCCGTCGATGTTCTTCATCGACGTGTTCATCATGAAGCCCTCGACATATTCATTGTCCTTGGTCTTCTGGATATAGGCACGCGCAGTCGCCGCTGTCAGCCAGCCGCAGTGACGACCCATCACTTCGTGGATCACGAATGTGCGAGGTGCGGCACTCTGCTCGTTGGAAACGTGGTCGAAGAAATGTGCGCCGACCTCGGCGGCCGTCCAGGCCCCGAGAGACTGGCGGATCGGCACGACGTCGTTATCGACCGTCTTGGGGAGCCCGACGACCGTCAGGTCGTAACCATTGGCGCCGAGATAGGCGGCGAGATCCGCCGCCGTGGTGTTGGTATCGTCACCGCCGATCGTGTGGAGAATGGTGATGCCATCGGCGGCCAGGCGATCGGCTGCCACCTGAAGCGGATTGTCGCCTTCCTTCACGAGGCCGCGCTTGACGCAGTCGGCCGTATTGGTGAGCTTGACGCGGCTGTTGCCGATCGGCGAGCCGCCATAGCGGTGCAGGAGGTAGGCTTTCTCGCGCATGTCCTGCGAGATCTCGATCTTGTCGCCGAGGAGCACCCCCTGGTAACCGGATCTATAGGCGATCAGTTCGATCTCAGGCGCCACGTCCGAATACCGTTCGATCAAGCCTCCGACGGCTGAAGACAGGCACGGGGCAAGGCCCCCAGCGGTCAACATTGCAACTTTCTGCTTCGCCATCGTTCCTCCTTGACGCCATCGCGCATGACACGTTCCAAGCCAAATGGATGCGATACCACGCGCCGTCTGTAAAGCGGATTTCTCAACGAAAACCGGTATTTCGCGGTATCGAGCAGATGTTGATGACTGGTCGATGCGACTTAATCGTTTGAATGCGGCTCATCGGTCGCGGGTGCCAAGTGAAGCGTCCAGCTGCGAGGTCCATGACATCGTCAACGGGAACCGGAGCGAATCCCCGTGGTTCTTCCGGGCAAGAACACGTTCATGATCGGGCTCTGCAGGCGGCGGAAAGGGTTGTGGGAAGACCGTCGATTATTCGGAAAACATGAACAGAGTTTAATCTGATACGCGCCTTTGGGCGTCTTGCAACAGTAAAGAATCTCTGGTCCACTGCGCATATGATTTTCGATTTTGCATGCCTCCAATTTTCCTCCCTCTGGGAACGTCTTCTCGGCGCCGTTGGCGACGCCGCGGGCGGCGTGCTCGGCCGCGTAGTCGAGGCGATCCGGACCGTCTTTGAGGGCGACCCAGAAACGCGTCGGCAGGTTTCATTCTCTGTCGCCATCATTGCGCTCTCGGCCAAG
The DNA here is from genome assembly GCF_023223505.1 of Neorhizobium turbinariae. Taxonomy (NCBI): domain Bacteria; kingdom Pseudomonadati; phylum Pseudomonadota; class Alphaproteobacteria; order Hyphomicrobiales; family Rhizobiaceae; genus Neorhizobium; species Neorhizobium turbinariae. The sequence goes on from NZ_JALPRY010000001.1 coordinate 269,308, forward strand.
ATGGCGAAGGCGGATGGTATCGTGACCGAGGCGGAAGTGAAGGCGTTCCAGCAGATCTTCGATTTCCCGGATGAGGAAGCACGCAACGTCGCGCGCCTTTACAATCTCGCGCGCCAGGACGTTGCGGGCTACGAGGCGTACGCGACGAAGCTCGCAGGCCTCTGCAGCCCGGGTGCCGGCAAGGTCGACAACTGCCCGATGCTGGAAAACGTCATTGATGGGCTGTTCCACATCGCCAAGGCCGATGGTCTCGTGCACGAGAAGGAACTCGTCTTCCTCGGACGCATTGCCGAGATCTTCAGGATCGACGAAGCGCATTTCCGCAGGATCATGGCGCGGCACGTCCATCTTGACGGTGCGGACCCTTACCTCATCCTCGGTGTGTCGCCGGAAGATGACTTCCCGAAGATCCGCAAGCAGTACCGGCTGCTGGTCTCCGAGCATCATCCGGACCGGTTGATTGCGCGTGGCGTGCCCGTTTCCCTGCATGCTGCCGCCAATGAGCGGATGGCTGCACTCAATGCTGCCTATGCGGCTATCGAGAAAGAGCGCCGCGCAGCATGACCGCATTTTCCGCCGATTTTTCCGGCGCGACGGTCTGTCCTTCTCCCAACCACGGCGAACGTGCCGGCGGCCGGCAGCCGGATATGATCATCCTGCACTACACGGGCATGCCGACGGCGGGGCAGGCGCTCGCCTGGCTCTGCAACGGCGAGAGCCAGGTCTCCAGCCACTACTTCATCCATGAAGACGGACGCATCGACCAACTCGTGCCGGAGGCGCGCCGCGCCTGGCACGCGGGCAAGAGCGAATGGGCCGGTGAGACGGATATCAACTCGTGCTCAATCGGGATCGAGATAGCCAATCCCGGCCATCCCGGTGGTTTGCCGCCGTTTCCGGATGCGCAGATCCAGGCGGTGATTGAATTGTGTCTTGATTGCGGCACACGTTGGAAGATCGCCCCTGAACGGGTGCTCGGACACTCGGATGTGGCACCCATTCGCAAGGTCGACCCCGGCGAAAATTTCCCCTGGGAGAAATTGCACCTTGACAGGATTGGCCACTGGATCGCTCCGACCCAAATCACCGGCGGGCGGTTTTTCCAGTATGGTGAGAGCGGGCAGCCGATCGAGGCGCTGCAATCGATGCTGTCGCTATACGGCTACGCCATTGAAGTTTCTGGTACTTTTTGTGAACGGACCAAGGGCGTCGTGGAAGCCTTCCAGCGCCATTTCCGTCCGCAGCTGGTGGATGGGATCGCCGATTTCTCGACGATCGACACGCTGCATCGGCTACTGAAGGCGCTGCCGAAGTTCAACTAGTTTGAACGAGCAGCGCGCGGTTTGGTTCCGTCGCCTGAGGCCGAAAAATCCCCCTTGCCACATCCTGACCGCATTAGCTGGTTCTAAAAGAGACCGTTCGTGCGGCCACCACAGTAGGACGGGGTTGCAAAGATAAACGTTCAGGTTTCGTGAAGCCCCGCGCCGTCTACCGGTGACGCGGTGAGAGGATGTCTGCGTATCGACATCCGCGAGCCTGTTGTACCGGAGACAGTTGTACTCAATGAAGACCATGTTTGTTGCTGCCGCGGCTGGCCTTGCCATGCTGATCGCGGGAGGGGAAGTTGTGCGCGCTGAAGACAGCGGCGAAGCCCGTGTCTATACCAAGCCTCTGATCATTCCGTGGGAAACCCGCGAAACCGGCTTTGCTGCTCCCACGGCTGTTGACCGCCGTCTGGTGCGCCGCGTCCACTACACCAAACTGATCACCCAGTATGCTGAACTTTATGGCGTTCCGGTTGGCATCGCGCATGCCGTCGTTCAGGTGGAGAGCAATTTCCGACCGACGGTGAAGGGCAGCGCCGGCGAAATCGGCCTGATGCAGATCAAGCCGGCCACGGCGCGCCAGATGGGTTACGAAGGTCCTGACCACGGCCTCTTCGACCCGGAAACCAACATTCGCTACGGCATGAAGTATCTCGCCGGCGCCCATGATCGCGGCGATGGCAAGGTCTGCGGCACGATCCTCAAGTACAATGCGGGCCACGCCGCCAAGAAGATGAACCCGGTTTCCAAGCGCTACTGCGCCAAGGTGCAGGCGATCTTGGAAAAGGAAAAGCAAACGGCGCCTTCCTCCGGTTCGTCACTCGCGTTTGATGTGCGGCCGCTGAAATATCCGACCTCGACGCCGATGATATTTTGATTCCGGTTGTCGCCGGAACCCTCTAGAAAGACAGCATGAATGTCATGCTGCAGAGGGTTGAAAGATGGCGACGCGATACCGGTGTATCGTAATCGGCAGGGGAATGATGGGCACCGCCGCCGCCCGTTACCTGTCGAAGTGGACCGATGGCGTTGCGTTGATCGGTCCCGGTGAGCCGGCGGACTACGGACGCCATGACGGCGTCTTCGCCAGCCACTATGACGAGGCGCGCATTACCAGGACGATCGACCCCGATCCGGTCTGGGCGCGCCTCGCCAATCGCTCCATCGATCGCTACGCAGAGATTGCCGCAACAAGCGGCATCGACTTCTATTCCGAAACCGGATGCCTTCTCGTTGGCCCGCAGCCGGAAAATGATGCGGCCTATGTCACCAGGATCCTTGACGCCGCGCGGCGCCTCGATGTGGTGACGGAAACGGTTTTGGACGATGCGCTTGCAGCGAAATTTCCGTACTTCTCCTTTCCGACTGGCAGCCAGGGGGTGTGGGAAGCAAAGCGGGCAGGCAACATCAATCCGCGAAGGCTGGTGAGCGCGCAGGTCCTGCTTGCCGAGCGGCAGGGCACAGCAATCATTCCGGAGACTGTTTCAAGCGTCCGCCAAGAGGGGGATTTCGCCACCGTCTCGACGGTCGAGGGCAAGACGTATCAGGCCGACAAGGTGCTGATCGCCGCCGGTGGTTTTTCCATTAACGAGAATCTCTTGCCGCGACGTCTTGATCTGAAGGTTTATGCCCGCACGGTGGCATTCTTCGAGATCGACCAGCAGACTTTCGACGCCTGGGGCTCGGTCCCGTCGCTTATCTGGAAATGGAGCGAAGCCGATGAGGGGATTTATCTCCTTCCGCCGGTCCGCTACCCGGACGGCAAGCTCTACATCAAGATTGGCGGCGATCCGGATGATGTACTCCTGCCGACGGAGTCGGAGATCCGTACCTGGTTCAAGAGCGGCGGGCGCGAGGGCACCAAACGGCATCTGACTGAAGTCATGCGGACGCTGATGCCGGAGCTCGACCTGTCACGGTCTTTCATGGCGGCCTGTGTCACCTCCTTCACGCCGACGGGCTACCCGGCCATTGCCATGACGGAGGCGGACCGCATCGGCGTTCTCAGCGGCGGCTGCGGCGCGGCGGCCAAAAGTTCCGACGAGATTGGCCGGCTGGGCGCCGAACTGGTTCACCACGGACGTATCATCGACGACGCCTATGCGGCCGAAACGGATTTCCGCGCCGATTACCTCTAGCCTCTGGTAATCTCGAGCTGCCTCCGTTATTGACCGGCTGCCAGTTGGCCGGGCAGCCGCGCTTTACCAATGCCGAAAGGCGGTAGGGTGAGGAAAGTCCGGGCTCCACGGAATCACGGTGCCGGATAACGTCCGGCGGGGGCGACCCCAGGGAAAGTGCCACAGAAAGGAAACCGCCCCGCTTGCTGTACCGCTCTTGTTGAGAAGCGGCAGAGCTAGCGGGGTAAGGGTGAAAGGGTGGGGTAAGAGCCCACCGCGCTTCTGGTAACAGCGGCGGCAAGGTAAACCCCACCGGGAGCAAGACCGAATAGGGATGACGTGGGTCCAGGCCTCGGCCTGGGCTACAGCCGGTTTCCGGGCCAGTCATCCGGGTGGGTTGCGTGAGGCGGCATGCAAATGTCGTCCCAGATGAATGGCTGCCACGTTTCGGTGTTCGCACCGAGGCCATACAGAACCCGGCTTACAGGCCAACTGGCGTTTACCTCTCCTCCTCCAATGACCGCATAACCGTGTACCGCAGAGGCTGTCCGGCGGGCGATTGAGATTATCCACAGCATCGCTAATAAGCGTGCCGGATCATTGGCTTATTACATGCCTCAAGTGGGTTTGGCGGGGACTGCAGAGGCAGTTTGTGCATCATGCCTGATAACCCTTTGTTAAACTTAACAGCTTATAAATAAATCAGGCTTGGGAGCGGCTAGCGGGGCCATTCCCATTGACGCCCATATGGTCCCATGGTATCCCAAAATCGCACTTCAAAGGGGCGAATAAGCGCCCGCCAATCCCAGAGTTTCGGCTTCATCGCCGGGCGAGTTATCGGCCCTGCGCGTGGCGAAGCTTTGTCTTGGTTGGAAGTGCTGGAGGGGCGGATTTTCGCCCATCGATGCAACGGGGCGGATGTTTGGCGTGATGAGCCGCTTCCTGTCGAACGCGACGAACAGAATCGATGCGAAGGGACGGGTCTCCGTCCCGGCGGGTTTCCGTGCGGTTCTTTCGCAGCGTGGGATTCAGGAGTTGTATTGTCTCCAGGATTTCATCTTTCCGGCCGTGAGCGTCGGAGGTCCGGATCTGCTCGATCGCTACGAGCGGCAGATCGCCTCGGTCGATCCGTTCTCGGTGGAAGCGAACCGGATGTCGCTGCTCGTTCACGGTGGCGGCGTCTTCATGAGGCTCGATGCGGAGGGCCGGCTGATGGTCACGGATTTCATCCGCGACTTCACGGGAATCAGCACGGAAGTCACCTTCGTCGGGCGCTCGGATCATTTTCAGCTTTGGCAGCCGCAGGCGTTCCACGAGGCGCAGGCGGCGGCAAGAGAGGGGCGCTCGAGTTCGCGTCCAGGCTAGGACGGGAGTGCGGAATGGGGGCGAATTCTGGCGGCGGAATAACCGAGGCCGGTGGCGGACCGGTTCGTCACATTCCGGTTCTCCTGAGGGAAGTCATCGAGGCGCTGGAGCCTCAACCCGGCAAGATCATCCTCGACGGCACATTCGGGGCGGGCGGTTACACGTCCGCCCTGCTTGCCGCCGGTGCCGATGTGATCGCGCTTGATCGCGATCCGACGGCGATTGCAGCCGGGCAGGCGCTGGTGGCCCAGAGTGGTGGTCATCTTCATCTCATCCAGTCGGAGTTTTCGCGGTTGGCCGATCATGCGCCGGCTGCGGGGCTCGATGGAGTCGTGCTCGATATCGGTGTCTCTTCAATGCAGATCGACGAGGCTGAGCGCGGCTTCTCGTTCCAGAAGAACGGCCCGCTCGACATGCGCATGTCCGGGCAGGGTGTCTCGGCCGCTGACGTCGTCAACCGCGCCAAGGTCGGTGACCTGATCCGGATCTTCGGGTTCCTGGGCGAGGAAAAGCAGGCGGGGCGTATCGCCCGCGCCATCGAAAAGCGCCGCGCTTCCGAATTATTCACGACGACCCGGGACCTCGCCAACTTCATCGAGAGCGTCAATCCACGCAAGGCGAAGGACAAGATCCACCCGGCGACCCGCGTCTTCCAGGCGCTGCGGATCTTCGTCAACGACGAACTGGGCGAACTGGCGCAGGCACTGTTTGCCGCCGAGCGTGCCCTGAAGCCCGGCGGTCGTCTCGTGGTGGTGACATTCCATTCGCTGGAAGATCGCATCGTCAAGCAGTTCTTCTCCGACCGTTCCGGCAAGGCATCCGGTTCGCGGCACCTGCCGATGGTCGAAGCCAAGCCCGCCATTTTCGAAACGCTTGGCAAGTCGATGATCGCGGCAAGCGACGAGGAGGCGGAAGCAAACCCGCGGGCCCGCTCCGCCAAGCTTCGCGCCGGCGTCCGAACCGAGGCAGCAGCGCGTACCGCCGACCTGTCGATCTTCGATCTTCCTGATCTCGCAAGCCTAGCTAAGATGGGAGCCTGAGACATGCTGCGTAGCTTTGATCTCGTGCTGATCGGCATCATGACCGCAACCGCGGTGGTGACCTACACCATCAAGCATCGTGCTGATGAGAAGCTTGCCGAGGTGCGCCGGCTGGAGCAGGAAATCAGGCTTGAGAAGGACACGATCGACCTTCTGAAGGCAGACTGGGCACTGCTGACCCAGCCGAACCGGCTGCATCGGCTGATCAATACCTATAGTGCGGAACTCGAGCTGGTTCCGACAGAGCCTACGCAGTTGGCGATGCCGCAGGAACTTCCGATGATGCGCGCGGCCCTGCCGCAGCCGGAGACGACGATCGAGGACATCATTGCCGGCAAGAACAGCGAAGTTGCCAAGGCCCTCAAGGGCGTTGCTGCCGCAAAGGCTAATCCCGCGTCGAAGATTCCGGTGCCGATTGCGCGCCGTCCCAACGTTGAAGCAATCTCTACTGGATCGGTGAAACGCTAATGTCTTTCCTTTCCCGCATCATGGTCCTGAAGAGCCGCGCCCATTTCAACACTGGCGGTCGCGGCAGTGCTCCCTCGGCTGGCGCCTCTTTCCAGGGTACGCGCAAGAAGAAGTCGGCCCAGGCCAAGAACCGCGTCGGGCTGCTGATTGCCGGCTTCACGGTGTTCTACTGCGTGATCGGCGGGCGCCTTGTGCAATACGGCATGGCCGAGCCGCTCACGACATCGAGCATTCTGCCGCCCGACCGGCTGCTCGCGTCGCGTCCCGATCTGGTGGACCGCAATGGTGAGGTTCTTGCCACCGACATCCGCACGGTCTCGCTGTTTGCCGAGCCGCACAAGATTGTCGATGCGGACGAAGTGATCGAGAAACTGTCGACAGTGCTGCATGACCTCGACGTGAAGGGCACCTATTCCAAGCTCAAGTCTAATTCCCGCTTCCAGTGGCTGCGCCGTCAGCTGACGCCGAAGCAGCAGAGCCAGATCCTCGCCCTCGGTATCCCGGGCATCGGCTTTCGTCCCGAGAAGCGCCGTTTCTATCCCGGTGGGCCGACCGCCGCCCACGTTGTCGGTTACGTCAATATCGACAACCGTGGCGTTGCCGGCATGGAGCGTTACGTCGACAACCAGGGCCTGGCGGATCTCGCTGCCGTCGGCATGACCTCCAGCCAGCCGCTTGAGCCGGTGAAGCTGTCCATCGATGTGCGTGTGCAGGCGATTGTTCGCGAGGTTGTAACCACCGCGATCCAGAAGTTCCAGGCGCTTGGCGCCGGTGGCGTGGTCATGGATGCCCATACCGGCGAAATCCTCGCCATGGTCTCGGTTCCGGATTTCGACCCGAACAATCCTGCCGAAGGCGGCGAGGAAGGCTGGCTCAATCGCATGTCGAACGGCACGTTCGAAATGGGCTCGACCTTCAAGTCCTTCACCGTGGCAATGGGCCTCGATGATGGCAAGATGAACCTCCAGAGCACCTTTGACGCGCGCTTCCCGATCCGAATCGGCGGCTTCACGATCAAGGACTTCCACGGCAAGGGCCGCGTGCTGAGCGTGCCCGAGATCTTCCAGTATTCTTCCAACATCGGCACGGCGAAGATTGCCGACGCCGTCGGGATCGAGGGCCACAAGGCGTTCCTCGAAAAGCTTGGTCTGCTCACCAAGATGAAAACCGAACTGCCGGAAGTGGCTCAGCCGAGCCAGCCGCGGACGTGGAAGAAGATCAACTCGATCACCATTTCCTTCGGTCACGGTGTCTCGACGACGCCGTTGCAGACCGCAGTTGCGGGTGCTGCACTTCTCAATGGCGGCAAGTACATTCCGCCGACATTCCTGCCGCGCAGCCGCGAAGAAGCCGACCAGATTGCGACGCAGGTGCTGAAGCCGACGACCAGCCGGGACATGCGCTTCCTGTTTGAGTGGAACGGCGTCAATGGTTCGGGCCGCAATGCCCGCGTGCCCGGCTTCAACGTCGGGGGCAAGACCGGCACGGCCGACAAGGTCGTCAACGGCCGCTATGCGCATGACAAGAACTTCAACGCCTTCCTGGCCGGCTTCCCGATGGATAACCCGCGTTACGTGGTGTTGACCTTCATCGATGAGCCGAAAACCGACAAGGGCAATGGTGCAGCGCTTGCCGGCACCAGTGCGGCGCCCATGGTGAAGGACATCATCAGCCGCTCGGCAGCCATTCTCGGGGTTAAACCAAAATTCGGCAAGGACGGTTCTGCCCTGCTCGTGTCTTATTGAGTACTACAAATCGGCACACGATTCGTGGGGACCGTTTTCAGATGACTACACAGCCGAAGAAGCTCAGAGACCTCGCAGGTCAGGATTTGCCGGAACTCGCGGAGCTCCTTGCTGGGCCGGCGGGCGACCTGGAGATCACCGGCCTGACCTCCGACAGCCGCAAGGCAGTGCCAGGCACGTTGTTTGCCGCCCTTGCCGGGGCGAAGGCTGACGGCTCGGCCTTCATCGGGGATGCGGCTGCGCGCGGCGCAGTCGCCGCCATTGCATCGCAGCCGGCAGATGCCGGTATCCCCGTGCTTGCTGTTTCCAATCCGCGTCGCTTGCTGGCGCTGGCGGCCGCTCGCTTCTTTGGTGCGCAGCCGCAAACCATGGTTGCCGTGACGGGCACGGCGGGCAAGACCTCGGTCGCCTCCTTCACCCGCCAGATCTGGGCATTTGCCGGCCACGCTGCGGCACAGATCGGCACGACCGGCGTCGTGTCGCCCACCCGCAATGACTACGGTTCGCTGACGACGCCCGATCCGGTGGAATTGCAGAAGCTCCTGGCGGAACTCGCCGCCGAAGGCGTTACGCATGCTGCGATGGAAGCCTCCAGCCACGGTCTCGACCAGAGCCGGCTCGACGGTGTGAAGCTGGCCGCGGCGGGCTTTACCAATCTCGGCCGTGACCACATGGACTACCATCCGACGATCGAGGACTACATGGCCGCCAAGATGCGGCTGTTCGACACGCTGATGCCGAAGGGTGGACCGGCCGTCATCTTCTCGGACGATGCCTGGTCAAAGGAAGCAATCCGCGCCGCCACCGCAGCCGGTCTTGATGTTCGCACCGTCGGACGGGCCGGTGACTATCTCTGCCTCAAGCGCGTCGAGCACTTCCGCCACAAGCAGATGGCCGAGATCCATGTCGGCACGGAAATTTTCGAAGTCGACATTCCGCTTGCCGGCGATTTCCAGGTCGCCAATGCTCTCGTTTCGGCCGGACTTGCCATGTCGACCGGTGTTCCTGCCGCGACTGCGATGGCCGCACTTGAGAAACTGGTCGGTGCATCCGGACGGCTCGAACTCGTCGGCCAGACGAGGGACGGGGCGCTCGCCTATGTCGACTATGCCCACAAGCCTGACGCGCTGGAAAACGTGCTGGCCTCGGTTCGGCCGTTCACCACTGGCCGCGTCATCGTCGTGTTCGGTTGCGGCGGCGACCGCGACAAGGGAAAGCGCCCGATCATGGGCGAGGTCGCCACGCGACTGGCCGACGTGGTGATCGTCACTGACGACAACCCGCGTTCCGAAGTGCCTGAGGTCATTCGTTCGGAAATCATGGCCGCTGCGCCGGGCGCCATCGAGATCGGCGACCGCGCAAGGGCAATCCGCGAAGCCGTCGGCATGCTCCGGTCCGGTGATACGCTGATCGTTGCCGGCAAGGGACACGAGGAAGGCCAGACGGTCGGGGCGACGGTGCTGCCGTTCTCCGATCACGTTGAAGTCCGCAAAGCCTTGGAGGAGGTTGCATCTTGAATTTTCTCTGGACCTCCGCCGACCTCGTTTCCGCGATGGAAGGCCGCCCAATCGGCAGTCTGCCGGCCGGGATTACCGGCATTTCCATTGACAGCCGGTCGATCGGCGAGGGCGAGGCCTTCTTCGCCATCAAGGGTGATCGCGTTGATGGGCATGACTATGCCAGCATGGCGGTAGCCAATGGGGCGGCGCTGATCGTCGTGTCGGAAGGCAAACTGCCGGCGCTGGGCAAGCTGACCATCCCGATGATCGTCGTGGACGACGTGCTGGCGGCGCTTGGGCGGCTGGCGGTTGCATCGCGCGCCCGCAACGCCGCACGTATCGTTGCCGTCACGGGATCCGTCGGCAAGACGACGACGAAGGAAATGCTGCGCCACGCGCTGGCGGCGTCCGGCAAGGTTCATGCCGCCGTTGCCTCCTTCAACAACCATTGGGGTGTGCCGCTGACGCTCGCCCGCATGCCGGCGGATACCGCCTTCGGCGTGTTCGAGATCGGCATGAACCACCCCGACGAGATCCGGCCTCTCGTGAAGATGGTGCGCCCGCATGTCGCCATCATCACGACCATTGCCGCTGCGCATCTTGGCCACTTCAAGAACCTCGAAGAAATCGCAGCAGCGAAGGCCGAGATTTTCGAAGGCGTGGAGCCTGGCGGCGCGGTGATCCTCAACCGTGACAACCAGCACTTCGGTTTCCTCGACGAGCAGGCGCAGGCGGTGGGTGTTTCGCATATCTACAGCTTCGGCCAGCATGCGAAGGCTGATTTCCGCCTCGTTGACTTCGAGGGCAACGCAGAAACGTCGACGATCTGGGCTGTGGTGAACGGCGAGACGACGGAAGTGCATATCGGTGCGCCCGGCCGCCATATCGCTGAAAACGGCATGGCGGTTTTGGGCGCCTGCTTCCTGCTCGGGGCCGACATGACCGGTGCAAGGAATGCGCTCGCCGGGTTAAAGCCGGTCAAGGGCAGGGGCGAACGCCACCAGTTGCGGATCGGCGACGGGCGCCTGACCCTGATCGATGAAAGTTACAACGCCAACCCGGCCTCGGTTCGTGCCGCCGTCGCACTTTTGGCTTCGACAGAGCCCGATGCTGGCGGACGCCGGATCGCCGTTCTGGGCGACATGCTCGAGATGGGCGAATTCTCAGCTCAGGTGCATGAAGAGCTCGCCGGTCCGATTCTCGCGGCCGGCATCGAACATGTGTGGCTGGCAGGCGAGGAGATGACGGCGCTCAAGGAGGCACTGCCGCCGAGCGTCGATGTGCATCATGAGCTCCAGACGGAAGCGCTTGCTGATTTCGTCGTTCGATCGGTGCGGCCCGGCGATGTGGTGATGGTGAAGTCTTCGCTTGGGATTGGCTTCGGCAAGATTGTGGCGGCGCTGCTTGACAACTATCCGGCATTCTCCGACACGGAGCGCCTCTCGTGAATTCGAAGCGGCTTAAGAAAGGGCGCTGAATGCTGATCTGGCTTGTGGAACTGGCGGACAAGATTCAATTCTTCAACCTGTTCCGGTACATCACCTTTCGTACAGGCGCCGCGCTCTTCACCTCCGCCTTCATCGTCTTCATGTTCGGTCCGCAGATGATCGCCTCCTTGCGCGTGCGGCAGGGCAAGGGACAGCCGATTCGCGCTGATGGACCGCAGACGCATTTCAAGAAGGCTGGCACCCCGACCATGGGCGGGCTGATGATCCTCGCCGGCATCCTCGGCGGATCGTTGCTCTGGGCAGACCTTTCCAACATCTATGTTGTCGCCACGCTTCTCGTGACGCTCGGCTTCGGCGCGATCGGTTTCTATGACGATTACCTGAAGGTGACGAAGCAGACCGACAAGGGCTTTTCCGGCAAGGCGCGCCTCGGGATCGAGTTCGTCATCGCAGGGATCGCGACCTTCTTCATGATGCGCATGGCGATGACCACCGGCCAGACCGCCAATCCCAACCTCGGGACCTCGGTGGCCTTTCCCTTCTTCAAGGACTTGTTCCTCAACCTCGGCATCTTCTTTGTCATCTTCGGCGGCTTCGTGATCGTCGCAGCTGGCAACGCCGTGAACCTGACCGACGGACTCGACGGCCTTGCAATCGTTCCGGTGATGATTGCCGCTGCCTCCTTCGGCGTCATTGCCTACCTCGTCGGTAATGCCGTTTTCGCCGGTTACCTGCAGATCAACTTCGTGCCCGGCACGGGCGAACTGGCGGTGATCCTTGGCGCCGTGATTGGCGCCGGGCTTGGCTTTTTGTGGTTCAATGCGCCGCCGGCTGCCATCTTCATGGGTGATACGGGCTCGCTGGCGCTCGGCGGCCTGATTGGTTCGGTAGCCGTTGCCACCAAGCACGAGATCGTCATGGCGATCATCGGCGGCCTCTTCGTTATGGAAACGCTGTCGGTCATCATCCAGGTCGGCTTCTTCAAGATGACCGGCAAGCGCGTTTTCCTGATGGCGCCGATCCACCACCACTTCGAGAAGCTGGGCTGGACGGAAAGCCAGGTCGTGATCCGCTTCTGGATCATTGCGGTTGGCCTCGCGCTCCTTGGCCTCTCCACGTTGAAGCTGCGGTAAAGGCCCATGATTCCGGTCACGACATTCAAGGGCAAGAAGGTCGCGCTTTTTGGTCTCGGAGGCTCTGGCCTTGCGACGGCGAAGGCGCTTGTCGCCGGTGGTGCGGACGTCACGGCCTGGGACGACAATCCCGACAGCGTTGCAAAGGCGGTGGCGAAAGGGCTCACGACGGCGGACCTGCGGGGCATTGACTGGGCGGCGCAGGGTGCCTTTGTCCTGTCTCCCGGCGTGCCGCTGACGCATCCGAAGCCGCATTGGAGCGTCGACCTGGCGCGCGCCGCAGGCGTCGAGATCATCGGCGACGTGGAGCTTTTCGTGCGGGAGCGCCGGGCGCATGCGCCGGACTGCCCGCTGATTGCCATTACCGGCACCAACGGCAAGTCCACGACGACGGCGCTCATCGCCCACATCTTGAAGTCCAGCGGCCGCGACACGCAGCTTGGCGGCAATATCGGAACGGCGATCCTGACGCTCGACCCCCCGAAGGACCAGCGGTTCTATGTCGTTGAGTGCTCGTCGTACCAGATCGACCTGGCGCCGACGCTGAACCCGACGGCCGGCATCCTGCTCAACCTGACGCCGGATCACCTCGATCGCCACGGGACGATGCAGCATTACGCCGAGGTGAAGGAGCGTCTGGTTGCCGGCAGCAAGACGGCGGTGATCGGCGTCGACGACACCTTCTGTGCGCTCATCGCCGACCGGGTGGAGCGCGCTGGTGTTGCCGTGAAACGGATCTCGAAGCGCAACGTGGTCGCCGAAGGTCTCTATGCCGAAGGGAGCCGGATCATCGAAGCGCATGCCGGTGCATCCTCCGCTCTCGTGGATCTCGACGGCATCCAGACCCTGCGCGGAAGCCACAACGCCCAGAATGCAGCCGCCGCCATCGCCGCCTGCCTTGCCGTGGGCGTCTCCGCGGACGAGATCCGCTCCGGGCTCAAATCCTTCCCGGGCCTGAAGCACCGCATGCAGCCGGTGGCCAAGCGCGGGCAGGTGGTCTTCGTCAACGATTCCAAGGCCACCAATGCTGACGCCGCGGCGCCGGCCTTGTCGAGCTATGAACGGATCTACTGGATCGCGGGCGGCCTTCCGAAGGAAGGTGGCATAGTCAGCCTCGCTCCACTCTTCCCGCGTATCGTCAAGGCATATTTGATCGGAGAAGCAGCTCCGGCATTTGCTGCGACGCTTGGCGAGGCGGTGCCTTACGAGATTTCGGGCACGCTGGAGAAGGCGGTGGCCCACGCTGCGGCAGATGCCGGTGAGGATGGCCTTGCATCCGCCGTGATGCTGTCGCCAGCCTGTGCAAGCTTCGACCAGTTCAAGAATTTCGAGGTTCGCGGCGATGCCTTCGTTGGTCTCGTTGCCGGGCTAAAGGATGTCACCATGCTCATTGAACCGACCTGACCACTCGGGTCGATCAGGGACGGAAAGGAAAACCGATGGTAAGCCGCGCAGATCGTGGGCCGCTCGCAGACTGGTTCTGGACGATCGACCGTTTCTTCCTCGTCGCGTTCATCCTTTTGATGGGCATCGGCTTCATGCTGTCGTTTGCCGCGTCACCCGCAGTTGCCGAGCGTATCGGGCTGGATAGCTTCCACTTCGTGGAGCGCCACGCATTCTTCATCATCCCGTCTCTGGCGGTGATGATCGGCCTTTCGTTCCTCACTCCGCGCCAGGTGCGGCGCACGGCCATCATCCTCCTGCTCATCTCGCTTGCGATGATGGTGCTGGCGCTCTTCGTCGGGGTCGAGGTCAAGGGTTCACGCCGTTGGATCGGCATCGGCGCCTTCTCCATCCAGCCTTCTGAATTCATGAAGCCGGCCTTCGTCGTTGTCTGCGCATGGCTGTTTGCGGAGCACGCGCGCCAGCCGGAAATTCCGGGAAATCTTTTTGCAATTATCCTGTTCGGCATCGTCGCGGCCTTGCTCGTGGCGCAGCCCGACCTTGGCCAGACGATTCTGACCAGTGTCGTCTGGGGCGGCATGTTCTTCATGGCCGGCATGCCGTGGCTCTGGATCTTCTTGCTGGGCGGGTGTGGTGTCGGCGGCATGGTCGCCGCGTACTATCTCCTGCCGCACGTCACGGCGCGTTTCGACAAGTTCCTCACCGGCGAGGGCGACCGCTTCCAGATCGAAACAGCGCATGAGGCGATCCTCCAGGGCGGTTGGTTCGGCCAGGGTCCCGGCGAAGGCGTCGTGAAGCGCATCCTGCCCGACAGCCACACGGACTTCATCTTCTCGGTTGCCGCGGAAGAATTCGGCATTATCTTTTGCATGGCGCTTGTTGCGATCTTCGCCTTCGTCGTGCTTCGCGGACTGAACCATGCCTTCAAGGAGGGCAATGACTTCAACCGCTTTGCCGTCGCCGGCCTCGTTCTCCAGATCGGCATGCAGTCGATGATCAATATCGGGGTCAACCTTGAACTCATGCCGGCCAAGGGCATGACCCTGCCGCTGATTTCCTACGGTGGCTCATCGATGATTGCGATCGGTGTGACCGCAGGCTTCATCCTGGCATTGACGCGCCATCGACCGGAGAAGCGGGCGCAAGAACGCAGCCTGTTCCGGGTCAGCCATAGTGTGCCGGCGGAGTGAGTTTTAGATGAGCAAGGGTATCATCCTGCTAGCCGCCGGGGGAACCGGCGGCCATTTGTTTCCTGCGGAGGCCCTGGCGCACGAGTTGAAGGCGCGTGGCTACGCGGTTCACCTTGTGACCGACAGCCGCGCAGAGCGTTTTGCGGGCAAGTTTCCCGCAGACGAGATCCATGTCGTTCCCTCGGCCACTTTTGCATCGAAGAATCCGGTCGCAATGTTGCGCACCGGCTGGAAGCTGTGGACGGGACTTCGCGCCGCCCGCCGCCTGATCAATCGGCTGAAGCCGCTCGCCGTCGTCGGCTTCGGTGGCTACCCGACCGTGCCGCCGCTGCTGGCTGCGACCTCGCTTGGCGTTCCCTCGATGATCCACGAGCAGAATGCGGTCATGGGGCGCGCCAACAAGATGTTAGCGTCGAAGGTTCAGGCGATCGCCGGCGGGTTCCTGCCCGAGGACAAGGGTGCTTATGCCGGAAAGACCGTGACAACGGGCAACCCGGTGCGTCCGGCGGTGCTGGAAGCGGCCAAAACGGCTTATGTCGCCTCTCGCGGTACCGATCCCTTCCGGCTGGTCGTGTTCGGCGGCAGCCAAGGCGCGCAGTTCTTCTCTTCAGCCATCCCGACGGCGCTGAGCCTGCTGAGTGACGCGGAACGCGATCGCCTCGTCGTGACGCAGCAGGCGCGCCCGGAGGACAAGGACCGGGTGACCTCCTGCTTCGCCAAGCTCAATTCGCCGGCTGATATCTCGTCGTTCTTTTCCGACATGGCGGAGCGACTTGCGATGGCGCATCTCGTCATCTGCCGTTCCGGCGCCTCAACTGTTTCCGAGATCGCGGTGATCGGGCGACCGTCCGTTCTCGTGCCCTATCCGCACGCCCTTGATCACGACCAGGCGGCCAATGCCGAAGCGCTGGTCGCAACCGGTGGCGCCAAGGTGGTGAAGCAATCTGATCTTTCCCCGGGAAAGCTTGCCTCCATCATCTCCGGTGCCATGAAGGATCCGGACAAGCTGGAAAGAATGGCGGCGGCGGCCAAGTCTGCCGGGCATCCGAACGCGACGGACTTGCTTGCGGACATGGTCGCGGTTATCGCAGAGCGTAAGTCAGTTACGGAATTTAAGGCGTCGCTGGGCAAAGCGACGCAAAACGCGGGAGTACACGCATGAAGATGCCGAAGGCCATCGGGCTCGTCCATTTCATCGGCATCGGCGGGATCGGCATGAGCGGCATTGCCGAAGTGCTGCACAACCTTGGTCACAAGGTGCAGGGGTCTGACCAGTCGGATGGCGCCAACGTCCAGCGCCTGCGTGACAAGGGCATACCGGTCTTCGTTGGCCATCAGGCGAACAACCTGGGCGATGCCGAAGTGATCGTTGTTTCCACCGCGATCAAGAAGGACAATCCGGAGCTTGTCGCCGCGCGTGAAAAGTCGCTGCCGATCGTGCGCCGCGCGGAAATGCTGGCCGAACTGATGCGCTTCCGCAATGCGATCGCCATCGGTGGCACGCATGGCAAGACGACGACAACCTCGATGGTCGCGACGCTGCTCGAAGCGGGTGGGCTCGACCCGACTGTCATCAATGGCGGCATCATCAATGCCTATGGCACCAATGCCCGCATGGGTGAGGGCGAGTGGATGGTGGTCGAGGCCGACGAATCGGACGGCACCTTCCTGAAACTCCCGGCCGATGTCGCGATTGTCACCAATATCGATCCGGAACATCTGGACCACTACGGCAGCTTCGACGCCGTGCGGAACGCTTTCCGGCAGTTCGTCGAGAACGTGCCATTCTATGGCTTTGGCGTGTTGTGTATCGACCATCCGGAAGTGCAGGCTCTCGTGGCCCGCATCGAGGATCGCAAGATCGTCACCTATGGTGAGAACCCGCAGGCTGATGCGCGATTCTCCAACGTGCGCATGGAAGGCACGCGCGCCATCTTCGACGTCGAGATCCGGCGCCGTCGTACCGGCAAGGTCTTCAATTTCAAGGACCTGGCGCTGCCGATGCCGGGGCGCCACAATATCTCGAACGCCACGGCGGCGATTGCCGTCGCAAACCGGCTCGGCATCTCCGAAGACAATATCCGCAAGGGGCTTGCGAACTTCAGTGGGGTGAAGCGTCGGTTTACGCTGACGGGCACCTGGAACGGTGTCTCGATCTTTGATGACTACGGCCACCATCCGGTGGAAATCAAGGCGGTACTGAAGGCCGCGCGCGAAGCCTGCAAGGGTCGGATCATCGCGGTGCACCAGCCGCATCGCTACACGCGCCTGTCGAGCCTGTTCGAGGATTTCGCCACCTGCTTCAACGATGCCGACAGCATCATCCTGGCACCAGTCTATGCCGCCGGCGAGGAGCCGATCGAAGGCGCCAATTCGGAAGCGCTGGTATCGCGCATCCGCTCTGGAGGCCACCGCGACGCGCGCTACATGGAACTTTCAACGGAACTTGCGTCCATCGTATCCAGCATTGCGAAACCGGGTGATTTCGTGGTTCTTCTGGGAGCAGGTAACATCACCCAATGGGCGGCAGCGCTGCCCAAGGAACTGGAAAGCGTTTCGGGACAGTGAGAATGAAACAGGTAAATGGGGAAAAGCTGCTGGCGTCGCTGGGAAGCGGCGTAGAAAAATTGCGTGGCCGGTTGACGCCGGATGCCCCCATGGACCGGGTGACGTGGTTCCAGGCGGGCGGTCTGGCGGAACTGATGTTCCAGCCGCACGACGTGGAGGACCTCGCGACCTTCCTGCAGATACTGCCGGCCAACGTACCGCTGACGGTGGTCGGCGTCGGTTCGAACCTGCTCGTCCGCGACGGCGGCATTCCGGGCGTCGTCCTGCGTTTGTCTGCCAAGGGATTTGGCCAGGTCGAGCTTGCCGGCGAGAACCGCATCAAGGCCGGTGCCATCTGCCCGGACAAGCATATCGCCGCGATGGCCATGGACAACGGCATCGGCGGCTTTGCCTTCTACTACGGCATCCCTGGCTCGATCGGCGGAGCCTTGCGCATGAACGCGGGTGCCAACGGGACCGAAACGCGGGAGAGGGTGGTGGAAGTCCACGCGCTCGACCGGCAGGGAAACAAGCACGTGTTGTCGAACGCCGACATGGGCTACACCTATCGTCATTCTGCGGCCCCGGCGGACCTGATCTTCACACACGCGGTGTTCGAAGGGTACCCGGAAGAACGCGGCAAGATCCGCGCGGAGATGGATGCCGTGCGACAGCACCGCGAGACGGTGCAGCCGGTGAAGGAGAAGACCGGAGGCTCGACCTTCAAGAACCCGGAAGGTCATTCGGCGTGGAAGCTGATCGACGACGCGGGTGGTCGTGGCCTGATGAACGGCGGGGCGCAAATGTCGTCTCTCCACTGCAACTTCATGATCAATATCGGCCACGCGACCGGCTACGACCTCGAATATCTCGGCGAGATGGTGCGCCAGCGTGTCTTCGAACACTCCGGTGTCAAGCTTGAATGGGAGATCAAGCGCCTCGGTGTGTTCATGCCGGGACGGGAAGTTCGTCCGTTCCAGGGCGTTACCACCGAATAAAACACCCAAACCGTCAGTCGCTGAAAGGCCCGCCAAGTCAGAATCTTAGCGGGCTTTTTTGTTATTTTGATTCAGCTTTCCGGTGTCCGCTGAACCCTCGAAACAGCGTCAGCGAGCGAGCTCATGATTCTCGCGGCGGCCACTTCGGAGGCCTCTCACGCCATCTCGCGTTAACTTTTCCATTCCCTGATAATACCAAGGAAGTCAGCACCTTAGTGTCCTGGATTAATCAAGGTAAACGATTTGTTAACCATTTTGCTGCACCAATAGGAGCACGTTGATGAGCCGCCAGAATCGTCGGCCGAAACAAGTTTGGCGCAAGCGCAGAGCTTTAGCCTGAAGTCCTTTGTAGGAGTGACCGATGACCGACAAGCACGTCGCTGTTCTGATGGGGGGATTTTCCTCCGAACGGCCTGTCAGCCTGTCGTCGGGCAATGCTTGCGCGGACGCTCTCGAAGGCGAGGGTTACCGGGTCACCCGTGTCGACGTTGATCGCAATGTCGCGGCTGTTCTTTCCGAGTTGAAGCCCGACGTGGCTTTTAATGCTCTCCATGGTCCCTATGGCGAAGACGGCACCATCCAGGGCATTCTGGAATACCTCGAGATCCCTTACACGCATTCGGGCGTGCTCGCCTCGGCGCTTGCCATGGATAAGCATCAGGCTCGGCATGTGGCCAAGGCTGCCGGTATTCCGGTTGCTGAAGCCAAGGCGATGAACCGCTTCGATATCGGCAACGTGCATCCGTTGAAGCCGCCTTACGTGGTGAAGCCGGTGCGCGAAGGTTCGTCCTTCGGCGTCGTCATCGTCCAGGAGAATCAATCTCATCCGCCGCAGGTCATCGGTTCGTCCGACTGGCGTTATGGTGATCGCGTTCTCGTTGAGCGTTACATCTATGGCCGCGAGCTGACTTGTGGCGTCATGGGCGATGTCGCGCTCGGTGTGACCGAGGTCGTGCCGACCGGCAACGCCTTCTATGACTACGATGCTAAATATGCAGCCGGTGGCTCCAAGCATGTCATTCCGGCGCAGATTTCACCGAATATTTACCAGAAGATACAAACACTGGCCCTCAAGGCGCATCAGGCGATGGGCTGCCGTGGCGTCAGTCGTTCGGACTTCCGCTATGACGACCGCTTCTCCGAGAATGGCGAGTTGATCTGGCTCGAAATCAACACTCAACCAGGTATGACGCCGACGTCGCTTGTGCCCGAAATGGCCGCACACGCAGGTCATTCCTTTGGTGAGCTCGTCCGTTGGATGGTGGAGGATGCTACGTGTTTGCGTTGATCGGCAAGAAGGCGGCTTCGCCGCGTGGCCGTTCCCAGGCTCTTTACCTCGGCGCCGATGAGCGCCGCGTGCTGCCGCGCCCTCTGCGTCGCGTCGTGCGCTTCTGCGTCAGCCTCGCGACCGGCCGCATCTACATTCCGGAGCATGTCGGCACATTTTCCGCATTCGGTTTCATGGCAGCGGTCGGCCTCTACGGCATGTCGATTGGCGGCCATGGCCATGAAGTCGCACAGGCGACCACGGCTGCCCTCGGCTTTGCCATTGAAGATGTTCGCGTTTCCGGCAACGAGCAGACGTCCGAGATCGACATCCTCCAGCTTCTCGGCCTCGATGGCACGACGTCGCTGGTCGCGCTTGACGTCGATGCCGCGCGCCGCAAGCTCTCCGAGCTTCCCTGGGTCCAGTATGCCGAGGTGCGCAAGGTCTATCCGCGCACGATCGAAGTCATGCTGAAGGAGCGCCAGGCTTTCGGGATCTGGCAGCATGGTTCGGAACTTTCGCTGATCGAGAAGGACGGCAGCGTGATCGCGCCGCTTCGCGACAACAAGTTTGCTTCCCTGCCGCTTTTCGTTGGCCGTGACGCCGAGCGCGCTGCAGCCTCCTTCGAGGAAGCGATGGCTGCCTGGCCGGAGCTGAAGTCGCGGGTGAAAGCTTACGTCCGGGTCGCCGGTCGTCGCTGGGACCTGCACCTCGACAACGGCGTCGTGCTGAAGTTGCCGGAAAACAATGTTGAGCGGGCTCTCGCCGTTCTCGGCCGGCTGGAGCAGGAAGAGGGGATCCTTCAGCGGGACATCGCTTCGGTGGACCTGCGGCTGGAGGATCGTGCGACGGTTCAGCTGACGGCTGCTGCCGCTGAGCGTCGCAAGGAGGCAGTTGATGCGCGCGCCAAGGCGCTGAAGAAGGCGGGAGAGCAGTCGTGAGTGTTTTCGGATCGTCTCATTTCGGTCTGCCCCGCATGAAGCCGCTCTCTTCCAAGCGCAGCCATGTCGTGTCTGTACTGGATATCGGCTCGACCAAGGTCGTCTGCATGATCGCCCGGCTGACGCCGCGGGCGGAAAGCCAGGTCCTGCCGGGTCGCACCCATAACATCGAAATCATCGGCATCGGCCATCAGCGTTCGCGGGGCGTGAAGTCCGGCGTGGTTGCTGATCTCGACGCAGCAGAAAGTGTCGTACGCCTTGCCGTTGATGCGGCAGAGCGCATGGCAGGCCTCACCGTCGACAGCCTGATCGTCAACGTATCTGCCGGCCGCCTCGCAAGCGATGTCTATACCGCGAGCATCGATCTCGGTGGCCAGGAAGTCGAAGCCGCTGACCTCAAGAAGGTTCTGGTTGCTGCCAGCCAGCGCTCGCTGCGCCAGGATCGCGCCATCCTTCACTCGCTGCCGACCGGCTTTTCGCTCGACGGCGAACGCGGCATCCGCGACCCGCTGGCGATGTACGGTGACAACCTCGGTGTCGACATGCATGTCGTGACCGCCGAACGCGCGACGCTGAAGAACCTCGAACTGTGCATCAACCGGGCGCATCTGTCGGTCGAAGGCATCGTTGCGACGCCTTATGCCAGCGGTCTTGCGGCTCTCGTTGACGACGAAGTCGAACTCGGCTGTGCTGCCATCGACATGGGCGGCGGCACGACAACCATCTCCGTTTTTGCGGAGGGCAAGCTTGTCCATACCGATGCAATCAGCCTCGGTGGTCACCACGTGACGACCGACCTCGCACGTGGCCTGTCGACCCGCATCGAAGACGCCGAGCGCATGAAGGTGGTTCACGGTTCGGCACTGGCCAATGGTGCAGATGAACGCGACGTCATCTCTGTCCCGCCGATCGGCGAGGACGACCGCGACCAGCCAACCCAGGTGCCACGTTCGCTCGTGACGCGCATCGTGAGCGCCCGCATCGAGGAAACGCTCGAACTCATTCGCGACCGCATCCAGAAGTCGGGCTTCAGCCCGATCGTTGGCAAGCGCGTCGTTCTGACCGGCGGCGCAAGCCAGCTGACAGGCCTTTCGGAAACGGCACGCCGGATCCTGGCGCGCAATGTTCGGATCGGTCGCCCGATGGGCGTCTCCGGCCTGCCGCAGGCGGCCAAGGGGCCTGCCTTTTCGACGGCCGTTGGCCTGATGATCTACCCGCAGGTCGCTGACCTGGAAACGCATGCGTCGCAGAGCGGCCTCATGGCCTCCCTCGGCAATAGCAACGGCCGGCTCGCTCGCATGGGGCAGTGGCTGAAGGAAAGTTTTTGACGGCCGGGTAATCCCGACCATCAGCAAGACATGACATGAATTGGCCGGCGGCGATGCGGCCTGAGAGAGAAGGAACTGGTGCAATGACCATCAAGCTGCAGAAGCCAGACATCACTGAGCTGAAGCCTCGGATTACCGTATTCGGCGTCGGTGGTGGCGGTGGCAACGCCGTTAACAACATGATCACCGCTGGCCTGGAAGGCGTCGACTTCGTTGTCGCCAACACGGACGCCCAGGCGCTCACCATGACGAAGGCCGACAAGGTCATCCAGATGGGCGTGCAGGTTACCGAGGGCCTGGGTGCAGGTTCCCAGCCTGAAGTCGGTCGCGCCGCCGCTGAAGAATGCATTGGGGAAATCGTCGATCACCTGCATGGCACGCACATGTGCTTTGTCACGGCCGGCATGGGCGGTGGTACGGGCACGGGCGCTGCGCCGGTTGTTGCCGAAGCCGCTCGCTCCAAGGGCATCCTGACCGTTGGCGTCGTCACCAAGCCGTTCCACTTCGAAGGCCAGCGCCGCATGCGCCTTGCCGAGTCGGGTATCCAGGAACTGCAGAAGTCGGTCGACACGCTGATCGTCATTCCGAACCAGAATCTGTTCCGCATCGCCAACGACAAGACGACCTTCGCCGATGCCTTCGCAATGGCCGACCAGGTTCTCTACTCCGGCGTCGCCTGCATCACCGACCTGATGGTCAAGGAAGGCCTGATCAACCTCGACTTCGCCGACGTTCGCTCTGTCATGCGCGAAATGGGCCGTGCGATGATGGGTACCGGCGAAGCATCCGGCCCGGGCCGCGCAATGCAGGCTGCCGAAGCTGCGATCGCCAACCCGCTCCTCGACGAAACCTCGATGAAGGGCGCCCAGGGTCTCTTGATCTCCATCACCGGTGGTCGCGACCTCACCCTGTTCGAAGTCGACGAAGCAGCGACGCGTATTCGCGAAGAAGTCGATCCGGATGCCAACATCATCCTCGGCGCAACCTTCGACGAAGCGCTCGAAGGCCTCATCCGCGTGTCGGTCGTTGCAACCGGTATCGACCGTGGCGTTCAATCGGTTGACCTGCGTGCCGCAGAGATGCGCGCTGCGTCTAAGCCGATCATCCGTCCGTCTGCTGCCATCCCGGCTGCATCTGCACCGAATCAGCCGGCTCCGCAGCCTGCGCCTGTCATGCAGGCCGCTCCGGCACCGGTCGCACAGCCCGTTGCCCAGCAGCAGCCGGCCGTCGATCCGATCGCCGAGCAGATCCGTCTCGCAGAAGCCGAAATGGAACGCGAACTGGCTATCAACGAGCCTCAGCGCGTCGCACCGGCTCCGCAGCCTGTCGCGCAGCAGCAGGAAGAGTTCCGCCCGGCAAGCCGCCTGTTTGCCGCTCCGGCAGAACCGCAAGCTCCGGCCATGACGCGTCCTGCTCCGGTTCAGGCCCCCGCCCAGCCGCAGCCGGCCCCGGTCATGCAGCAGCCCGCCGCACCGCGTCCTGCCGCTCCGGTCTTCCGCGAGCCGGCCGCTCCGAGCGTTTCGGCCACTGTCGAGCCGGTCCGCATGCCGAAAGTCGAGGACTTCCCGCCGATCGTGAAAGCCGAGATGGACCAGCGTTCGCAGCCGGTACAGCATGTCCAGGAAGAGCGTGGCCCTATGGGTCTTCTGAAGCGGATCACGAGCTCGCTCGGTCGCCGCGAGGAAGAAGAGCCGGCTCATGTCGAGCCTGCGGCACCGGCTGCACCGGTGGCACAGCGTCGTCCGCTCTCGGCCGAAGCCAGCATGTATGCGCCGCGCCGCGGCAATCTCGACGACCATGGCCGCGCGGTTCCGCAAAGCCACCAGGAAGACGACCAGCTCGAAATTCCGGCTTTCCTGCGCCGCCAGTCGAACTGAGTTAACGACCGTTATCAAACGTGACGAGGGCCCGTGTGAACGCATCGGGCCCTTGTGCATTTCATCAACAGCCACATGGACTTAGGATCGTAACATTCCGAAACGAACAGTGATTTGGAATGCGCGGGGCGGGTGCGTAGATAGAGGATGAAAAGACGCCTGAATCACACGGTCGAATCAAGCTTGGCCGCCTGCGAGGCGCAGAAATAACGGGCTTCCGCTGAGCGGGCGTCCGCGACAGAAGGCAAGTAGAATGACTATTGGATTGCTCGGTTTCCAGACCACCATCGCCGCACCGGTTAGCCTCAAGGGCACCGGCGTGCATTCTGGAGCCACTGTCGGAATCACCTTTCAGCCTGCCGAAGCCGGAACTGGCGTCGTGTTCAGCCGCACGCTCGAAGACGGAAGCTCCGTTGAATATCGGGCCCTTTCCGCGCATGTCGGCCCGACCGACCTTTGCACGGTTCTCGGCACTTCGCCCGCAAAATGGGTGGCGACGATCGAGCACGTCATGGCTGCCCTTTATGCGCTTGGCATCGACAACGTGGTGGTGGAAGTCGAAGGCGCCGAAATGCCGATCATGGACGGTAGCTCTGCTCCGTTCATCGATGCGATCGAACAGGTCGGCATCGTCAACCTCAGCGCAAAGCGCCGCTACATCCGCGTGCTGAAGCCGGTTCGCATTGACTCAGGCTCGTCCTGGTCGGAATTTCGTCCGCATGAAGGCACCCGCTTCGAGGTCGAGATCGACTTTACCTCGCCGCTGATCGGCCGCCAGAGCTGGAAGGGCGAACTGACGGCTGCCGCCTTCAAGCAGGAACTGTCGCGGGCACGCACCTTCGGCTTCATGCGCGATGTCGAGCGCCTGTGGGCCGCCGGCTACGCGCTGGGTTCGTCGCTTGAAAACTCGGTTGTCATTTCTGACGACGATACGGTCGTGAACGTCGAAGGCCTGCGCTACAAGGACGAGTTCGTCCGTCACAAGACGCTGGACGCCGTGGGCGACCTGGCACTGGCTGGTGCGCAGTTCATCGGTTGCTACCGCTCCTATCGTGGCGGTCACAAGATGAACGCTCAGGCGCTGCAGGCGCTGATGAGCGATCCGACGGCTTACGAAATTGTCGAGGCTCCGTCTTCGCGTTCGGCACGTGTTCGCGCCAGCGAATTCGTTCCGGTGAAGATGCCGGAACAGACACCATCGTTTGCCTGATCAATCCATCTCCAGTCGGCTTCGCCGAATTGCTTGGCCGCTTCCTACCCGAAGCGGCCTTTTCTTTGCGCCCATGGCGATAACCTCGCCGCGTGCCACAAAAATGTATGAATGCAGCAGCATTGCGTTGCTCTCCCTTTGCTTTTATGGCTAGAACGCCTGCCTAGGCAGCGGGTTTTGACGCGCGGGACGATCGGGAACTGTCGAATGAACCATGTAAGGTCTGTTGGAATGCGTAAGGCCGCGAGAATCGCGTTCGTGTCGATGGTGCTCGCTAGCGCCGGCTTTGGCGTTACCGCCTGCCAATCTGACCCGGACATCGACATCACCAAGCTCGGCCTGCAGACCGAACCGCCGGAAGTGCTGTACAACCAGGGTCTCGCCAACATGAAGGCGGGCAACCTGGCGGAAGCGAGCCGCAAGTTCGACGCCATCGAGCGCCAGAACCCGTTCACCGAGTGGGGCCGCAAGGCGCTCGTGATGAGCACCTTCACGAAGTATCGCCTCGGCCGCAATGACGACGCGATCGCCACCGGCAACCGCTACATGAACCAGTATCCGCAGTCGCAGGATTCGGGCTACGTTCAATATCTCGTCGGCCTGGCTTACTCCAAGCAGATCGCTGACGTGACGCAGGATCAGCGCGCCGCCAGAAGCACGATCGAGGCGATGACCAAGGTCGTCAACAACTATCCAGATTCCGAATATGTTGAAGACGCGCAGGCGAAGATTCGCTTTGCGCGCGACCAGCTTGCCGGCAAGGAAATGCAGATCGGCCGCTACTACCTGGAGCGCAAGGAATACCTTGCCGCGATCCAGCGTTTCCGTGTCGTGGTCGAGCAGTATTCCAACACCAACCAGGTGGAAGAAGCGCTGGCGCGTCTGGTTGAAACCTATTTTGCGATGGGCATCGTGGAAGAGGCGCAGACCGCAGCCGCCGTGCTTGGCCGCAACTACCCCGACAGCCAGTGGTACGCGGATTCCTACAAGCTGCTGCAGACGGGAGGCGTCCAGCCTCGCGAAAATCGCGGCTCCTGGATTTC
Source organism: Neorhizobium turbinariae (assembly GCF_023223505.1). Classification (NCBI taxonomy): domain Bacteria; kingdom Pseudomonadati; phylum Pseudomonadota; class Alphaproteobacteria; order Hyphomicrobiales; family Rhizobiaceae; genus Neorhizobium; species Neorhizobium turbinariae. The sequence continues at coordinate 295,253 of NZ_JALPRY010000001.1, forward strand.
CAGGGCCGGGGCAAAGCTCATCGGAGCTTGAGGCAAAGCACCGCGTGATTGAGGAAACATGCTGATCCAGTTGTCGATCCGGGATATCGTTCTGATCGAGCGGCTGGATCTCGCCTTCGAAGCCGGACTGTCCGTGCTGACCGGCGAGACCGGCGCCGGCAAGTCCATCCTTCTCGACAGCCTTTCGCTTGCTCTTGGTGGCCGTGGTGACGGGGGCCTCGTTCGGCATGGTGAAGACAAGGGCCAGGTCACGGCCGTTTTCGACGTTCCCGCCAATCATGCGCTCCGCACGCTTCTTCGCGACAACGGCATCGACGATGACGGGGACCTGATCTTCCGGCGCATCCAGTCTGCCGACGGGCGCACCCGCGCCTCGATCAACGACCAGCCGGTCAGCGTGCAATTGATGCGCCTGGCGGGTCAGATGTTGGTTGAGATCCACGGCCAGCACGACGACCGAGCGCTGATCGATACAGATGCGCACCGCAACCTCCTTGATGCATTCGCAGGTCTTGGCGACGACGTGCAGCAGGTCTCGCGCCTCTACCGCGCATGGCGCGATGCCGACCGCGCTCTGAAGACCCACCGTGCCAAGGTAGAGGCCGCGGCGCGCGAGGCCGATTACATCCGCGCCTCTGTCGAGGAACTGGAAGCGCTTTCTCCGCGTGATGGCGAAGAAGAAGAACTCGCCGAGCAGCGCTCGCGGATGCAGAAGGTCGAACGGATCGCTGGCGACATTTCCGAGGCCTCCGAATTCCTGAACGGTAACGGTTCGCCGGTTCCGCTGATCGCCTCCCTCGTGCGTCGTCTCGAGCGCAAGAGCCACGAGGCGCCGGGCCTGCTGGAGGAAACGGTCGAATTGCTCGACCAGGCCCTCAACCATCTGTCGAATGCGCAAATGGAGGTCGAGGCGGCGCTGCGGCGGACCGAGTTCGACCCGCGGGAACTCGAACGTGTCGAGGAGCGGTTGTTCGCGCTGCGTGCTGCCGGCCGGAAATATTCTGTGGCGGTTGTCGACCTGCCGGCGCTTGCCGAAAAGATGGTTGCTGATCTCGCCGATCTTGATGCCGGCGAGGAAAAGCTCGCCGAGCTGGAGAAGGTGGCTGCGGCAGCGAAGACCGAGTTTGACCAAGCGGCCGGTGCACTTTCGCAGAAGCGCCGTCATGCGGCTGAAGGGCTCGCATCCGCGGTGATGGCTGAACTTCCCGCGCTCAAGCTGGAACGCGCCCGGTTCATGGTGGAGGTGACGAGCGATCCGGATGCGGCGTCGGCCGAAGGGATCGATACCGTCGAGTTCCACGTCCAGACAAACCCCGGCACACGGCCGGGGCCGATCATGAAGGTCGCTTCGGGCGGCGAGCTCTCCCGTTTCCTCCTGGCGCTCAAGGTCGCGCTTGCCGACCGCGGCTCGGCACCGACGCTTGTCTTCGACGAAATCGACACCGGTGTGGGTGGTGCGGTCGCGGATGCGATTGGTCAACGGCTGAAGCGGCTTTCCGACAAGGTGCAGGTGCTGTCCGTCACGCATGCGCCGCAGGTTGCCGCACGTGCCGCGACGCATCTGTTGATCTCAAAGGGACCCGCCGGCGAAGGCTCCGACAAGATTGCAACCCGCGTTGCCACCATGGAGCCGGAGCATCGCACCGAAGAGATAGCCCGCATGCTTGCCGGCGCTTCGGTGACAGACGAGGCGCGGGCTGCGGCAAAGCGATTGCTTGCTGGAAACGGCTGAGGCGTCTCTTTCCATCGCTGAAAATTGCTCTACAAAACGACTCCTCAAGTTCGAGGAGCGCGCATCATGTCTGCCGAAAAGACACCCGTGGAAAACCTCAGCGAAGAAGAGGCGGCAGCGGAGCTTGCCTTTCTCGCGGCAGAGATCGCGCGCAATGACGAGCTTTATCACGGACATGATGCGCCTGAAATTTCGGATGCCGAATATGACGCGCTGAAGCGCCGCAACGACGCGATCGAGAAGCGTTTTCCGCAACTGGTGCGCGCTGACAGCCCATCGATTAGGGTGGGTGCAGCGCCTTTGCCGACCTTCGCGCCGATAACCCATTCGCGGCCGATGCTGTCGCTCGACAACACGTTTTCAGATGAGGACGTGCGCGATTTCGTCAACTCCGTCTACCGCTTCCTCGGTCGCCTGCCGGACGGCTCGATCGCCTTTACTGCCGAGCCGAAGATCGACGGCCTTTCCATGTCGATCCGCTACGAGCAGGGACGGCTGGTGAATGCCGCAACCCGGGGCGATGGCACCACCGGTGAGAACGTCACCGAGAACATCAAGACGATCAAGCAGATCCCGAACCGCCTGCCGGACGGCGTACCGGATGTCGTGGAGGTTCGCGGCGAAGTCTACATGACCAAGAGCGACTTCCTGGCATTGAACGAGAAGATGGCGGCGGAGGGCAAGCAGACCTATGTGAACCCGCGCAACACGGCGGCAGGGTCGCTGCGCCAGCTTGACCCGAAGGTGACCGCAAGCCGCAACCTGAAATTCTTCGCCTATGCCTGGGGCGAGATGTCGGAAATGCCGACCGACACCCAGATGGGCATGGTCGAGAAGTTCAAGGAATGGGGTTTTCCGGTCAATCCGCTGATGAAGCGGTTGAACGCGGTGGAAGACATCATTGCCCACTACAAGGATATCGGCCTCAAGCGCCCCGATCTCGACTACGAGATCGACGGCGTGGTCTACAAGGTCGACCAGCTCGACCTGCAGGCGCGTCTGGGCTTCCGCTCGCGCTCGCCGCGCTGGGCGACTGCCCACAAATTCCCGGCCGAACAGGCATTTACGCATGTGGAGAAGATCGACATCCAGGTTGGCCGCACGGGGGCGCTGACGCCTGTCGCGCGCCTGACGCCGGTCACGGTGGGTGGCGTGGTCGTCACAAATGCGACGCTACACAACGAGGACTACATCAAGGGCATAGGCAATTCCGGCGAACGAATCCGTGAGGAGGAGCACGATATCCGTGTCGGCGATACCGTCATCGTGCAGCGGGCAGGGGATGTGATCCCGCAGGTGCTGGATGTCGTCATGGAAAAGCGGCCGGCCGTTGCCGTCCCGTATGAGTTTCCGAAGAAATGCCCGGTCTGCGGCAGCCATGCGGTGCGCGAAAGAAACGAGAAGACGGGGAAGCTCGATTCCGTCACCCGCTGCACGGGCGGCTTCGTGTGCCGGGCGCAGGCGGTGGAGCACCTGAAACATTTCGTCTCGCGCGCCGCCTTCGATATCGAGGGGCTCGGCGCCAAGCAGATCGACTTCTTCTTTGAGAGCGACGATCCGGCGCTGCAGGTGCGCACCGCAGCCGACATCTTCACGCTGAAAAAGCGTCAGGAGGCATCTCCGCTGACGAAGCTCGAGAATATCGAAGGTTTCGGAAGGGTGAGTGTCCGCAAGCTGTTTGACGCGATCGATGAGCGCCGCAACATCGCGCTCCATCGGCTGATCTATGCGCTCGGCATCCGCCATGTGGGGGAGACGACGGCTAAGCTTCTGGCGCGGGCCTACGGCACCTATGAGAGCTTCGAATCAGCCATGAAGAGTGCGGCCGATTTCTCAGGCGAAGCATGGCACGACCTCAACGCCATCGAAGGCATCGGGGAAGTCGTTGCCCGCGCGATCGTCGAGTTCTTCAAGGAGCCGCGCAATATCGAGGTGATCGAACGGCTGCTCGCCGAAGTCACGCCGCAGGCTGCCGAACAATTGGCTGCGAGCTCCAGCCCTGTCGCCGGCAAGACGGTGGTCTTCACTGGTTCGCTCGAAAAGTTCACCCGTGATGAAGCGAAGGCTCGTGCGGAAAGCCTCGGCGCCAAGGTGGCAGGGTCAGTGTCGAAGAAAACCGACTATGTGGTGGCCGGGCCGGGGGCCGGCTCCAAGCTGGACAAGGCGCGGGAGCTCGGCGTTGCGGTGATGGACGAGGATGAGTGGCTAGCCTTCATCGGCGGTTGAGCGCCCGCTGCGGTCGCTGATCTTTGCCGAATCGCTCCGGCGTCTGTAAGCAATGGGCGGGACTACACGGGGCCGACCATTGAAAACCATCGCCATCGATTTTGAAACCGCCAATGAACAGCGCGGCAGCGCCTGTTCGGTCGGGCTTGCCTGGATCGAGGATGGCGAGGTGGTTCGGGTCGAGGAGCGGCTGATCCGCCCGAAGGACATGCGCTTCTCCTCCTTCAACATAGCCGTCCATGGCATCAGGCCGGAGCATGTCGAGGATGCCGGCGAGTTTCCCGAGGTGATGGACGAGTTCGCCGATGACTTTCGCGGTGCGACGATGATCGCGCATAACGCTGCGTTTGACTTCAGCGTCTGGCGCGCCTGCCTCGATCTCTACCGGCAGCATTATCCGGAGCTTTCCTACCTCTGCAGCGTCAAGATGGCGCAAAAGGTCTGGCCGCACCTTGGATCGCACAAGCTGAACGTCCTTGCTCAGCATCTCGGGTTACGGTTTGCGCATCACAATGCGGGGGAAGACGCGGCGGTCTGCGCCAAGGCGGCAATCGCGATTGCGCGTTCGCTGGGGGTCGCGCATGTGCGCGACGTGCCATCTATGATCGGCATGAAGATCGGCCAGCTCTTCGCGGGCGGCTATGCTCCCTGCACCATCCGGTTGAAGTAGCTCAAGGCTGCTTGTTTCGCGGCCGGCTAATCCTATCTCTGATCACGTATCGTTTACCGGAGATAGCCCGCATGAACCGCCTCAGCAGATTTCTATCCACCCTCATAGTCGCGGCAGGTGCTTTGACGCTGCCGGCCTCTGCGCAGGTGGTGGGCGAGGTGGGTGTCGACTGGATCGGCAATGACATCATCATCGAAGCGGTGCCCGATCCGCAGATCAAGGGCGTCACCTGCCACGTCACCTATTTCGAGCGTGGGATCATTGACCGGCTGAAAAACGGCAACTGGTTCGAGGATCCGTCGAACAACTCGATTTCGTGCCGCCAGACGGGCCCGATCGCGATCGACAAGATCAACCTTGGCAAGGGCGGCGAGGAGGTGTTCCGGCAGGGTCGTTCGCTGATCTGGAAGGATCTGCTCGTCAAGCGCATCTACGACAAGACGAATAACACGCTGATCTACCTGGCACATTCGCGCCAGGTCGTCGATGGCTCGGCCAAGATGGCGATTTCCACCATCCCGCTTTACGGCCAGGAAGTGACCTGGAAAAACGGCAAGCCTTGATGTGAAGCGGCAGATTGCCGCGTCGTCGTCGAGTGGTTTCTCTGCTTAGGCTGCTTCGCGCGACAGTTCGTCAGCGATGACGGTGTCGAGGTTGAGGAAGCAGACCATGGTCTTTTCCAGCGCCACGATGCCGCGGCAGAAAGCGCGCTGCGTTTCCGGAATGATTTCCGGCGCCGGCTGCAGGTCTTCACCCTTGATGGTCATCATGTCGGAGACCTGCTCGACCAGGAGGCCTACCAGCTTTCCGCGGATGTCGGTGACGATGATGGCTGAACGTTCCGAAGGTTCGGTCATCTTCATGCCGAGGCGGCAGGCCATGTCGATTACCGGAATCACGGCGCCACGCAGGTTGATGAGGCCCAGTACGTATGGTGGCGTGTGGGGCATCGGCGTCACCGGCGCCCAGCCGCGAATTTCGCGGATCGCCATGATATCGATGCAGAATTCCTGGTCACCAAGGTGGAACGAGACAATCTCGAGATAGGCACCGGACTGCTTGATGGCGTTCGTCATGTCAGAATTCCCATTTCCGTCGTTGGGATTGGTTTATCAGCTAGACGTTAATGCACGGCTAATCTTGTTTGACGGTTGCGTGCTCTTCCTCAGGGGCGGCAAGCGTTGTAGGATTGGGTGATGAGCACGAGCCACCTTCCGATCATGATGGGTTTCGGCCTCCTCCTTCTCGGGATTGGTGGCGCGGCCTTCTATGGCTGGATGCAGCATGGCTCCTCCATCCTGCTGTCGCTTGCGGAAACCGGGATTCCCTGGTGCTTCTGATGCCACCGGCGGGTGGGACAAATCAGCGCTTCTGACCTTCAAACAGTTTGTTGAGTTGCACGGCGCAGACTTGGGGTTTAGGCCACGCATCAAAGGATGCTCCCTCACGCGCTGAAACCGACGAGTCACGGATGAAGACCTTTCGCATTGTTCTTTGGATCGCAGTGGTGGCGCTGGCAGGCGTGCTTGTCTTCCTGACGCTGACGATTACCCAGTCCAAGCAGCAGCTGGCCGAGGGGCCGTTTGGCGTACCGTTCCAGCTCGTTGCGCAGGATGGCCAGCCGATCACCGAGAAGGCGTTCCAGGAGAAGCCAACGGCGCTGTTCTTCGGCTTTACCCATTGCCCCGAAGTCTGCCCGACGACGCTGTTCGAGCTGAACGGCTGGATGCATAAGGTCGACCCGGACGGCACCAAGATCAACGGCTTCTTTGTCAGCGTTGACCCCGAACGCGACACACCGGAATTGCTTGGCCAGTACGTGTCCAACGTCACCGACCGCGTGAAGGGCATTTCGGGCCCGCCTGCGAAGGTGAACGAAATGGTGAAGGGCTTCAAGGTTTATGCCAAGAAGGTGCCGGTCGATGAAAAGGACCCGGACGGCGACTACACCATGGACCACACGGCATCCGTCTTCCTGCTCGACAATGGCGGCCGGTTTGCCGGCACGATCGCTTATGGCGAGAATCCGGACACGGCGATCAAGAAGCTCGAGAACCTCATCAACGGCTGACGCCTTGAAGCCGGGGCCGATTGTGTGGCAATCCTCCGGCATCCAAATATTTGCAGCGAGACCCACCCTTGAGCGAAATCCGCCTTTACGTCACGTCCACCGAAAAGGGTGCGGCCGAGATACTCGATATCCTGAGCGAGGTCTTCGGTGAGGAAGATTTCGCCATCGCCACCACGGAGGTGGACGAGAAGCGGGACATTTGGGAAGCCTCCGTTTACATGATGGCCGAGGACGAGGACATGGTGCGCGCGCGCGTGGCCGAAGGTCTCCGTCATGCCTTCCCGGATGCCGTCATCGAACGCGAAGTCATTCCCGATGTTGATTGGATTGCCAAGTCACTGGAGGGCCTGAAGCCTGTCAGGGCAGGGCGGTTCCTGGTCCACGGTTCCCACGATCGCGACAAGGTGAGGGTGAACGATCTCGCGATCGAGATCGAAGCCGGCCAGGCGTTTGGCACCGGTCACCACGGTACCACGGCAGGCTGCCTGGAGATGATCGAACAGGTGGTGCGGGCGCGTCCCGTTCGCAACGCCTTGGATCTCGGCACCGGCAGCGGCGTCCTGGCGATTGCGGTGCACAAGCTGAAGCCGGTGCCTGTGCTCGCCACCGATATCGATCCCGTCGCCGTGCGGGTGGCGAAGGAAAATGTCCGCAGCAACGGAATTGCAAGCGGCATCAGCCTGGAAACGGCGCCCGGCTTCCATTCGCCAGCGTTTGATCGCCACGGCCCCTTCGATCTCATCATCGCCAATATCCTGGCTCGCCCCTTGATCAAGATGGCGCCGCAGCTGGTGGCGCATCTGGCGCCCGGCGGCTCGGTTATCCTATCGGGGATCTTGGCGGAGCAGCGCTGGAAGGTTCTGGCGGCCTATAGCGGCGTTCGCCTCAGCCATATCCGCACGATCTGGCGCAACGGTTGGGTGACTATCCACCTGCGCAAGGACTAAGCGCGACGCGAGCAAATTTCACAATTGAAAGCAAAGAAAAAGCGGCACTTGGAGGTGCCGCTTCAGATCAGCTGTGAGGCCGATCATGTCCGCGAGCTGTGGGAGGAACTGCTCGAGCGGACCTCGTATTCTGAAAGCGCGGGCGGATGAGGGAGGAGATCTCCGCCCGAGCCTTGGATCAGAATACGTAGCTTTGTGCGCCCTTGCGGCGCAGTTCTTCGCGGCTGGTGCCGAGGCCCTTCAGGGTCTCGTCGTCGAGGCCGAGCAGGGCGCCATTAACATAACGGGCAACCTGACGTTCGCGGGCTTCGACGACACGGTTCAAAGCATTGCGGAAGAAGGAGCTTGCCATGATGATGATCCTTTGGAAGCGGGCCTTGTTCGGCGCCCGTCTGATGATCCGTATATAGCTAATGCTGCAGCGCACAGTCAGAGGGGCTGTTACAATGGTGCCATGCACCATCTGCATGGGTCTCGGCTGAGCTGCCACCTGATGCGGCAGCTGCTGCTCAAGATGGCGGCATCGTGGGTGCTGGCAGAGCACGCCCGACTTGGTAACATATGGCATATCGCAAGAATCAGACGCGGATCCTTTTCATGTTCCAATCCTTTGAAGTCAAATCCACCCCACAGTTCGGGCGAGGCCGCGTCCAGTCCTTGCGCGCGAAGTTCGATGAGCTCGGGATCGATGGTTTCCTAGTGCCGCGCGCCGATGAATACCAGGGCGAATATGTGCCGCCATGCGCCGAGCGCTTGTCGTGGCTGACGGGTTTTACGGGCTCCGCCGGCGTGGCGCTGATCACGCAGCGCGAGGCGGTGGTCTTTGTGGATGGCCGTTACGTCACCCAGCTTGCCGAGCAGGTTGACCAGGAGTTGTTTACCGGCGGCGATCTCGTCAACGATCCGCCGCATGTCTGGCTGCCGCGAAATGCGCCGAAAGGCTTTCGGCTGGGCATCGACCCGTGGCTGCATGCCGGTGCGGAAGTGCGCCGCCTCGAAAAAGCGTTGGCCGAAATCGGTGGGCAGCTGGTGCTGCTCCCCACAAACCCGCTCGATGCCCTGTGGACGGATCGCCCGGCGGAACCCCTCGGCCCCGTCGCCATCCAGAAACATGAGCATGCCGGGGTTCTGGCCACCGAGAAAATCACCAAGATTGCCGCTCAGGTGAAGGACAAGGGTGCGGCGGCCGTCATCATCACCGATCCATCCTCCGTTGCGTGGATCTTCAATATCCGTGGTGAGGACGTACCGCACACGCCGCACCCCCTTTCGCGGGCGATCATCGCGGCCGACGGCAAGGCCGAGATCTTTCTCGACAAGGCAAAGACTGGGATTGAGCAGACCGCATATCTTGCGCAGATGGCGGAGCAGTGTGCGCCTGCAGAATTCCTCGACCGCCTTTCGGCTCATGCCGCCAATGGCGGAAAGCTGCTCGTTGATCCGGATCTTGCACCTCTCGCCGTGACCAAGGCGATCATCGCTTCCGGTGGCGAAGTGGTGGAAGCGACCGATCCTGCCAAGCTGCCGCGCGCCTGCAAGAACCAGGCGGAACTGGAAGGTTCGGCGAAAGCGCATCTGCAGGATGGTGCGGCCATGGTGGAGTATCTGTACTGGCTCGACAGCCAAACGCCGGGTACGCTGACAGAAATCGATGCGGTGAAGGCGCTGGAAGCTGCGCGTGCTCGTGTCGGCCAGAACATGCAGAACCCGCTCAAGGACATTTCCTTCGAAACGATTTCCGGTGCCGGCGAACATGGCGCGGTGATCCATTACCGGGTCAGCACGGAAACCGACCGCAAGCTCAATGCGGGCGAGCTTTTCCTCGTTGATTCAGGCGCCCAATATGTCAACGGCACCACGGACATCACCCGCACGGTTGCGATTGGCGAGGTGCCGGACGAGCAGAAGCGCTTCTTCACGCTGGTGCTGAAAGGCATGATTGCGATCAGCACTGCCCGTTTCCCGAACGGAACGCGCGGGTGCGACCTCGATCCTCTGGCGCGCATTGCGCTCTGGAAGGCGGGTGCGGACTATGCACATGGCACTGGCCACGGCGTGGGCTCATATCTTTCGGTCCACGAAGGGCCGCAGCGGATCTCGCGGCTTGCAACGCAGGAACTTCTGCCCGGCATGATCCTGTCCAACGAGCCGGGCTATTACCGTCCCGGTTCCTTCGGGATCCGCATCGAGAACCTGGTCTTCGTGAAGGCGTCGGAAGATATCGCTGGTGGCGACCAGCCGATGCTGTCGTTTGAGACGCTGACGTGGTGCCCAATCGATCGGCGCCTTGTCGTGACGTCGCTGCTGACGGTCGAGGAGCTCGACTGGCTGAACACCTATCATGCGGATGTGCGTGAAAAACTGCTGCCGCTGCTGGACGACGCGGCGGTCGAGGACTGGCTGGTGAAGGCGACCGATCCGCTCGCCTGATCAGAGCCCGAAGAGGTGGCGGCAGACCATGGCCGCCGCCCATCCGGCGCCGAGCATCAAGAGGCCCGGGTAACGCAGGCTGACCACCATCGCGACGAACATGGCGATCTTGAAGTCCCAGCCGCCGTTGAAGAAGGCGGGCGCCACAAGCGTCGTCAGGACGGCCGCGGGCACCGCATTCAGCGCCTGCTCGACACGCGGCGGGATCGTGTTCATCCGCGTGATCAGGATATAGCCGCCGATGCGCGTGAGAAACGTCGCGACTGCAGCCGCGAGGATGAGGAGCGACATTTCGAGGGAGACCTGGAAATCCATCTTAGGTCTCCGCCTCGGTTGCTGCTGCCGGTACCTCGCCAACCACCTCCTGCTGTAGCGGCAACGCTGCGGCAACAATGACGCCAACGGCTGCCCCGATGCTGACATGCCAGGGCGAGCCGACGAAATGGTAACCGAACACTGAGCCTGCCGCACTGGCGATGACGGTCGGGTAGAAACCGGGCTTGCGGCGGAAGCCTACAACAAGGCCGAGGAAGTAGATGGGCAGAAGCGCGTCGATTGCGAAAACACGCGGGTCGCCCATCATTCGCCCGAAGAAGGCGCCGACCATGCTGAAGAACAGCCATGGGAAATAGATCGTGCCACCAAAGCCGATATACCAGGCGAAGCTGACGCCCCGCCCGCTTTCGCCCCGGTTGACGCCTTCGGCAAACTGCGGGTCGGTGAGCAGGAAGAAGGCAAAGAACTTCTGCAGCGGCGTGAAATGGGTGATGAAGCGGGCAAGCGCCGCCGAGTAGAGAATGTGGCGGAAGTTGACGGCGAAGACCGATAGCACCACGAGCCAGGGCGCAACATGGTGGCCGAACAGTTCGATGCCCACCAGCTGGCTGGCGCCCGCATAAACGATGGCGCTCATCAGGCCGGCTTCGGCGACCGACAGGCCATTGTCGGCGGCGACGGCGCCAAACAGCACCGCGAATGGCGCAGAGGAAAGGGCGATGATCATGCCGCCCTTCAGCCCCTCGCTCAGTTCAGTACGATTCATTATGGAGTTCCCTTCGCCCCGGCTTTAGGGCCGCGGGTTCTCCGGTGCAATTCAATTGGGCTGATAGGACAATCGATTCCGCTGAACTATTGCATCGGCAAGTCAGTCGGAAAGGATGTCGCTGCTGTTGCAGATGGCGATGCCGCGCGACCGCATTTCCTCGATTGCGGCCCGCACGCCCTGCGGATCTATGCCGCGGCTGGCGTCCTCAATGAAGCGTACCTTGACGTTGGGTAGCATCTCGATTGCGTCGAGCGCGGAAAACTTGACGCAATAGTCGGTGGCGAGGCCACAGATGTCGAGTTCCGTCACCTGCTGCGCCCTGAGATAACCGGCGAGGCCGGTGACCGCCGCCTGGTCATTGTCGCGGAAGGCAGAGTAGCTGTCGACGGCAGGGTTCTCGCCCTTCTGCTGGATGTAGTCCACCGCGTCGATATTGAGATCGGGGTGAAACTCGGCATCGGGTGTGCCCTGGATGCAGTGATCCGGCCACATAACCTGCGGAGTGCCGCAGAGTTCGCCCATCTCGAAAGGCTTTTTTCCTCCATGCTGGGAGGCAAAGCTGCCGTGATTTTCCGGATGCCAGTCCTGCGAGGCGACGATGACATCATAGCCGCCATCCTCGATGAGGCGGTTTGCAACCGGCACGACTTCGTCGCCGTGGGGAACCGGCAGGTTTCCACCCGGACAAAAACCGTTCTGGATATCGACGAGCAGCAGCGCCTTCATCAGCCAATCCTCCTTCGCTTGGAAATACCATGCCAAGGGGGCGGCTCGCAGGCAACCATATTCAAGTCTCTGCGGGCGTTTCAGCCAAGAAGAACGTGAGTCGATTTCAGTTGAAGTTGCAGGTTCTTGTGGCTAAGAAACAACAGTTGAGGGACGTGGACGCCTTAATCTGCACGCGATGGTCATGCCATTGCCGCATTTCGGCTAAACTTCCGGCCGCATGCTCTTTTAACCATTCGACTGAAGTTCAGAAGCGGGGCGGCGTAAAGACATTGGTTACCATATCCGTTCATTCTCACATTCGAGCTGATGGCTTGGGTGAGGGACGTAATCCTTCAGCCCGACCGGGTCACAGCCTTTGTGTCGGCAGCCTTGCGCAAGCATGGGCCGCCTGTGTGAGTAACGGTTTGGGTAACGAGTGATGGCGGGTTCGGTTCCGAAAGCAGTCCAGGGCAAGCAGGTTCGCAAGACGACTGCACGCCGGAAGAAATCCCGCTCCCTTCTGACAAATGTCGCGCTTGGCGTGGGTATGACGGTGGGCGCGCTTGTCTGCGCCTCCATGGCCACGATGGCGACAGCGGTCAAACCAGCCTCCGAAGTAAAGATCAATGTGGCGATGCCGAAGCCGGCCGCCACGATGGCATCGTTCGACGAGGTCGCGCTTGCCGCTGGCCCCCTTAATCGCGGCCCCATCGATATAGACGTGAACAAGTTCTCGCGGCTTCCGGGCAGCAGTCCGGCCGAACCGAAGGCCGGTCGCCTTGAAGGTGCCGCGGCCGCAGCACTTGCCGCGCGCCGCCCGGAACCTGCCGATGTTCAGGTTGCGCTGCAGGCGGCTCTTGCGAGCGCCGCCCGCAACCGCGCAATGGACCAGCAGTTCGCAGCGCTCGAGAAAAGCCGCCCGGGCGCGGACCAGGTCCGCTCAATCCTGGGCTCCGCGATGGCGAGCCTCGTGGTCGTGGCACCGCGCGGCGACAGCAGCTTGCCAGACCTGATCCAGGATGCGCCGCCGGCCACCTCGGTTGCCGAGCTCAAGGACATGAAGCCGGTCGAAATGGCCGCGCTGGAAGATACTTCGCTTGAGGAGGAGACGGAAGAAACTGTCGTCGCCTCGCTGCCCGAGCCTGCTCCGGTGGAAACCCACTCTTTGCCGAAGTCCGGCCCGCTGCCGGTAATCCGTCCGTCGACCTCCCTCGCACAGGCTGAAAAGCCGGCGAAGCCAAATGCGCTGGCCGCCATCGCCGCTGTTGCGCCGCAAAAGCCGCGTGGCAACGATGACGACAAGCCGACTGCGCTTGCCTTTGCCAAGCCCGACAACCCGATGCGCCAGGAGCCGTCGCGTCCGGCGCCGTCTGCTCCGAGCTGGCCAGGCATCGGTTCGAAGGTCGCCATCTACGACATCACCAACGGCGTTGTTCACATGCCGAACGGCACGAAGCTCGAGGCGCATTCCGGCATCGGCAGCATGCGTGACAACCCGAAATATACCCATGTAAAGATGCGTGGGCCGACCCCGCCCGGCACCTACAAGCTTTCAATGCGCGAGAAGCTGTTCCACGGCGTTGCCGCAATCCGCCTGACTTCCGTTGATGGCAAGCATCCGCAGAACCGCACAGGTCTTCTCGCTCACAGCTACCTGCTGCGTGTGAAAGGTGACTCGCATGGCTGCGTTGCCTTTGCCCAGTACGACAAGTTCCTGAAGGCCTTCCAGCGCGGCGAGATCACCCACATGGTGATTGTGCCCAAGTGGGACGGAAAGCGCCCGGGCGGCGGCTCCAACGGCAACTTCCTTGCCAAGCTTTTCAGCGGCAGCGACGCCTGACCATGAAGAAAGCCGCTGGTTTGCCAGCGGCTTCAACCACTTCCCCAGTTCCAATGCGGTTACCCGAGAATGTCGCGTGCGGCGCGCATGAAGATCCGGGTGCCGATCGGGATGAGATCGTCCGGAAAATCGTAGTTCGGGTTGTGCAGGGCTGCGACATTTTCGCCGGCCCCGAGGAAGAACATGGCGGATTTCGAGACCGCCGCAAAACGCCCGAAATCCTCCGATGCCCGCAACGCCAGCCCCGGCTCGTGGCTTACACCTTCAGCATCCAGCGCCGCACGCAGGATCCTCGTTGCTTCCGGGCTGTTTTCCGAGTGATCGAAGAAGTCGTGATATTCCAGCTGGAATTCCAGCTCGCCATCGCCCGCCACCTTCCGAACCAGCGTTTCCGCCGTGTTCGTCAGTGTCGCCATCTCGTCGTCGGTGATGGTGCGCAGCGTTACCCAGACTTCGGCATAGCCGGGCGCGATGCCGAAGGCGGCCTCGCCGATCACCGCATGCGTTACGGTCGCAAGAACCAGATCCTCGCCCGCCACAGTGCCGCGGCTAAGGCTTGTCAGGGCGGTCATCAACTGCGCCACGGCAGGGGCAGGCGAGATACCTGTTTCCGGCATGGAGGCATGCGCGGTGCGGCCTGACAGCTTGATCTTGAGGCCGCGCGAGGCGCAGTTGACCACGCCCTCCTTCAGCCAGACATGCCCGAGCGGCAGGCCCGGAAAGTTGTGCAGCGAAAAGCTGTAGTCCGGTTTCACCTTGGAAAAACGCTCGTCCGCCAGAACGGCGGCGGCACCCGAGCCATCCTCCTCGGCCGGCTGGAACATGAGCACGACGCGTCCGCTCTTCGGCCGCTCGCGCCCGAACTGACGACCGAGCGAGGCAAGGATCGCCGTGTGCCCATCATGGCCGCACATATGGCTCTTGCCGGCGATCTTGGAGCGGTGTGGGAGCTCGCTGAGCTCCTCGATGGGCAGCGCGTCGAGTTCGGAGCGGAAGAGCACGGTGGGGCCGGGCTTGCCGCTGTCGTATACGACGGCGACACCGGTGCCGCCGAGGCCGGAAATCACCTGGTCCGGGTTGGTCGGCGCCAGGAAAGCCTGGACTTCGGCGGCGGTCGCCACTTCCTCACGAGAGACTTCCGGCATGGAATGCAGCTTACGCCGCCATGCCGTCAGCTCGATCATGTCCTGGTTGGTGAGATACATGGCCGCCTCCGCACGAATGGATCCTCTGGTTTCAGAGTTAACCGGGGTGGCCTGTTTCTGCAAGCGAAGCGGGGTGGGCGCTATGCCCGCTCCACAAATCCCTCCAGCACCCGCTTCTGCCCGGCGCGGTCGAAATCGATCGTCAGCTTGTTGCCTTCGATGGCCGAGATGTTGCCGTTGCCGAACTTGATGTGGAAGACCCGGTCGCCGACGGAGAACTGCGACGGCACGTCCGCCACCGATTTTGCGACCAGTTCGCCGTCGATGGTGCGGCCACGAGGTCCGCTTTCGCCGTAACCGATCCGCTCGATCGAATGGCCGGAGCGGCTGCCCCAGTTGTCGCGGGTCGCGTCGGTCTTGTTGGCCTGGGCGCGTTTCCAGCCGGGCGTCGAATAACTGTTGGCGAAGGGATCTGCCTTGTCGAAGCGTGACTGCCCATAACCGCCGCGACCGCCGTATCCGCCGTAGTTGGTTTCGGAGGCTGCGACATCCACGTGCGCCTGCGGCAACTCATCCAGGAAACGTGACGGCATGGTCGACTGCCAGAGGCCATGGATGCGCCGGTTCGACACGAACCAGATATGGCAGCGGCGCTTGGCGCGGGTGATGCCGACATAGGCGAGGCGGCGTTCTTCTTCGAGCCCGGAACGTCCGCCTTCATCGAGCGCCCGCTGGTGCGGGAAGAGACCTTCCTCCCAACCGGGAAGAAAGACGGTGTCGAATTCCAGCCCCTTGGCGGAATGCAGCGTCATGATCGAGACAGCGTCGAGGTTTTCGTTCTGCTCGGCGTCCATGACGAGCGACACGTGCTCCAGGAAGCCGCGCATGCTCTCGAACGCTTCCATCGAGCGGATGAGTTCCTTCAGGTTTTCCAGCCGGCCTGGTGCTTCTGCCGATTTGTCGGCCTTCCACATGTCGGTATAGCCGCTTTCTTCGAGGATCTGTTCCGCCAGGTCGAGATGCGGAGTCGATTCAAGCCGTTGGCTCCAGTTCCTGAAGCTTTGCACGACATCGAACAGCGCCTTGCGTGGCTTGGGCTTCAACTCGTCGGTCTCGACGATATCGGCAGCCGCCTGCAGCATCGGGATGTCACGGGCACGGGCGTAGTCATGGAGGTAACGGATCGTGGTATCGCCCAGCCCACGCTTTGGCGTATTGATGATGCGCTCGAAGGCGAGGTCGTCGGCGGGCTGGCAGACCAGGCGGAAATAGGCCATGGCGTCACGGATCTCGAGCCGCTCATAGAAGCGCGGACCGCCGATGACGCGGTAGTTGAGGCCAAGTGTGACGAAGCGGTCTTCGAACTCGCGCATCTGGAAGGAGGCGCGGACCAGGATCGCCATGTCGTTCAAGGCGTGCTTCTTGCCTTCGCTTCCCGGAATGCCGTCGCCACGCTGCAGACGCTCGATCTCTTCGCCAATCGCACGGGCCTCTTCCTCCGAGTCCCAGGCGGCATGCACCATCACCTTTTCGTCATCAGGGTTTACCCGATCCGTGAAAAGCGTCTTGCCGAGCCGGCCTTCGTTATGGGCAATCAGGTGGCCGGCCGTGCCGAGGATATGTTCGGTCGAGCGATAGTTGCGCTCAAGCTTGATGACCTTGGCGCCGTGGAAATCCTTCTCGAAGCGCAGGATGTTATCCACTTCCGCGCCGCGCCAGCCGTAGATCGACTGGTCGTCGTCACCCACGCAGCAGACGTTCTGCGGCACGCCCTGCGGCCGCTGCGCCAGAAGCCGCAGCCACATGTATTGCGCCGTGTTGGTGTCCTGGTACTCGTCGACGAGGATGTATCGGAACCGCTGGTGATATTCCTTCAGGAGGTCCGGCGTCTTGCGGAAGATCGCGATCGGGTGGAGCAGCAGGTCGCCGAAATCGCAGGCATTCAAGGTGCGAAGGCGCGCCTGGTAGGCGGCGTAGAGTTCGCGACCTTTGCCATTGGCGAAGGCGCGCGCGTCACCCTCAGGAATGTCGGCAGGCAACAGGCCCTTGTTCTTCCAGGTGTCGATCATGCCGGCGAATTGCTTGGCCGGCCAGCGCTTGTCGTCGAGCCCTTCCGCCTGGATCAATTGCTTGATCAGCCGCACCACGTCATCGGTGTCGAGAATGGTAAAGTTGGAGCGCAGCCCTGCCAATTCCGCGTGGCGGCGCAATAGCTTGACGCCGATCGAGTGGAAGGTGCCAAGCCATGGCATGCCTTCCACGGCGCCACCGACCAGCATGCCGATGCGCTCTTTCATCTCGCGAGCAGCCTTGTTGGTGAAGGTCACCGCCAGGATCTGGCTCGGGAAGGCTTTTCCGGTTGCAAGGATGTGGGCGATGCGGGTGGTGAGCACGCGCGTCTTGCCGGTGCCGGCGCCTGCGAGCACGAGAACCGGGCCATCCGTCTTTTCAACAGCTTCCCGCTGCTCCGGATTAAGGCCCGAAAGATAATCGGGCGCCTCGCGTTGGCCTCCGCGTGCGGCCATGGCGCGGGCAGCGATACCCAAACCGCCTGCGGCAGCCTGAGGCCGTTCTCCCGGCGCTTGCGGCTTGCGCGCTGCCGGTTCGTCTTCGTCACCGAAGAACGGAATGTCGTCGAAACTGTTAGTCATGCGGCCAATGTAATGATTCGGGCCCGAAAGGCTAGGAAGCGTTCTTCTTTTATTCCCAGTCTTTCCGCAAGAGGCGGCTAAAGTGTGTCGGGAGCATGCATCCTGCACATGACGCGGGCGTCGGCTGCATGTTCTTTGGGCATGGGAAAGGCAGGTGAAACTGAATTTTCCGTGATATTACAATTTCGTAAGAAAGCCCCTGCAGGCATTGCTTACGGCTCTGAATCGGCGATATTTGGCAGACCTTAGAATATCATGCGCGACGTGCAACCTCTGGAGTTTTGAATGCGGATTTGGAAACAGCTATTCCTCTGTCTTGTGCTGCTTGCGGCAGCACTCGGACTCTGGATTTACATGGTTCCATCCGCAGGCCAGACGCTGGCAGGCTGGGGCGTTCCGCAACCGGTGCTGGCGGCCATCACCTCTCCATCCGAGGATGCATCTGCCGCTAAGGAGCCTGCAGCCGGTGGGCCGCGCAATGGCGGGCAGGCTGCTGCGAACGGCCCAGGTCAGGGACGCGGCCAGGGTGGACCCGGTGGTCCGGGCGGGGCAAATCGCGCCACGCTCGTTTCGGTCCAGCCGGTGAAGATCGGCGTCGTCAATGACCAGTTGTCGGCAATCGGCAGCGGCCAGGCGGTGCAGACCGTCGTGGTCATGCCGCAGGCATCGGGCACCATCAACGAGATCATGGTCACCGCCGGCCAGAAGGTCGAGAAGGGCCAGGTGCTGGCACGTCTCGACGATGACGAGCAGATCATCGAGCGCGACAAGGCGCAGGTCGCGCTGAAGAGCGCCCAGGAGAAATCAGCCTCCTACAAGAACCTGCAGTCGGTCGCGCGGCTTGACGTTCTTGATGCCCAGATCGCCGAACAATCCGCCAAGCTGGCGCTTGCCACCGCCGAGCTCAACCTGAAGCGTCGCGATATCGTGGCGCCAATCGAGGGTATTGCCGGCATCGTCCCGGTCAATGTCGGCGACAATGTCACCACCCAGACCAGCATCGTGACGATCGACGACAGGTCAGCGATCCTCGTCGATTTCTGGGCTCCGGAGCGTTTTGCCGTGGCGATCGAGCCCGGCCAGGCGGTGGAGGCAAGCGCTATCGCACGGCCCGGCCTGGTTTTTGCTGGCAAGGTTGATGCGATCGACAACCGCGTCGATCCGGCGAGCCGCACCATGCGCGTGCGCGCCCGGATTGAAAACCCGAAGGACGAGCTGCGCGCAGGCATGTCCTTCAGCGTCACCATGCGCTTCAAGGGCGAGCAGTTCCCGGCCGTTGATCCTCTCTCGATCCAGTGGGACAGCGAAGGTTCGTACGTCTGGCAGATCAAGGACGACAAGTCCTACAAGACGCGGGTGCGCGTCGTGCAGCGCAACCCGGATGCGGTTCTCGTCGAAGCCGATCTGAAGGAAGGCGACCGCGTTGCCACGGAAGGCCTGCAGCGGGTGCGTGACGGTGCGCCCGTGCGCATCGGTGGTGCCCAGGAAACGGCGGAGGTCGCTAGCCAATGAAGTCCGACACGCCCGTGATCGAGCAGCCCGACGAGGAACAGGTCGACGTCGCGCGGACCGGCCAGAGTTTTACCGCGCTGTTCATCCGCCGGCCGGTGCTTGCCGCCGTGCTCAATACTCTTCTGGTTGTTGCAGGCCTTGCAGCGCTTGCCGGGATCGAAGTGCGCGAACTGCCGGATGTCGACCAGCCGGTCATTACCGTTCGCACCAATTACGACGGCGCGTCACCGCAGACCATGGACCAGGAGGTCACGCAGGTCATCGAAGGCGCGGTCGCACGCGTTTCTGGCCTGAAGGCACTGTCGTCCCAGTCGCAGTTCGGCTCCAGCCGCGTCACCATGGAATTTTCCGACACGGTGGACCTGTCGGAAGCTGCAAACGATGTGCGCGATGCCGTCGGCCGCGTTCGCAACCGGCTTCCGGACGAGGTCGATGAGCCGCGGATCGTCAAGGCGGACGCCAATTCCGAGGCGATCATGCGCCTTGCCGTCACTTCATCGACGCTGTCGATGGATGACCTCACGCAGCTCGTCAACAATGAGATCATCGACAGGCTTGCCGCCGTCGAAGGCGTCGCAGACGTCGAGCTTTATGGCGACCAGGAGAAGATCTTCCGCGTTGACGTCAACCAGGAAGCCCTGGCCGGCCGCGGGATGACGGTTGCCGATGTGTCGCGGGCGCTGGCCAGTGCTGCGCTGGACGTGCCGGCCGGCTCGCTGCAGAGCCGCACCCAGGACATCGTGGTGCGGGCTACGGCCAACCTGACGAAACCGCAGGACTTCGAAAACGTCCTCGTCGCTCCGAATGTACGACTGCGCGATGTCGCGACGGTGGAACTGGGTCCTGATGACGGCAACACGGTGCTGCGCTCCAACGCGGTCCAGGGCGTTGGTCTCGGCATCATCCGCCAGGCGCAGTCGAACACGCTCGACATTTCGGAAGGCGTGAAGAAGGCGGTGGCCGACATGGCCAACATCCTGCCTGAAGGCACGCGCCTCATCGTCACCAGCGACGACGCGATCTTCATCCAGGGAGCGTTGCATGAGGTGGAAATCGCGCTTGCCCTCTCGGCGAGTGTTGTTCTCCTCGTCATCTGGCTCTTCCTGCGTGACTGGCGCGCGACGCTGATCCCCGCGCTCACCATGCCGGTGGCGCTGATCGGCACGCTCGTGGCGATCTATCTCATCGGCTTTTCGATCAACATCCTGACGCTGCTCGCCATCGTTCTGGCCACGGGCCTCGTGGTGGACGACGGTATCGTCGTGCTCGAAAATATCGTGCGACGGCGGTCCGAAGGCATGGGGCCAAGGGCTGCGGCCGTGCTCGGCACGCAGGAAGTGTTCTTCGCCGTTCTGGCGACGACAGCGACGCTTGCTGCCGTGTTCATTCCGCTCTCCTTCCTTCCCGGCCAGATCGGCGGGCTGTTCAAGGAATTTGGTTTCGTTCTGGCGCTCGCGGTTGGGCTGTCCTCGATCACCGCCCTGACGCTTTGCCCGATGCTTGCCTCGCGCATGCTGACCAAGCCGATGACCGAAGATCACGGTTTTCTGGGCGCAATCGGCAACGGCTTCGCCCGTATCTACATGCGCGCGCTGCGCTTCTGCTTGAATGCGCCGCTCGTCGTGATCGTATTTTCGGCGATCTTCGCCTTCGCCTCCTACATGGTCTTCGGCCAGGTCACCAATGAGCTCACGCCGCGCGAGGACCGCGCCTCGGTGATGCTGCGGCTGACGGCTCCGCAGGGCGTCAGCCTCGACTACACGCGCGACCAGATGCAGCGCGTCGAGGAATACCTAGAGCCGCTGCGCGAGGCGGGTGAAGTTACCAACATCTTCTCCATCTCCGGTTTCGGCAGCAACAAGAACAGCGGTTTCATGGTGCTCACGCTGGCACCGTGGGGTGAGCGTGAACGCAGCCAGGACCAGATTGCCGCCGATGTGAACGCGGCAGTCGCCAAGGTGCCGGCTTTGCGCGGTTTCGCGATCCAGGCAAACAGCCTGAAGATCCGCGGCGCCGGCAACGGCATGCAGATGGCGCTCGTCGGCAACGACTATGATCTCCTGACGGAAACGGCCCAGAAGCTCGTGACGCAGATGGAGCAGCGTCGCGATCTCTTCGATACGCCGCGCCTCACCAACGAGCCGACCCAGGCACAGCTTTCTGTCGCGATCGATCGCGAACGGGCGTCCGACCTTGGCATCGACATCACCGGCCTTTCGACCGCCGTGCAGTCGCTGCTCGAGGGGCGCTCGGTTGTGGATGTCTTCGTGGCCGGCGAAGCATTGTCGGTGAAGCTGACGTCAACGACGCGTCCACTCGACGATCCGACTGATCTTGAGAACATCTTCCTCAAGACCGGCGACGGCAAGATCGTGCCGATGTCGACCATTGCGACGTTGAACGAAGGTGCGGTGGCGCCGCAGCTCAACCGTGAACAGCAACTGGCGTCGGTGTCAATCTCGGCCAACCTGCCGAACAACGTCGCGCTGGGCGACGCGGTCCGCGAGATGACGGCGCTTGCCGATCCGCTGCTGCCCGAAGGTGTGCGCCTGATGCCGATGGCGGAAGCGAAGACGCTGGGAGAAAACTCCAACGCGATGCTGATGACCTTCGGCTTTGCGATTGCCATCATCTTCCTGGTTCTGGCGGCGCAGTTTGAAAGCGTGCTGTCGTCGATCATCATCATGTCGACGGTGCCGCTGGGGCTTGCCTGCGCTGCCATCGCGCTGGTGCTGACGGGATCGAGCCTCAACGTCTATAGCCAGATCGGCCTTGTTCTTCTGGTCGGTGTCATGGCGAAGAACGGCATCCTGATCGTGGAGTTCGCAAACCAGCTTCGCGACAAAGGGGCAGGGGTTCGTGAGGCGATCGAACAGGCCTGCTCGGTACGCCTGCGCCCGGTAATGATGACGATGATCGCCACGATCATCGGCGGCGTGCCGCTGGTGCTGGCGGAAGGTGCGGGTGCCGAAGCCCGTGCCGCGCTTGGCTGGGTCATCGTCGGCGGGCTTGGTCTCGCCGTCAGCGTGACGCTGTTCATCACGCCGGTCGCCTACCTGCTAATCGCCCGTTTCGCGAAGCCGCACGTGCATGAGGAAGCGCGCTTCCACCAGGAACTCGTGGATGCCGCATCGGGCAAGCACATCAAGCGCAAGCCGGCTGATGATGGTACCGACGCGGAAAACCAGGACAACAAGGAACCGCCGCTGCTCGCTGCCGAATAGGGAGGGGGGGCAGGTTGCCAGAGGGTGGCGGGGTCGACTGCCCGCCACCAAGCGAGTGGACAAACACGCGCACGTCGCCTAACAAAGCATTGAAAGCTTTGGGAGATTGGTCATGGCGCTGAAGGACGTGAGAGCGGGCATCCGCAACGAAGAGGGCATCGCAACGGTGCTCGGCATCCTGAAACAGTCCTTCGGCGAGCGCTTCCAGACCGGGCAGGCTTTTCGCGAGCAGCACGCCCACACCACGAGCTATCTCACCTCCCAGCTTCCGGACGGCGTCGTTTTTGTCGAAAGCGCCGATGACGTG
Organism: Neorhizobium turbinariae; assembly: GCF_023223505.1. Classification (NCBI taxonomy): domain Bacteria; kingdom Pseudomonadati; phylum Pseudomonadota; class Alphaproteobacteria; order Hyphomicrobiales; family Rhizobiaceae; genus Neorhizobium; species Neorhizobium turbinariae. The sequence continues at coordinate 317,761 of NZ_JALPRY010000001.1, forward strand.
AAGGCGGTGGTCAAAGCCTGCGCCGAGCACAAGGTGCCGGTCGTCCCCTTCGGTGTCGGCACGTCGCTTGAAGGCCAGGTGAATGCGCCGTCCGGCGGTATCTCGATCGATTTCAGCCGCATGAACAAGGTGCTACGGATCAGTCCGGAAGATCTAGACGTGACCGTGGAGCCCGGCGTGACGCGGGAAGAGCTGAACCGCGAATTGCGCGCAACGGGTTTGTTCTTCCCCATCGATCCCGGCGCCAATGCGACGCTCGGGGGTATGACGGCGACCCGCGCCTCCGGCACCAATGCGGTCCGCTACGGGACCATGAAAGACAACGTCGTGTCGCTTACCGTCGTGACGGCAAATGGTGAGGAGATCCGCACCGCACGACGGGCCAAAAAAACGTCTGCCGGTTACGACCTCACGCGGCTGTTCGTCGGTTCGGAAGGGACGCTTGGCGTCATCACTTCGATCACCCTGCGTCTGCAGGGCATCCCTGAGAAGATCGGCGGGGGTGTCTGTGCCTTCCCCACGGTGAAGGCAGCCTGTGACGCCGTCATCATGACGATCCAGATGGGCATTCCGGTCGCGCGCATCGAGCTTCTTGACGACGTACAGATGCGTGCCGTCAACGCTTATTCCAAGCTCAGCTATCCGGAGAAACCGACGCTTTTCCTGGAATTCCACGGCACGGAAGAAACGGTGGCGCTGCAATCTGCGCAGTTTGCGGAAATTGCTGCGGAATGCGGTAGTGACGAGTTCCAGTGGACCGCGAATGCCGACGAGCGCGCGAAGCTCTGGCAGGCCCGCCACAACGCCTATTGGGCAGGCCGCGCGCTTGCCCCGGAACTGGATGGGTTGTCGACGGATGTCTGCGTGCCGATCTCCCGGCTTGCCGAATGCGTGGTCGAAACGCAGGCGGACATCGTGGCGGAGGGCTTGCTGGCGCCCATCGTGGGCCATGCAGGCGACGGCAATTTCCACGTGCTCGTTCTGTTCGACGGCAAGGATCCGGCTTCCGTTGGGAAGGTCGAGGCCTTCACGGCGCGGCTTACCAAGCGTGCGCTTTCCATGGACGGGACATGCACCGGCGAACACGGCATCGGGCAGGGGAAGATGTCCTTTCTCGAAGACGAGCTTGGCGGCGCGGTCGACGTGATGCGGACGATCAAGAAGAGCCTCGATCCGGACAATATCTTCAATCCGGGCAAGATCTTCCGCCCCACCTCCTGATCGGGCGTGAGTGTGGCCCGCATGTGCTTGACTTGGCTATGGGCGCGGTGGAACTAGTTTAGAACTTCTGAACGCAGGGAACGCGATTTGCTCGGGCGCATCCTATTGGCATTGGGTGGATTGGTCGTAGTGGTGCTTTTCGCAGCGCTGCTGGCTCCCTTCTTCCTGGACTGGTCGAGCTTCCGCGTCGCGTTCGAGGATCAGGCAAGCCGCATCCTTGGGAAAAAGGTCGCCGTGCACGGCAACGTCGATGCGCGCATCCTGCCGTTTCCCTCGGTAACACTGCACGATGTGCGGGTGGGCACGGATGCGGATGGCCAGCCGCTGGTGCAGGTCGCGCAGTTTTCCATGGACATGGAGCTTGCGCCTTTCCTCTCCGGCGAAGCGCGCATCTTCGACATGCGCATCGATCGCCCGAAGGCGCGTATCCGCATCCTGAAGGACGGAACGCTGGACTGGATGCGGGGCGGCAAGGCTTCCATTCCGGCTCGCAGCGTCGTACTTGAGGATGTCCACATCACCGGCGGCGAGATCGACCTGATCGACGAGCAGTCGGGCCAGTCACGCTATTTGCGTGGCGTTTCGGCGGACCTGTCGGCGGGCTCGCTGCTCGGTCCGTGGCGCGGCGAGGGCAATGCGACGCTGGATGACAACGAGGCGCGCTTCAGCATCACCACCGGCACGGCAGATGCGCAGGCGAGGCACATTCCGCTGCGCCTGCGGTTCTGGCCGGACGCCCAGCCGGTCGAGGTGAACCTCGACGGCGAACTCAGCATCGCCGAGAACAAGCCAGCTTATAACGGCGCCTTCACCCTTACCTTCCTGGAAGAGGAAGACGAAACGGAGCCGGTCACGCCGCCGCCACCGGGACCGCGTGCAAAGGGTGGCTTCGAACTCACCAACGAGCGCATCCGAATTCCGGAATACCGGCTTGAGCTTGGCGCGCTCGACAACCCTTACGTCATCACGGGCGAAGCGACGCTGGACACCGGGACGCAGCCCGAGTTCCTGCTGACTGCCGAGGGCCAGCAGATCGATGTCAACCGCTTGGGTGAGGGGGCGGCACAGGCGAAGACCAGCCGTGATGCGGCCGCCTCCGCGCAGCGGCGGATCAACAACTTCATCCGCATGGCGGCCTCGATCCCGATTCCGCAGGTGCCCGGCCGGGCGAGCCTGCGCCTTCCGGCGATCGTGGCCAACGACACAACCATTCGCGACATCCGCCTTGATGTCCGGCCCGCCGGCAACGGCTGGACGGTGGACAATGTGGTGGCGACGCTTCCCGGACGCACCCAGCTGGAAGCCAAGGGTGCGCTGACGCTGCGTGACCGCATCTCCTTCGCAGGCGACATGCTGGTGGCATCGAGCCAGCCGTCGGGTCTGGCGGATTGGCTTGCGGGGCGGGTGGATCCGGCAATCCGGCAATTGCGTTCGGCAGGCTTTTCGGCGCGCGTCAACCTGACGCCGGAGCTGCAGCGCTTCGACAACCTGGAACTGGCCATCGGTCCCGCGATCCTGAAGGGAAGGCTGGAGCGTCAGTCGCCACAAAGCGAGGTGCCGAACCTTTCTGTGACACTGGCAGGCAACGAGATCGACATTGATGCGATGCAGGCGCTGGCCGGCCTTCTGACCGGCAACGATGCGGGCGAGGATGTGCTGGATCACCGGATCGCGGCAACGCTGAAGGCGGACAAGTTCAACGCCTTCGGGGTGACAGCGAGCAAGGTCGATACCGCCTTTACCACGGCCGGCGGCGTCCTGTCGCTGGAGCGCCTGACGGTCGGCGACCTTTCGGGTGCGGCAATTGCCGCCAAGGGCCGCGTCGAGGGCTCGCTGCTGTCCTATGCTGGCAGCGGCAATCTCACCCTCCGCTCCCCGGACCCGTCGGCCTTCTTCGCCATGTTGCGTGATCGCCTGCCGCCGCATCCGCTGCTGCAGCGACTGGCCGCCAGCGCGAGCTGGTTTGCTGATACGGATCTCACAGCGGACCTCACCGTCGGTGGCGCGATCGGCGGGATGGAAGTTACTGTAAAAGGCCAGTCGAACGGCAGTGCGATGGACGCTAACCTCAAGCTGCCCGGTCTGTTCGACCTCACAGGCAGTGACCGGGTGACACTCACGGCATCGCTTGCCAATTCCGACCCTTCGATCCTGCTCGGGCAGGCGGGCCTCGACCCGTTGCTGCAGGATGGAGATGGTGCCGGTCGGCTGGAACTGACCTTGCAGCAAGTCGAGGCTGGAACAGCGCGCACGGAGTTGAGCTTTCGCACCGACCGCACCTCGCTGACGTTCAACGGTGACCTGAACCTGCAGGAGCAGGGTTTTGGCGAGGGCCAAGGGCACCTAGCGCTGAAGAGCGACAATCTTGAGCCTTATCTGCTGATGACGGGTTGGACGCTGCCGCAGTTCGGTATTGGTCTCCCGACGGACCTTGAAGCTGATCTAGCGGTGCAGCCGGAGCAGATTCAGCTGACGGATCTTATGGGCGCCGCGGCGGGCAATAGTTTTGCCGGCAACCTGACGGTCGACCGGAAGGCGCCGGGTCGCCCGGCGACCGGTGCGCTTACCGTGGACAACGTGGATCTAGCATGGCTTGGCGAGGTGGTGTTCGGGCCGATCACCGATCCAGGTGTAGGCAAGCTCTCCTCCAGTCCTCTCCAGAATCCCTTGTTTTCCGACCTCGATGTCACGCTTGATCTGAAGGCCAAGAGTCTGCGGGCGGGCGCCATGGGCACGATTGGGGATTTCAGTGCCAATGTCACCCACCGCAGCGGCGGCATCACCATCGAAGACGGCAAGGGCAAGTGGCGCAGCGGCGAAGTTGCCGGCCGGTTGATGATGTCGAACGCGGATGGCACCGGGTTGTTGCAGGCACGCCTGTCCGGCACCGATACTGATCTGTCTGCGCTTGTCTGGCAGAACGACGAAAAGCCGGTGGCGACCGGCAGGCTCGACTTTTCGATGTCGGCGGAGTCAACCGGCAAGAGTGTGGCCGAACTGATTGGTGCGGCAAGCGGCTCGGCGGAACTGCGCATGAAGGGCGTGAGCATCGCCGGCATCAACAGTGCTGCGATCGGTCCGCTGATGGCGCAGGTGGACAAGCTTGGTGGCGAGGTGAACGAAGATCGTATCCGGCCACTGGTTGCCGCGCTCGTCAATCAAGGAAAGACCGAGATTGGCGATGTCACGTTGCCCGTAACCATCACCGCGGGCGAGGCGCGGGCACAGCCCGTAACTGTGACAACCGGCAAGACGAGGCTCGTCGGCGTCGGCCGCTTTGATGTGGTGGATGACAGAATGAGCGCCGAAATGGCCTTGACCTATGACGCCGGTGAGGAAGCGCTTGCAGGCGGCGACCCGACCGTTCGACTGCAGTATCGCGGGAACTTGAGCAGCCCGGAGCAACGGATCGAGATCGGCCCGATGGCGAATTTCCTGTCACAGCGCGCCTATGAACAGGAGCGGCGGCGGGTGGAGGCCCTGCAGGCGAGTGTGCTGGAAAAGCAGCGCCTGCGTCGCGAGGTGGCGCTCTACAATTTCCTGGCAGCAGAACGCGAGGCCTCTCGGATAAAGGCGGAAGCCGAGGAGCGGGCGCGCCTTCAGGAGGAAGAAGCGGAGCGACAAAGGCAGGCCGCGGAAGCCGCCGCCGCGCGGGCCGCGGAAGAGGAACGCGAGAAGCAGGCGGCGCCACCTCCGTTCATCATTCCACCGGAGAGCGAGATCCTCTCACCGCCGCCGGCGCTGAGCCCATCGGGACCGGGTCCGGATCTTCCCGGCATTCAGCAATAATGAAGAGATTGGCTGTCCAGGCTTAAGCGAAGGACTTGCGGCGGCGTTCGACCGCCGGTGCATCGGCAACCGCCGGGACGCTTTGCAGCACGCGGGTTGCCGGCAAAATGGCGATCGCCTCGGTGCCCTCGCGCAGCTTGGAGCGCAGGATAAACTGGCCGTCGTGCTTTGCGAGGATGGCCTGGACGATCGGCAGGCCGAGGCCGGTGCCCTGCTCGGCGCTCTTGATGGCGATCGAGCCCTGGCCGAACGCAGAAAGCACCACCGGGATTTCTTCCTCGGGGATGCCTGGCCCATTGTCCTTGATCGCGACGTATTGCCCGCCACCGGCCGTCCAGCCGACCTTTACCGTGACTTCCCCGCCTTGAGGCGTGAACTTCACCGCGTTGGACAGGAGATTGAGCAGCACCTGGCGCATGGACTTTTCATCAGCCCAGACGAGTGGCAGTTCCGGCTCGAACTGCTGGCGGATGGTGATCGACTTGCCGCGCGCACGGAGCTGGACCATGCCGATGCAATCTTCGGCGATTTCCAGCAGTGACAGGGCTTCTTCGGCAAGATCGTAACGGCCGGCTTCGATGCGCGACAGGTCGAGGATCTCGTTGATGAGGTTGAGGAGATGCTGACCCGAACGGTGGATGTCTCCGGAATATTCCTTGTAGGTCGGGTTGTTGAGCGGGCCGAGCACTTCCGAACTCATCACCTCGGAGAAGCCGAGGATCGCATTGAGTGGCGTCCGCAGTTCGTGGGACATGGAGGCAAGGAAGCGCGACTTCGCAAGGTTTGCTTCTTCCGCCCGTCGCCGCGCCTCGTCGGACATGGACTTTGCCACCTCGAGCTCGGCGATCAGGTCGTCCTTCTCCGACTGGTAGGACATCAGGGTGAGGTTCGAGCGGTAGAGCCGGTCGCCGATATAATGAAAGAAGACGACCGCGACAGCGCACATGGCCGCCATGCCGATGTCGAGCGCACTGCGGGAAAAGACGGCGATGCCGACCAAGGTCGCGACCGTGGGCAGGAAGCCGATCAGCATGCCGAGCCGCAGCATGAAACTGCTCATCGCGGTGATCGACACTGCCAGTAGCAGCACAGCGCCCTTGTAGAAGTAATAGGTATCGCCGGAGCAGCCATTACAGCTTTGCAGCGCAAAGGCTGCCCAGCCGACGCCCACGAGAAGCTGTGCGGCCATCAGCCGCCGTCGCCAGACCTGGACCTCGGTGGCGCTGATTTCCTTGCGGTTCGCCCGGCGCGACACGAACACGTTGAGTGCGTGGACGCTGAGCATGAGAAGCGCCCAGGCCAGGAACTGCGGGTCGGAGTCGAGGTAAAGGCCGACGGCGGTAACGAGCACGACAAACAGCGGCACCACTGAGGCGCCCTGCAGCACGGAGGTAACGTGCATGCCCAGCATATCGCGGTCGAAGACCTGGTTGCCCTTGGTGCTGGACTGGAGACGTTCCCGCGTCGCGCGGACAGCCTTCGACACAGCCTTGTTGCGGTGGCTTCGCGAACGATCGACGATGATCTTGTCGGTTGAGGTGCTGACGCCGGTACTCATAGCCACTGAACTGCTTGCGCGGGTGGTTGTGAGACTATGGCTAAAACCTTAAGAGAGTACTGCCGGGAAAGGATTTGTTTGCCATTCCTCTGAAGCTTCCGTTTTCGATTAAGGCTCAAATGTGGCTCGACTGTCGAGGTTAATCCGGGATGGCGGCATAGCTGCCGCCTTTTTGTTTCTGATGATGCTGATCGCCGCCAGGCTGAACGGCAGCGACGACACCCGGATGAGTGGCCCCTTTCATGTGGTGGACGGGGATACGCTGGCGGTGGGCGAAGAGCGGCTGCGGCTTCAGGGCATCGATGCGCCGGAACTGGACCAGATCTGCGAAGATGCCGACGGCGGGCAATGGGCATGCGGCCGCGAAGCTAAGAAATTGCTCGGTGAGTTCGTGCGCGAGGACGGTGTGGAGTGTGTTGGAAGAGGCCGCGACCGCTACCGGCGCCTGCTGGTGCGTTGCCGGTCGGGCGAGTTCGACATCAATGCCCAGATGGTGCGGCAGGGCCTGGCGGTCGCTTCCGGCGGTTATGCACGCGAACAGGTCGCGGCGCGCAGCGATCGATTACGTCTCTGGGGCGGGACGTTCGATGAGCCGCGGGCCTGGCGGCAGGCGCGCGGCTCGATGGAGGCGCCGGGGATCATCGAGATGATCGGCGGTTGGATCTCGAATGCCCTGGGGCGAGAGGTCAGCGAGGGCGAGCATGGCTGAAGAAAATGTTGAAGCCCTGTCTGCCGCGATCGCAGCCTGCCGCATCTGTCGTGACGCGCCGGCCAAGGGTGACGCTTTTCGACTGCCACACGAGCCAAGGCCGGTGGCGGTATTATCGCAGACGGCGAAGATCCTGATTGCGGGGCAGGCGCCGGGGCTGCGTGTTCACGAAAGCGGACTGCCGTTTAACGATGCATCCGGTAACCGGCTGCGCGACTGGCTCGGCGTCAGCCGCGAGGAGTTCTATGATCCGGCGAACTTCGCGATCCTGCCGATGGGCTTCTGCTTCCCGGGATACGACAGCAAGGGGAGCGATCTTCCGCCGAGACGTGAATGCGCACCGCTTTGGCGGACGCGGGCGCTCAAATCTATGCCGCAGGTCGATTTCGTCATCGCAATCGGTCAGTACGCTCAAGGTTGGCATCTCGGACCACGACGGAAGAAGGCAATGACGGAGACGGTCGCGAACTGGCGCGAGTATTTCTTCGGCAACCAGGCGCCGCGCGTGTTGCCGCTGCCTCATCCAAGCTGGCGCAATACGGGATGGCTGCGCAAGAACCCGTGGTTCGAGCAGGACGTGCTTCCGGTGCTGCGCGAGCATGTGGATAGCTTGATCAGGGGAAGAAAATTCGATTAATTCCGGAGAATCTGGTGTATAACGAAAAATCATTTCGAAGGGGATATAATGGACCGCCTTGATCGCAAGATCCTGCGCATACTGCAGGAAGACTCCACACTCGCTGTTGCGGACCTCGCGAAGAAGGTTGGCCTGTCGACTACGCCGTGCTGGCGCCGTATCCAGAAGATGGAAGAAGACGGCGTCATCCGCCGCCGCGTGGCGCTGCTCGACCCGGTGAAGGTCAACACCAAGGTCACCGTGTTCGTGTCGATCCGCACCGCCAGCCACTCGATCGAATGGCTGAAACGCTTCTCCGAAGTGGTGGTGGACTTTCCGGAAGTGGTCGAGTTCTACCGCATGAGCGGCGACGTCGATTACCTGCTGCGCGTGGTCGTGCCGGACATCGGCGCCTATGACGCCTTCTACAAGCGCCTGATCGCCAAGATCGAAATTCGCGATGTGTCGTCGGCGTTTGCCATGGAGCAGATCAAGTACACGACTGAACTGCCGCTGGATTACATGATCCTCGACAACCAGAAGGCCGGCGAGGACTGAGCCAATAGGCTCGATGAGCGGGCCGCCGGTTCAGCGGCCCTCCTGGTTCTATTTCTTCTCAAGGCGCGCGAGCAGCGACGAGGTGTCCCACCGCTTGCCGCCCATGGCCTGAACGTCACCATAAAACTGGTCGACGAGCGCCGTCAGCGGCAATTTGGCGCCATTGCGGCGCGCTTCGGTAAGCACGATGTCGAGATCCTTGCGCATCCAGTCCACCGCGAAGCCGAAATCGTATTTCCCCGCGTTCATTGTCTTGTAGCGGTTCTCCATCTGCCAGGAGCCGGCGGCACCCTTGGAGATGACGTCGATCACCTTCTCGATGTCGAGGCCTGACTGCTTGCCAAAATGGATGGCTTCCGCAAGGCCCTGAACCACGCCGGCGATGCAGATCTGGTTCATCATCTTCGTCAACTGGCCGCTTCCGACCGGACCCATGAGGCCGACCATGCGTGCATAAGCATCGATGACGGGCTTTGCCTTGTCGAAGGTCGCCTCCTCACCGCCGCACATGACAGTCAGCACACCGTTTTCCGCGCCTGCCTGGCCGCCCGAGACCGGTGCATCGATGAAGCCGATGCCCTTTTCCTTGGCGGCGGCTTCCAGTTCGCGCGCGACCTCGGCGCTGGCGGTCGTGTTGTCGATCAGGACCGCGCCGGACTTCATGCCGGCAAGGACACCCGTTTCGGTGATCGTGACGGAACGGAGGTCATCGTCATTGCCGACGCAGGTGAAAACAAAATCCGCTTCCCTGGCAGCCTCGGCCGGCGTTCCCGCCGACCTGCCACCGTACTTCTTCACCCAGTCATCGGCTTTCGAGGCGGTGCGGTTATAGACGGTCACCTCGTGGCTGCCCTTTTCCTTCAGGTGCCCCGCCATCGGGAAACCCATCACACCGAGACCGATGAATGCCACCTTGGCCATGCTTGTACCTCCTGCATCGTGTGTTCGAGGATTAGAACATGGAGCCGGCTTGCGAAAGCCGGCTCCAGCCGAAAACCGTCCGCGTTCCCTTGGTGCGGCTTGCTGGATCAGAACGGCTTGATGATCGCCAGTCCGATGATGATGACCGCCGAGATGAGAATGATCGGCATGCCGAGGCGAACAAAGGCAGGCGGATCAAGCTTCGGATCGGCCTGCATGCGGCGCATCCAGCCCTGCTGCATGCCGTGAAGTGCGGAGAGCAGGATGACGAACAGCAGCTTGGCATGCAGCCAGCCGTCCGAGAAGCCGACATAGGCGACAATGAGCCAGATGCCGAAGATCCAGGCACCGGCGAGTGCTGCGGTGGTGACCGTGCGGTCATATTTGCGGAGAGCGGCAATCACGCCGACACGGATGGTGGGCGGCACCATGGAAATCACGAAGGCATTGATCAGCATGCCGGCGACGAGCAGGAAGTCCGACAGGACGTGCAGGTACTTGATCACGAAATACATCATAGAACATCAACTCCAAATAGCGGCTTCGGTGAAGCCAAGTTCAGCAAAATCTTGGGCGCGCAGCCGTTCTTCGTCTGCTGGGAAGAACTCGTCCAGCTGCGGCGGCTTGACCGACGTGCTCGATAACATGGAATGAATCTGGCCGCGGTGGTGAATCTGGTGCTGGAACAAATGTAGCAGGATGCGATCCCGACGCTCCACCTGGACATGGTCTGCCCGGGGAATGCGAACTTCGTCCGCCAGGGCCTTCCCATCCATGAGCCGACAGTGGTCGATGAGACGGCGGTCTGCGGTGCGCTGTTCGCGGTCGAGATCGGCGAAGGTGGGAAAGGGGATTTCCGGATCGAAGGCAGCTGCGCCAATGCAGTCGCCCTCAACCGCACTGATATACAGCCAGTCGACCGTCAGGTTGTGGTTCAGCGTGTGGATGATCGAAGGGAAGAAGCTCAGTCGCGGTGCGGCCAGTTCTTGCGCAGAGAGCTGTCCACATGCCTTCAACAGCCGGTGGTTGGCCCAGGCATTGTTATAAGCCTGAGCAAGAAGATAGCACTCCGGTGTCATGCGACTCCCTCCGATGCTGGCAACCTATCGGTGAAGCCCCCGGATGAGAAGACGAATTGTGCCGCCTGGACCTCCGGCTCGAAGCCGGTTAGGGCAATCTCTTGTCCAGGCGTTCGGAGCGGGTGCCGAGGCTGTCGGAGATTTCCTGCCAGATGCGACGCAGACGGCGAACATGCAGGTCGTCGGCAATCCAGGCCATCAGGTGCTCGACGCAGATCTTCAGCCGCTTCTCGTCGCGGCTGACATGCTCCCACGCCCATTTGCAATAGTCGTCGACGCTTGCCGCCTTGATTGTTTTGTCGGTGTCGGGGATCAGCGGCATGATCTTGCTCAAGCCTGCCGCCTCGCGCATCGTGTCGGTGCAGGCAAACAGGATGCCGGCATAGATCCTGTCAAACTCGTCGGGCCCATCGATGACAGTGGAGGATTTGGGTTTATCGGGATCTGGTGGTGTTTGGGCTTGGTCGCCTTGAGCCGGATCTGTCTTGCCGCCACCATCGTCGTCGCCCAAGCGGCTCTTGAAGTCGATGGCGCGCTCCAGATCGAAGATCGTGCGCACGTGCATTTCCCGTAGCAGCAGGAAACGCTCCAGCCCGACAATATGGCATAGCTGCGCCTGCGCTACCCAATCCACAGTCTGGTAGATGCCATAGGGTGACTCGACGTAGAGCATGATCGGGTTGTAGACCGCCAGGTTCTGAATATCGAAGATGCCGCATTCCTCCAACCGAAACCGGGTGAAGTAGTCGATCCCGTCGATGACATCGAGCGGCGTGGAACGCGTCAGCTTGTTGAAGCGGTCATCGTCCAGCTTCACCCAGGCGACAAGCGACTGAAGGCGCGTCAGCAGGAACTTGGTCGAACTTTGCGGCAGGAGTCCGAGCAGCGGCGCAAGCGCGATCCAGAGCCATGGCACGGCGCCGCATGGTCTCGGCTGAGGGTCAATCGATACAAGTTCGCCGATGCTCGCCAAGGGGTCGGGGAAGGCGGTGTAGAGAAAGATGACGATCAGGACGGAGGCGAATATCTCCACGGACTGCCGCAGGAAGGTATAGGCGGAGAGATCGAAGACGGCCAGGCTGCGCATGAAGATGCGCACTGCCGCGATGAAGGCGCCGGCGAAAGCGAGTGCGCCGACGATGCAGATCTCGCCATACAAAGTTTGAGGCGAGCAACAGGTGGCCGCAGCGCCGCCTGTGCACATGTCTGTCGCCCCTTCGACGTGCAGGCCGCCATCGATGACCTGAAACAGGTGCCGAAAGCCGGCGAAGGTCAGAGCACTAAAACCGATCGATGAGATCAGCAGCTTGTAGTCGCCAAGATTGCCGAACATGCGAGAGCGGCGAACGAGCTTCTGGATGTCCCTGGCCGTCTCGTCGGCGCTGCGCCGCACGTAGACGTCCGGCTCCGGCTGCAGGTCCGACACATACTTCGACGTGACGAATTCAAGCGATGGGTTGTAGCTGGTGGATGTGCCCGTTGTGTCGTCCGATCCCTTTTCTTCAGGTTTTGTGGCCGGATAGGAGACGATAAAATCGGCGATCACTCGCAGGCGATGGGCGCGGATCTCGTTGCGGGCAAAGATGAGGATGATCGGAACGAGTATCGCGATCGCGAGTGCAATCCAGCGGAAGGGATCGTCCGTGGTGAAGATGGCGTTGGCAGCGGTCGTTAGGTCGGCTTCTGCCCATTGTGCAAGTTGCTGCAGCACGACCTTCCCCCGATGGTTGCATCGAGAGATTACGATGTATCCGCCGCGTGTCTACCAATCGTAGACACGCGGAGGTTGCGCGGACGTCCTAGTCGTGAGCTTTTGTGAGTTGCGCGATTACCAGATGGCCAGGGCTCGGCTGCCCGTCCTGCATGCGCACGTTGATCTCGCTGAGGTCGACGATCTCGAAGCCGGTATCGGTGAGGCGCTCGCGGATATAGCTTTCGGAATGCAGGAAGCGTTGATGCGGACCGACGATATAGGGGCGGCCGTCATCGGCAGGCAGTGTTTCCGATGAGAAGATGAAGAACCCGTCCGGCACCATGTTTTCGGCAGCGCCGAAGAACAGCGGCTCCAGCGCGCCGAGATATGGCAGCACATCGGTCGCTGTGACGAGGTCAAACGGCTCGTCGTCGTTGTCTTCCAGAAAATCTTCGACCTCTGCCACGTAAAGCGTCTCGTAGAGGTCTTTCTCGTGGGCGATCTCGACCATGTTCTCGGAGATGTCGATGCCGGTGATGTCTCCCACCATGTCGCGCAGCGTGCCGCCGGTGAGGCCGGTGCCGCAACCGAGGTCGAGCATGCGCTTGAAGGGGCCGAGCTTAAGGTCCTGGAGGCGCTGGCGCACCATGACCGGGACGGCATAGCTCAGTTGCTCAACGAGGATATCCTCGAAGCTTTCGGCATGCTGATCGAATAGCGTCTCAACATAAGCGTCGGGCGCCTTGGGTGGTGTTTCACCGCGTCCCATGGAGGCAAGCCGGACGGCGGCGCCGCCGTGGTCCTCTGGGTCAATCTTGAGGACTTCTTCATAGGCCTTGGCCGCTGCATCGAAATCGCCGGCCTTCTCCAGCGCGAGCGCGCGGTTATAGGCCTCGGCCAGTGCTTCTTCGTCGATTTTCTTCATCGGCTCGTCCTTCGTTTGGGAGGCGTTTAAGCCCACCGTCCGTGTTTGTCCATGCAGTGGAACGGCCGGACCGGCTTCATCGTTCATCCGAAATGCAATCCTCCCGGAGTTCTCAAGCCATGGCAGCGGACCAGTCTCAGACGGTTCTGGAGCAGAATTTAGAGCGGCGTGCGCCATCGCTGCCGATCACCTCGTCCGAAAAAGCCAATATGATCATCCACTATTATCGTGGCGAGATGGGCAGGATGACGAGCTGGCGCGACCGGATCGACCGGACGTCGAACTGGGCGATCACCATGGTCGCGGCGCTGCTTTCGGTGTCATTGTCTACCTCCACATCGCACCATGGCGTGGTTCTGTTCGCGATGCTGCTGGTGTCGCTGCTGCTGCTGATCGAGGCGCGACGCTATCGCTTCTTCGACGTTTACCGGGCGCGGGTGCGAAAGCTGGAGCGCCATTACTTTGCACAGGCGCTTTACCCGCAGGCCGACCTGAAGCCCGACTGGGCGCAAGCGATTGCAACCAGCCTGCGCAACCCATGCTTCCTCATCAGCTACCGCGAAGCCTTGTTCCGGCGCATCCGGCGCAACTACGTCTGGATGTACCTGATCCTGCTCTGCGCATGGCTTCTCAAGATCACCACGCCGAAGCTGCTTCCCGACGAGCCGAAGACGGACAAGGTGTTTTCCGTCGCTGAAGCGATCAACAATGCAGCACTCGGCCCGCTGCCGGGCTGGATCGTGGTGGTGATCGTCGCAGCGCTCTATATCGGCATCATCTTCGCAGCCCTGCATCGCGAGCCCGACGACGGCGAGTTCGCGCATGGCGAGGTGCATGTGTGAAGCTGTGGCGCGCCTATGCTAGTGAAGCATGATCTCGCCCTTGACCGAGCGCCACTCGCTTGCCGAGATCAGCTTGCGGTGGACGTAGCGGACGGAGTGGAGGGGCCCGTCGAGCTTTTCCTGCCAGAACTTCAGGAAGCCGTTCATTTCAGGAAAGTCCGGCGCGAGATCGTAGTTCTGCCAGACGTAACTTTGCAGGACGGACGGGTGGTCGGGAAGGCGGTAGAAAATCTGGGCCGTGGTCAGGCCATAGCCCTTCAGCATCATTTCCATGTCAGACATCAGCGGTTCCCATATTGTCGCTCGAGTGGACGTCGGTGCGCCACCCGAATGGGAGCATGCCACGTTTAACACGGGCTTTACAATTCATCTTTATGTGCAGAAACGTGAATTAATTCAGATGTTTAGCAGCCGTATGCGCCGGCTGCTGCTAACGTTTCAGGTGACGGGTCAGCCGCGCTTCAAGGAACGCCCAGACGTGGCGCAGCACTTCCACGATCGCCAGGTAGAAGATCGCTGCCCAGAGGTAGGTCTGGTAGTCAAAGGTTCGTGAGAAGGCGTAGCGCGTTTCGCCCATCAGGTCATAGACAGTGACGATGGCGACAACCGCAGAGCCCTTGATCATCAGGATGATCTCGTTCCCGTAAGGGCGCAGCGCGACGATCAGCGCCTGCGGCAGGATGATCTTGCGGAAGGCAATGCTTTTCGAAATGCCAAGGGCGGCAGCACCTTCATGCTGGCCGCGCGGGACGCTTTCGATCGCGCCGCGCAGGATTTCGGCCTGGTAGGCGGCGGTGTTGAGAACGAAGGACAAAAGCCCGCAATACCAGGCGTCACGGAAGAACCACCACAAACCAACCGATTCCAGCTGCGGCTTGAAGCTGCCGAGGCCGTAGTAGATCAGGAAGAGCTGTGCGAGCAGCGGCGTGCTGCGGAAGACATAGACATAGGCGTAGGCGATGGCGCCTGCCACGCGGTTCTTCGACATCCGTGCGAAGGCGATCGGTACCGAAAGGGCCGCACCCAGGACCACCGAGATGCCGACAAGCGAGATCGTCGTCCAAAGCCCGTGGAGATAGCGCGGGCCGTAGCGGAGGAATTTGTCCTGGTTCCAGCCGTTGATGACCGTCAGCACCAGGCTGGCGGCCAGCAGCGCCCATAGCGCGAGAACAGAGATGCCAGCGATGCGCGCGACCGTGAGGCCTTGTTTCGTAGCCGCGGGAGCCGGGCGGGGCGGTATGAGCTCGGTGACGAAGCTCATCGGCGCACCTCCGAACGTCGTGCCCAGCGCTCGACATAACGCAGGCCAAAGGAGGAGATGACCGCAAGCGCCAGATACAGCAGGCAGGCGATGAAGTAGAAGAAAAACGCTTCCTTGCTTACGCGCGCGGCAATGCCCGTTTGCCGGACGATGTCGGCAAGGCCGATAACCGAGACATAGGACGTATCCTTGAGAAGGATCAGCCACAGGTTGGTGAGGCCGGGCAGCGCAATGCGGATGAGTTGCGGCAGGACGATCAGCCGCAGCGTGCGCCAGCGGCTCAAGCCAAGTGCTTCGCCAGCCTCGTACTGGCCATGCGGAATGGCCCGGAAGGCCGACAGCAGCACCTCGGACGAATAGGAAGAGAAGACCACCGCGAGCGCGATCATGCCGGCCAAGAAGGCGTTGATCTCCACGCGGCCTTCGTAGTTGAACCAGGCGAGTACTGCCTGCAGGCCAATCTGCATCCCGTAGTAGATGATGAAGAGGGTCAGCAGCTCCGGCAGGCCACGGAAGATCGTCGTATAGATGCCGGCCGCAAGCCGCAGCGTCTTGTCCTTGGACTGGGCCGCAAGTGCGATGAGGAAGCCGATGAACAAGCCGACCGGCACGGTCGCGACCGCCAGCGTGATCGTGACCAGGACCCCGAACGCGATCTCATCGCCCCAGCCCGCATCACCGCAGGCAATGAGGCTGTTGGAGCCGAACAGGGAGAAGATCCCGATCGGCCCGCAAAGCGGATCAAGCGCGCCAAAAAGGGCGGAGAAGATTCCGCTCATGCAATAAGTTTCCCTGCGGCTTTGCTGCCGCTTAATCTTGTGTGCCCGCCATTAAAAAGAAAAACGGCGGAAGGGCAACCCTTCCGCCGCATTGTGCGATCAAAGCTGTGACTTACTTGTCGCCGTATACGTCGAAATCGAAGTACTTGTCCTGCACCTGCTTGTACTTGCCGTTTTCGCGGATGGCAGCGATGGCCGCGGTGAACTTGTCGGCCAGAGCCTGTTCGCCCTTGCGGACGGCAACGCCGGCGCCTTCGCCGTTGATCTCCGGATCGAGCGGCAGGGGAGCGAGGATCTTGCAGCAGCTGCCAGCGTCCGACTTCACCCATTCCGTCAGTACGACGATGTCGTCGACCACGGCGTCAACGCGGCCGTTGGAGAGGTCGAGCTTGTATTCGTCAGCCGTCGGGTAAAGCTTCGGCTCGGAATCGGGGAAGTGCTTTTCGACATAATTCGAGTGGCTTGTCGAACCCTGCGCGCCGATGGCCTTGCCCTTCAGCGATTCCGCCGTGGCTTCGGTGAGCGGCGAGTCCTTCGGTACGGCGATGGCTGGCGGGGTGTTGTAGTACTTCTTGGAGAAGGTCACCTGCTCCTTGCGCTCCGGGGTGATCGACATCGAAGCGATAATGGCGTCAAACTTCTTCGACTGCAGGGCAGGAATGATGCCGTCCCAGTCATTGGTGACGAACGTGCAGGTTACCTTCATCTCCTCGCAAAGCGCCTTGGCCATGTCGATGTCGAAGCCGGTCAGTTCGCCGTTTGCCTCAAGATTGTTGAAGGGCGGGTATGCGCCTTCGGTGCCGATAACGAGCTTTTCCTGAGCCATGGCGGAGCCGGCAAAAAGCGAAAGCGCCGCGATGGAAGCGGCGGCAAGGAAGCGATGGGAGATGTTCATGATGATCCTCTCTGTTGGCGGCCTCACGGCGTCTTGATCTTCTTCGCCGGAGGAGGCGAGCGCGTGGTAGCGCCAGCCACGCCTATAGATACATGCCCCGCTGAAATTGCAACGCATTTTACGTGCACGTCGCGCCACCTCACCATGAACGGCACGTTCAGCCGTGGTTCACGCCACGGCACGAAGATGTGTTGGAACAAAGATGGTGCGAGACGCATTGGTGGGCGCGCAAGTCTGCCCCAGCCGGCACCAAAGGACGCGCTTCGAAGGGATGACACCCAGGAAAAGGAATTGTCGATGTCACTTAAAGCCAAACTGTTCGCCAGTGTCGCGGCGCCGATCGTCGCGCTGCCGCTGATGATCCAGCCGGCGGCTGCCGTGCCGCTGAAGCCGGTAATGAATACCGAGACAGCGTCGGATGTCATCCATGTCCAGGAGAAGATCATCGTTCCTGAGGATGGCGACGAAGGTGGCGGCGAGCGCGAACGTCCGCGTCGCCGCGAGAGTGCAGGTGAGGGCGAGGGCGCCGGTGAAGGCCAGGGCCAGGGTCGCCGCGCCCAGCGTGAGCAGGCGCCGGCCGAGGAGGAGCCCGCAAAGCCCCGTCGCCAGCGTCCTGCAGAGGCCGAGGCACCGGCTGCGGAAGCGCCCGCCGCAGAAGCTCCGGCACGTGAACGTCCACGCCGACAGCAGGCTGAAGGCAGCGAAGGTGGCAACGAGCAGCCACGCCGTCAGCGCCAGGAAGCGGGACAGGATGATGGTGGCGCCGAGCGGCCGCGTCGCGAGCGACAGCAGGCTGCACCGGAAGCCGAAAAGCCTAGCACGCAGGAGGCGCAGCAGCCGCGCGATGCCGCGCCGGAAGGCAATGACCGCCAGGAGCGCCGCAATGCGCGCGATCGCAAGGCAGCGCCAGAGGCGGACCAGGCTGAAACACCGGCTGAGCGTCCCCGCGGCAGCGACACTGCAGCGACGCCCGAAAAGCAGCCGGAGAAGCCAGCCCGCCGCAACACGGAGCGCAAGGACGCAGAGACCGGCACTGACGCTGCGCAGGATCAGGCCTCGCCTCGCGACGCCAAACCCGGTGACGCAAAGCCAGGCGACGTAGCGCCCGGTCGCAATGCCCCTGCACAGGCACGCCCCGGCGTGACGACCGATGCTCAGGCGCCGCAGCGCGAGACGACCGAAGGGCAGCCAGCAGCTGAGGCTCCTGCCGCTCCGGGCGCGCCGGGAACCGGACAGGCAGCTCCGGCACAGGGACAGCCGGGCGAAGCGACGACCGCGCAGACGCCGGAACAGGTGGAGCGCGCCAAGGAACTGGCACGTGATCCCGCTTCCGCACAAGACGGCGAGCAGGTCGTGTTGCCGGTTGAAAACGGTGCTGCCGTGCTCGACAGCGCCAAGGAAACGCCTCGGGCACGGGATCGCTCCGGGAATGACCGGCCACGGCGCCCGCAAGGTCAGCAGGCCGAGCAGCAGCCTTCCGCGCCTCCGACCTCCGATGCAGAAGCCCAGGGTTCGACCCGCCTGACGCGTGAGCAGGAGGAAAACTTCCGTGCGCTTGCCGAACAGCGTGGCGAGCGACTGGACCGTCGTCCGGACTTCGACCGCCCGCGTGGCTGGGAAGTTCGTGGTGGCAACCGTGACGGCGGCAACCGCCGCGACCGTGACGATGACCGCGTGATCATCACCATCGACAACCAGACGATCGTTCGCCACGACGACAGCCGTCGTTTCTGGCGCGATGGCCGCGAGCCGGAATACGAGCGCCTGGATGATGGACGCGTGCGTGAAATCATCGTCCGCGATGACGGCACCCGCATCGTTACGATCCGCAACCGCTATGGCGAAGTGGTTCGCCGGACGCGCGAGGTTCGTGGTGGCGAGGAGTACGTGCTTTATTACGCACCTGATCTCATCGATAACCGTCGCGGCGAGGACTATGTGTGGCGTGATCCGGGCGACGACCTGCCGCCCATGCGTCTCACCGTTCCGCTCGAGGAGTACATCATCGACACCTCGTCGGAGCCGGATCGCGACTACTACGAGTTCCTCGAACAGCCGCCGGTGGAACGTGTCGAGCGCGTCTACTCGCTGGACGAAGTGCGCTATTCAGCCCGTATTCGTGACAAGGTGCGCCGTATCGACCTCGATACCATCACCTTCGCGACCGGCAGCGCCGAGATCCCGATGAACCAGGCAACGTCGCTTCGCAAGGTAGCGGATGCGATCAACAAGGTTCTCGAGAAGGACCCGTCGGAGACCTTCCTGATCGAAGGCCACACCGACGCCGTGGGCTCGGATGAAAGCAACCTTGTGCTTTCCGACCGGCGTGCGGAAAGCGTGGCTCAGGTTCTGACGGACGCGTTCGGCATCCCGCCGGAAAACCTGGCGACGCAGGGTTATGGCGAGCGCTACCTTAAGGTTCGCACGGAAGCGGCGAACCAGGAAAACCGGCGCGTGACCGTTCGGCGTATCACGCCGCTCGTAAAGCCGGTCGCTGCCCGGCAGTAAGGGGCAGGGACAGAACTCGTGAAGCCGCCGGTAACCCCGGCGGCTTTTTCATGTCGGCTTTATACCGAGAGTGTCGAGGATGAAGGTGGTGATTTCCGGGGCATCATTGAGATCGAAGACAGGTAGATGACCGGCCTCTACCGCGTGATCGGCGGCGATGGCCACGACATGCGGATCGTTCGGATAAAGCGGCTCGCGACTGCGGGCCTCCCGGCGCCGTGCCTCGATCTTCGGAATAGGCTCACGCTTGTAACCTTCGACAAGGACGAGATCGCAGGGAGCGAGGCGGGCTAGGATTTCATCAAGTGTGGGTTCGGTCTCGTCACGTAGCTCGTGCATGATCGCGAAGCGTTTGCCCGAGACGATCGCGACTTCCGTCGCGCCTGCCTGGCGGTGGCGAAAGGAGTCGGCGCCCGGCTTGTCGATATCGAAGTCGTGATGCGCATGCTTGACGGTGGAGACGCGGTAGCCGCGCGCCGTCAGCTCTGCGACAAGCCGCTCCGTCAGCCCGGTCTTGCCGGAGTTCTTCCAGCCGGAAATGCCAAAGACACGATGACCGTTCATGTCAGTTCGTCCGCAAACCGCCGCGCCAGTTCGAGATCGTCCGGCGTATTGATATTGAGGAAGGGATCGAGCAGCCCCTGCGGCGTCTCCTTGAATGGGAAATCCACCGTCACCGTCGGGTGACGTCGCAAGAAAGCATGGATGCGGCGGTTGTCCGGTTCGGCAAGCCATGCCTCAAGATCATCGGCGAGGCTGACGGGCCAGAGGCCGAAGACGGGGTGGTCGCGCCCGCCGGAACTGGCGATTATCACGTCGTTGTTCTCTCTCACCGCTGCTGATAGCTGGCTGACGAGGTCCGTCGGCAGGAATGGGCTGTCGGATGGGACCGTCAGCAGGTGCGTCTGGTCTGGATGCGAACCCTTCGCATGTCTGAGCCCTGCCAACACGCCGGCGAGCGGCCCGATCTGTCCATTCAACGTATCCGGGACGCGCGGAAGCTTGGGCAGTTCCGTGAAAGTAGTGGGAGCATTGAGGTAGACCGACGAGACCTGTGGCATCAGCCGCCGGACGATGTGGCGGAGGATCGTGTCGCTGCCGATGGTCAGCAGCGTCTTCTCCTCGCCCATCCGGCTCGACTTGCCGCCCGCGAGGATCAGGGCAGGTGGGAGTGATTTCACGGATTTGCCTGCGCGCCGGCAGCCTCTTCATTGCGCTCGACCTGCCGCACATAGACCGATGCCGCGATGGCGAGCACGGTCGAAACCGCCATGATGGCAAGAAGCGGCCAACCACCACTGCCTGGGGTGAGCACGGCGCCAGCAATCA
The DNA here is from genome assembly GCF_023223505.1 of Neorhizobium turbinariae. Classification (NCBI taxonomy): domain Bacteria; kingdom Pseudomonadati; phylum Pseudomonadota; class Alphaproteobacteria; order Hyphomicrobiales; family Rhizobiaceae; genus Neorhizobium; species Neorhizobium turbinariae. Next base: position 338,444 of record NZ_JALPRY010000001.1, read on the forward strand.
TCGAGAACGCGGCCCCACCGCCGACGGTGATCGCGCCGCCCAGGCCGGAAGCAGAACCCGCGAGCTTGGGACGGACACTGACGACCCCAGCATTGGAGCTTGGCAAGGTCAGGCCGTTGCCGACGCCGGTCAGCGCCAGCGGTGCGAAGAAGGCGGTCGCGGAGTCTACGCCGGTCAGCAGCGCCAGTGCCGTAACCATTATGCCAATGAGGCTGACGACGCTGCCCGAAATCATCATGGTCATGGTGCCGAAGCGCTTGGTGTAGCGACCGGCGATGAAGTTGCCCACCATGTAGCCCGCGGCGATCAGGAAGAACTGCACGCCAAGCATCGTCGGCGTCAGGTTGTAGATCGCAGTTCCAATGAAGGGCGCACCGCCGAGGAAGGCAAAGAACACGCCGGACGAGAAGGTGGAGGTGAGGGCATAACCCCAGAAGCGGCGTGAGCGGAACAGATCGGGCCAGCTCTTGAACTGTGCGGCAAAACTTGCCGCCGGCGTCTTGTTGGTTTCGCCGAGGTCCGCGGATACCAGGAGCAGCGTCAGCACGCCGAGAAACAGCATCAGCACGAAATTGGCTTCCCAGCCGAAGAGGTCGTTGAGCGTTCCGCCAACGGTGGGCGCTACCATCGGGATCAGCGACATGCCCATGGTGACATAGGCGATCATGGAGGCTGCGCTTTCCATCGGCACCGTGTCGCGGATGATGGCGCGCGGCAGCACGAAACCGGCAACGACGGTCGTCTGCAGCAGCCGCCCGAACATGAAGATTTCGACGCTCGGCGCGGCGAGGCAGACCACCGTGCCGACCAGCATCACCAGCAGCGCTCCGATCATCACCCGGCGCCGGCCAAAGATGTCGGAAAGCGGCCCGATCACCAGCTGGAGGAGGGCGGTGCCGGCGATGTAGCCGGACACCGCAAACTGCATGACATGGTATTCGGTGCCGAAATGCACCGCCATGGCCGCCAGCGAAGGGAGGAAGACGTTGAGCGAAAGGGCGCCAAGACCGGCGCAGATCACGAGGGTGAGGATGTGAGGCGGGCTTTGTTTATCCAGAAACCTGGTTTGCTGCACGTCGTCTTCCTTCTTCTCGCCCGGATGTCACGCGGGGGGAGCGGCGCTTGCCTTGTCTGCGAGGTCAATCCGCCGCTTGCGCTCACGATATAGGGTGTAGAGGCCGGAACAGATAACGATGGCGGCGCCCATCAGCATGTAGCTGTTCGGATGCTCGCCGAAAATGAACATGCCGATGAGCAGTGCCCAGATGAGGCTCGTGTAGCGGAACTGCGCAACGAAGGAGATTTCACCTTCGCGCATCGCCTTCACAATCGACTGGTAACCTGCAAACACTAGGACGGATGCGAGCGCCAGGTGGCTGAAGGCTGTCAGGCTCATCGGCTGCCAGCCACCCATCGGCACGATCAGCAGCGTGCCGATCACCGTGTTGGCAAGACAGGTGAACAACGTCACTGTGAGCGTCGGGATGTTGGCCTTGATGCGCCGGGTGATGAGATCGCGCGAGGCGGTGAACAGCATCGCGGCGATGCCGACCAACGCGGCGGAAGAGAAACCTTCCGGGCCGGGCCGGATGATCAAGAGCACGCCGACGAGGCCCACACTGATCGCGGCCCAGCGACGCCAGCCGACCGGCTCGCCCAGGAAGAGCGCAGCACCCAGGGTAACGACAAGCGGCAGCGACTGCATGATCGACGACAGCGCGGCGAATTCGATATGCGCCAGCGCATAAAGAAAGGTCAGCGTTGCGCCGATCTCAGCGCCCGTGCGCAAAAGCACCAGCGGCTGCAGCATGGAGCCGAGCGAAAGGCGAACGCCGGAATATCGGGCGACGCCGTAGACGATCGCCACGGTGAGCACGCCGCGGACCGACATGATCTGCGCTGTCGTAAGCTCTGATGTGACGGATTTGGTCAGCGCGTCGTTGCAGGTGAATGAGGCCATTGCCAGCGCCATGAACAGCGCTCCCCGCGAATTCTCCGACCACTGCATAAACGACGACTCCTCTGTGCGAAGTGTCTTAGAGCAATGGCATAGTGCTCGCCAGTACAGATTCCGGCGAAGCCGACCTGCCGAAGAAATTTAGGTGAGGGCGGGGGGGGGCGTCACCCCCCGGTGACACTCATGTGCCGCGCGACAGCCGGCCTGTTGTGTGTGCGGTCGATGATGAAGTCGTGGCCTTTAGGCTTGCGGCCAATCGCTTCATCAATGGCTGCGGAGAGATAATCGTTGCTGTCGGAGGCACGCAGCGCGGTGCGCAGGTCAGCAGCATCGTTCTGGCCGAGGCACATGTAGAGCGTGCCGGTGCAGGTGAGGCGGACGCGGTTGCAGCTTTCGCAGAAATTATGCGTCATTGGCGTGATGAAGCCGAGCCGTCCACCGGTTTCCTTCACCTCCACATAGCGGGCTGGCCCTCCGGTTTGGTAGGGAATGTCGACCAGCGTGAACTGCTCTTCCAGATCAGCTCGCAGTTTGGAAAGCGGGAGATACTGGTCCGTGCGGTCCTCGTCGATCTCCCCCATCGGCATGGTTTCGATGACGGTGAGGTCCATGCCGCGGCCATGCGCGAAGCGGATCATCTCCGGGATTTCGAACTCGTTGAAGCCCTTGAGAGCGACGGCATTGAGCTTGATCTTCAAGCCAGCATCCTGAGCCGCCTGGATGCCTTCCATGACCTTGTTCAGGTCACCCCAGCGGGTAATCGACTTGAACTTGGCAGCGTCGAGAGTGTCGAGGGAGACATTTATGCGACGGACGCCGCAGTCGTAGAGCTCGTCAGCGTAACGCGCGAGCTGCGAGCCGTTGGTCGTCAGCGTCAGTTCATCGAGAGCGCCAGCCTCGATGTGCTCTCCCAGCTGGCGGATGAGGTACATGATGTTCTTGCGCACCAGCGGTTCGCCGCCGGTCAGGCGAAGCTTGCGCACGCCCGTTGCGATGAAGGCGGAACAGAGCCGCTCCAGTTCCTCCAGCGTAAGCAGGTCCTTTTTCGGGAGGAAGGTCATGTTCTCCGCCATGCAATATGTGCAGCGGAAATCGCAGCGGTCCGTGACGGAGACCCGCAGGTAAGTCACGGCACGGCCGAAAGGATCGATCATCGGTGCCTTGTCAGACACCAATGGCGAGGCTCCCTGGAAAGGTCCTGCAAAACTGTTCACGTGGCGGTTCTCCCTCGCCACCAAAGGTGGGCACTTTGGCGGGAGGCGTCAAGTGCGGCATGCGCTCTCTGCCCGGTTGACGCGCATAGTGCTTGCCGCGGTGGCGCCAAGCCCATAAGTCAGCAGGCAAAGCATGGATGGAGAACCGCATGAGCGACAACTGGCCCACGGAACTGAAGGTCTCGAAGGACCGGCAGACGCTGACAGTGACATTCGACGATGGCCAGGTCTTTGCCCTGCCGGCGGAAATGATGCGGGTCCTCTCGCCATCGGCCGAAGTGCAGGGCCATGGGCCGGGCCAGAAGGTGACGGTTCCCGGTAAACGCCATGTCGGTATCCGCGCCATCGTGCCGACCGGCAATTATGCCGCGCGGATCGCGTTCGATGATGGTCACGACAGCGGGATCTTCACCTGGTCATATCTGCGTGAACTCGGTGAACGCGGTGCCGACCTGTTTGCTGCCTATGAAGCGGAGCTTGCCGAGAAGGGCTTGAGCCGCGATCCCAAGCGATCCTGAACCGCAACCTTACTCCTCAATGGCCTCCTCCGCCGCGGGCTCTTCCAAGAGCCCGGACTGGAGGCGGTGGACGAGCCGTTCCATGGTGTCGGCCATCGCCATGCACTGCTCAAGCGGTTCATTGGCAAGCGTCCGTTCGATGAGCGAGGTCTGCACCTCCATCGCCTGTTCGGTCACGATGCGACCGGCTTTCGTTAGGTAAAGGCGCAAGACGCGCTTGTCCTTCTCGTCGCCGCGGCGTTCGATGAGGCCGCGCTTTTCCATCTGCGGAAGCGCCATGCTCATGTTGGAGCGCCCGACAAGGAGCTTGCGGGCGAGTTCCTGCTGCGAAATCCCTTCGAAGCGATAGAGGTTGATCAGGATGTCGAGATGCGGCGGCTTGATGTCGAGCGCCGCCAGTTCCCGCGCCAGTACGCTCTGCATCATCTGGCAGGCTCTTGCGACGGCAATCCAGCTGCGAAAGCGCGGATGGTCCCAAGGGAGGGATTGCTTTTTGTTCATTGTTGTACTGTATTGTTCAGCATTGAACTTTCTTAGGTGTCTCACTATGGCAAAGTTTGGGCTGAAGGTCATCCGTTTCGGGTTTGCAAGTCTCGGGCCTCTTTATCCGCGGCTCGCCGCGTCGCTCGCGTTCAAGCTCTTCTGTCTCACACCATCGCGACGACCGAAAGGGCACAAGGCAGCAGCGATGCAGGCGGAAGGTCTCCGCAAGCTTGCTTCGGCGCGGAAGATCCCATTCCAAGCTGGCCGATCGACGGTGATGTCATATCATCTGAACACCGAGACGGGTGCCAGGAAGCCGCGTTGGCTCGTCGTGCATGGCTGGGGCTCGAACGCCGCCTATATCGCTTCGCTGCCGGTTGGCCTTGCGGAGGCCGGGGCACATGTGGTGGCTCTTGATCTTCCCGGACATGGATTGTCCAGCGGTCGCAGCCTCAACATGAAGCAGGCGGCCGAAGTTATCGTCCAGGCGGACAGGCAGTTTGGGCCATTTGATGCCGTTGTAGGGCATTCCTTCGGCGGTGCGTCCCTGCTGCTGACGCTCGGTAAGGTATTCAAGGGCGTTGGCACGATCTCGCCGGCAAAGGCGGTCGTCATCGGCTCGCCGAGCCATATCCAGTGGATCTTTGACGGTTTCGCGCGGATGGTCGGGCTGTCGCCCAAGGTCAGGGAGCTGATGATCCATTACGCGGAGAAAATCGCCGGCGCTCCGCTTGATGATTTCGACACCATTGCCGCAGCCACGCGCTCCAGCACTCCGCTGCTGGTGATCCATGCAGAGGATGACAAGGAAGTGGCGGCTGAACACGCGCGTCGTTTCGGAGAGGTTGATACCGCCAAGGTGCATTGGGCCAATGGGCTCGGGCATCGTCGAATCGTTAGCGACGCCGGCGTGATCAGCACGATCGCGCAGTTCCTGACGGCAGAGACTGCCGCATCGCGGGCAGAAGGCAAGGACGCCGCCGCTTGATGCCTGGGTGCCGTCGTCCTAGTCTTGCGCCGAGGCGACGCAAGCGGGAGGCGGGATGAACATCATCAGATCGGTCGAGGAACTGACGGCGATCTACGGCGACGTTTCGGAAGCCTCGCTGGCGAAGGTGACGAAGACGCTGACGCTCGAATACCGACAGATGATCGAGGCCTCGCCTTTCATGGCGCTTGCCACAATTGGGCCGGAAGGCGTGGACTGCTCTCCGCGCGGAGACCTCGGCGGCGTGGTTCGGGTACAAGACGAGTCGACGCTTCTGCTTCCCGACTGGCGCGGCAACAACCGTGTCGACTCGCTCCTCAACATTGTTCGTGATTCGCGTGTCGCCCTGATGTTCCTGATCCCCGGCTCCAACACGACGATGCGGGTGAACGGCCGCGCGGCCGTGTCTGCGGATCCGGATTTACTCTCCAGCTTCGAGATGGATGGTCGCAATCCGCGCACGGTGGTCGTGATCACGATCTTGGAAGTCTATTTCCAGTGTGCCCGTGCGGTGATGCGTGCGGAACTCTGGAACCCACAGCATTTTTTCGATCCGGCAGCTTTGCCGACGCCGGGCAAGCTGCTGAAGGCTGCGAAGAGCGACTTCGACCAGGAGACTTACGATCGGGAGTGGGCCGGTCGCGCTGCCAAGACCATGTGGTGATGCCGCACACGAAAACAGCCGCCAGCTCCAGGCTCGGCGGCATGAACCTCGATGCGCGGCAGGTTACTTCTTGTAGATCAGCCAGCTCTTGCCGACGTAGTCCTTGCGCATCCGCTCCTCGAAGAAGACGGTCCGGTTGCGACCGCCGTTCTTGGCGTAATAGAGCGCGGTGTCGGCGCTGGCGTAAAGCTCGCCCGGATCGCTCGCCTGCGAGCCCATGGCAAAGCCGATGGATATGGTGACCGGGCCGTAGTCGACGCCTGAACGCGAATTGCGGAAGGTGCGGGTTTCCAACGCCCGGCGAACGCGTTCGCAGATGATCATCACTTCATCGGCAGTATTGCCTTCGACGATCAGCGCAAATTCCTCTCCGCCTGAACGTGCAACGAAGACATCCTTGCGGACGTTGGCGCGGATGACCGAGGCGACGGTCGCCAGGATCTTGTCACCTACGGGGTGGCCGTAGCTGTCGTTGATCTTCTTGAAATTGTCGATGTCAGCCAGCACAAGGGCGGTGACCGGAAGCAGCGTCGAGTTGTTGTAGGTCGCCGCAAGACGTTCATCGAAGGCGCGGCGGTTGGCAATCCGCGTCAACGAGTCGGTATTCGCAATGCGCTTGTATTCATCGAGCTCGCGGCGAACCTGGTCCATCTCCTGCGAACGCTGCTCGACACCGCCGACGGTCTTTTCGCCGTGCGCGATCGTCGTGCCCGTGGCCTCGCTCAGGAGCGTGATGGCGTTGCTCAGGAGATCGGTCGAGAAATGGCTCTTGGAGTTGATGCGCTGAGCCGTCTCGCCCAGCAGCTTGCTGTAGCTTTCCAGCGAATTCTGTTCCTGCCGGAGGAGCTTCAGAAGAGAGTCGAGCTCCACCAGGAGCTTGGAATGGGCGTCTTCGATGACCGCGGCCTGTCCCGTGCCGAGATGCCGGTGCGAAAGCTCGTCCAGTTCTTCCTGGGTGGCGCGGCTTCCAAGCGCTGCAAGATCCCGTGTCAGGTCAGGGTTGGAACCGATATAGGCTTCGTAAAACAGCTGATAATTGCGCGGGATTGGCGCAAGTCCCATCGATCGCACTGCGTAAATGATCTGGCTCACCAGATCGCTGGATTGCGCCTTTTGCGCCGTTGCCGTCGTCATCGACGTCCCCACTTTTCCCACCCAGTTTTATCTAGGAGAATTGGTATGCGAAAAATATTGGAAAAGAATTAAGAGGCGCAAATTAACGCCGATCATCGCAACGCAGAGGTGTAGGTCTCCTGTTGATGTGCGAGTGCTTGATCGTGTCGTATCGAGGCAAGTGGCGTCGGAAGTAGAATTGCCGGCTCAAGCGATAGAAAGCAGCAAAAACCCCGCCTGAGGCAGGCGGGGTTCTCGAAAATCCAATGATCTCCAGTCTTACTTCGGTCCGATCATGTTTTCCGGACGGACGTACTGGTCGAACTCTTCGTTCGTGAGGTAGCCGCCGCCGACAGCTTCTTCACGCAGCGTCGTGCCGTTCTTGTGGGCCGTCTTGGCAATCTTGGCGCAGGTGTCGTAGCCGAGCTTGGGGTTGAGCGCCGTTACCAGCATCAGCGAGTTTTCAACGCCGCGCTTGATGTTGTCTTCGCGCGCTTCGATGCCAACGACGCAGTTGTCGGTGAAGGACACGGCCGCATCGCCCAGCAACTGCACCGACTGCAGGAAGTTGTAAGCCATCATCGGGTTGTAGACGTTGAGCTCGAAGTGGCCCTGGCTGCCGGCGAAGGTGAGCGCAGCGTGGTTGCCAAAGATGTGGGCGCAGACCTGAGTCAGTGCTTCCGACTGGGTCGGGTTGACTTTGCCCGGCATGATCGAGGAGCCCGGCTCGTTTTCCGGCAGGGACAGTTCGCCAAGACCGGCGCGCGGGCCGGAGCCGAGGAAGCGGATGTCGTTGGCGATCTTGAAGAGCGCAGTTGCCGCGGCATTGATCGCGCCGTGCGAGAACACCATCGAGTCGTGCGAGGCAAGTGCTTCGAACTTGTTCGGTGCCGTCACGAAGGGCAGGCCGGTGATCTTGGAGATTTCTTCGGCGACCTTTTCAGCGAAGCCGACCGGTGCGTTGAGACCCGTGCCGACGGCAGTGCCGCCCTGGGCGAGCCTGGAAAGCGCCGGCAGCGTCAGTTCGATATTGGCAATTGCGGAAGCGACCTGAGCCGCGTAACCGGAAAATTCCTGGCCCAGCGTCAGCGGCGTGGCATCCTGCGTATGGGTGCGGCCGATCTTGATGATGTGGGAGAAGGTTTTGACCTTGGCTTCCAGTGCCTCGTGCAGGTGCTTCAGGGCCGGGATCAGGTGGCGAACGATCGTTTCGACGCAGGCGATGTGCATGGCCGTCGGATAGGTGTCGTTCGACGACTGGCTCATGTTGACGTGGTCGTTCGGGTGAACCGGCTTCTTGGAACCCATCACGCCGCCGAGCATCTCGATCGCGCGGTTGGAAATGACTTCGTTGGCATTCATGTTCGACTGGGTGCCGGAACCGGTCTGCCAGACAACCAGCGGGAAATGGTCGTTGAGCTTGCCGTCGATCACTTCCTGTGCGGCGTCAATGATCGCCTTGCCGATCGTCGGGTCGAGGCCGGCGAGTTCCATGTTGGCGCGGGCGGCAGCCTGCTTGACGATGCCAAGCGCACGCACGACGGCGAGAGGCTGCTTTTCCCAGCCGATCTTGAAGTTGCCGAGCGAACGCTGGGCCTGGGCACCCCAGTACCGGTCACTTGCGACTTCGATCGGGCCAAATGTATCGGTTTCGGTGCGGGTTGATGCCATTTTCGCTGCCTCTGTCTCTTCGTAGATGTCGCGGCGCTTTGGTCAGGCGCCAGCGCTGAATTTTGCTGCGGCATTACTATACGATTGATCTGCGGCTGCAAGCCGGAAGCGGCCTGTCTGGCGCGGTTTGCGGCGTGCCTTTTATGACACGAGGTGGTAAAAAGTGCCGCTGATCGTCACGCCTCAAGTCCGCCGGTCAGCGCCGCATGAAGGAAATATTAACCAATATTTTCTTAACGTTCCGCCTGCGCCACGCCCCGGTTGCCGTGTTCATGGAACCCTTGACGCCGGCACGCGATTCTTTTCATCGGGAACCCGATCGGGTAAATGGCGTCACACTTATTCCAGGCCGCATCAGTGCGGTGCGGACCAGAGACGGGGAAGACCTTGCAGCATTCATCTCGAAAAATTTCGCTCGCGTTAGCGCTTGTGTCGAGCGTCTCCGTCTATGCCGGTGCCGTTGCGCCGGCAAATGCGATCACACTGATGGATATCCTGCGTGGTGGCCCCGGCAAGAACCGCCAGGTCGAACCGCAGCAGGTCGTGCCGGGTGTGGCAACCGGTCGTGCTGCGATGCCGAGCGAAAAGGCGCTTGCGGATCCCGAGCCGCTGCCGAAGGTCACCGGGCCGCGCTATTATACCTATAAGGCTGATGCCCAGCGCGCGGTGAAGACAGCGGGCTTTGCCGCAGCATCTGCCGCCGACGGCACGCAGCTCATCGCGGAAGCGAAAGTCACGGCACCTGCCGATATCGCAGCCGCACTTGAAGGTTATTATGCCAAGAATGCCGAGCCGCTTTGGGTGGCAGACGGCGACATCAACGAAAAGGCGAGGGGCGTACTTGCGCTGTTCGACCGCGCCGAAGAGTTCGGTCTTGATCCGGCCGACTACCGTCTGACGGTTCCGGCACTGGTCACGGCGAGCGTTGCAGCACCGCTGGATGCGGCGGCCGAGGTCGTCAATGTTGCGACGGACGAAAGCGTTGCGACCGATGCTGGCGCGACCGATCCGGTTGAAGGCCATCAGCGGGCCTTGATGCAGTTTGAACTCGCGCTGTCCGGTAAGGTCCTGATGTTCGCGCAGGACATGCTGCGTGGCCGCATCGATGCCAACCGCATCTCCGGCTACCATGACATCAAGCGCAAGGACATGAAGCTCGCCGTAGTGCTGCCGTTCGCCAAGACCTCCACGGATGCGGCTGCATATCTGGAAGGGCTTGAGCCGAAGAGCGCGCATTATCAGGCGCTGAAGGCCGAACTCGCGAAGCTTCGCGCCGAGGACAACGCCGCCGGGCCGCAGATCGAGCTGCCGACGCAGATCCTCCTGAAGCCTGGCAAGAGCAGCGCGGATCTTGGCAACATCATTGCCGCGATCCAGCAGAAGTCCTCCGAGGCCTTGAAGACCAAGCATGCGGACGTGCTCGCCTCCTACCAGCAGACGCCGGATTACACGCCGGAACTCGTGGACGTTGTAAAGTCGTTCCAGACGGAAGCAGGCTTGAAGCCTGACGGTGTCGTCGGGGCAGCCACGATCCGCAAGCTCACCGGCCACACCGCCGAGGACAAGATCAAGAAGATCGTGGTCGCGATGGAGCAGGCCCGCTGGCTGCCGGATGAGCTTGGCAACCGGTATGTCTTCATCAACCAGCCGGCGTTCCGGGTCTATTATCACGACAACGGCGTCGAGCAGTTCTCGATGCGCACCGTCGTCGGTTCCAAGGCGAACCAGACCTATTTCTTCCAGGACGAGATCGAGACCGTCGAGTTCAACCCGTATTGGGGCGTGCCGCAGTCGATCATCATCAACGAGATGCTGCCGCGTCTGCGCCAGGATCCGAGCTATCTCGACCGCTTGGGTTACGAGGTTTCCGTGGGCGGCAAGACGGTGTCCTCGACCAGCGTCAACTGGTACGGCTCGACGGACAAGATTTCGGTCCGCCAGCCGCCGTCCAGCGACAATGCGCTCGGCGACCTCAAGATCCTGTTCCCGAACAGCCATGCGATCTACATGCATGACACGCCTTCGAAAAGCTTCTTCCAGCGGGACATGCGTGCACTGAGCCACGGCTGCGTGCGCCTGGCGGAGCCGCGAAAGATGGCCGCTGCCGTGCTAGGGACGACCATCGAGGACGTCAACGCGCGCATTGCCGGCGGGCAGAACGTGGCAGTGAAAGCGCCGGTGAAGATCCCGGTCTACATCTCCTACTTCACGGCCTGGCCGAACAAGGATGGCGTGGTCGAATTCTTCGACGATGTCTACGGCCGTGACGATGCGGTCGCCAAGGCATTCGATGCGACCACAAAGGCGCGGGCGACGAAGGTCTGATCAAGCTTTAGGGCAAAACAGAAAAAAGGCGGCCTTGAGCCGCCTTTTTTGCGTCTGGTTTACCGCGCCAGCCGCGAGCGCTCTGCTCCCCGGTCCAGCAGTTCGAGGACCATCTCCGGTGTCAGATCGGCGTAGCTTTCGATGATCCGGTCGGGGTTCAACTGGTCCACCGCAACGTCAGAGTAACCGAAAGTCACCGCCACGGCGGGAACGCCGGCGTTCTGGGCGGCCAGGATGTCGTTGATGCTGTCGCCGACCATGATGGCGTTCAGCGGATCACCGCCAGCGAGTTCCACGGTCTGGAGGACGTGACGGCCGTCGGGCTTGCGGAACGCGAAGGTGTCACCGCAGGTCATGGCGGCGAAGCGATGGGAGAGCTCAAGCTTCTCCATCAGCAGCGTCGCAAGCTGGCTGCCCTTGTTGGTGCAGATGGCAAAGCGCATGCCGGCCGCCTCAAGCCGATCGAGGCACGCCACGAGACCCGGATAGGGAAGGCTCTTGCCCGGCATGTTCGCCTGGTAGTGCTCCATGTAACGATCGAACAGTTTTGCCGCCGTCACCTCGTCCAGGGGCTCGCGTCGCAACTCGAAGGCACGCTGGATCATCACCTTGACGCCCTGGCCCACGAGATGCGTCAGGTCATCGAAAGTGACGGGCGCAAGACCGACGGCCTCGATCGTATAGTTCAGGCTGTCGATCAGGTCCGGCGCGGTATCGATGAGCGTGCCATCAAGATCAAAGACGACGAGGGGTGCTGACAAGGAATCCTCACGAGGCGTTGGGACAGTCTTTTGCTTACGAAAAGCAGGGTCAAAAAGCAAATCACCGGCAGTCTTGCGGGCGAAAGCCAGGCGAGGGGGACTTTCGTTTGCCGAAGGAGGCGTGTAAACAGCGGGCAACGAGATAGCGGGGAGCTTTTGGCGGATGGACGCCAGGGAAATGAAGGTCAAGGCGGCGCAGGTCGCCCTTTCGTATGTCGAAGACGGGATGAAGCTCGGGATCGGGACTGGCTCGACCGCAGAGGAATTTGTCCGGCTTCTGGCTGAAAAGGTGCATGGCGGGCTGCGGATCGAAGGTGTACCCACCTCCGAACGCACCGCGCGGCTTTGCCTCGAACTTGGCGTGCCGCTGAAATCGCTCGACGAGATGCCGGAACTGGACCTTACCATCGACGGCGCCGACGAAGTTGATCCGAAGCTGAACCTCATCAAGGGGGGCGGTGGCGCGCTTCTGCGCGAAAAGATCGTCGCAGCGGCCTCAAGCCGGATGATCGTGATCGCCGATGAAAGCAAGCTGGTGGAGACGCTGGGCGCTTTTCCGTTGCCGATCGAGATCAATCCGTTCGGCGAAGCGGCGACCATCATCGCCATCGAACGCGCGGCTTCCAAGCTCAATCTCACCGGCGAGTTGAAGCTGCGCCGGTTAGGCGATGGTGTCTTCACGACCGACGGCGGCCACCATATTGTCGACGCATCTTTTGGCCGTATTCCTGATGCAGAGGCTCTGTCGGCGGAACTGTTTTCCATACCCGGTGTCGTTGAACACGGGCTGTTCATTCAAATGGCGTCCATCGCGATCATTGCCGGTCCGGCAGGAGCGCGAACGCTTGAGGCGAAATAAAGTAGGAGCAACGAACTCATGATCAGATTCGCGGTTATCGGCCGTGCCGCCGCCCTGGCGATCCTCTTCTCCGGCGCTTCCATGCTGCCGGCTCATGCGCAGGACGTGTCGGAAGCACAACTCGCTGCTGCGCGTGACGCCATTGCTTCGCTGAATGTGACGGACCGCTACGACAACATCCTGCCGAACCTGGCTGAACGCCTGAAGGCTCAGTTCATCCAGGCATCGCCGAACTTCCAGTCGCAGATTTCCGACGTGGTTGACGAAGCAGCGCTTGCTCTTGCACCGCGCCGCGCTGATCTCGAAAAGGAAGCTGCGACGATCTATGCCAAGAGCTTCTCGATCGATGAGCTGAAGGTGATCTCGACCTTCTTCAACACCGAGGCCGGCAAGAAACTGCTCACCAACCAGCCGCTCGTGAACCGCGAACTCGTTCGCGCCGCGGAAATCTGGGCAAACGGCATTTCGCGTGACCTCACCAACCAGAGCACCGAGAAACTACGCGGCGTGATCGACGCAACGCCGATCGAGGCACCGACGGTGGACACCAGCGCGGCTGCACCGGCAAAGCCGGCCGCCAAGCCAGCCCCGGCAAAGCCGGCGGCTCCGGCCAAGCCTGCCCCGACGCCGGCACCGAAGCCCTGATCAAGCCTTATAACTCAATGATCCGCCCTTAGAGGCGGATCATTCGTTTTCAGGTACCGACTGCGAGGAGCGTCGGTTGAAGCAGTCTCAAATACGCCAAAAGAAAACCCCGGGGTTGTCGCCAACTCCGGGGTTTTCGTTTCGTGTCGATGAAGCGACTAGCGCTTCGAGATCGGCAGGTAGTCGCGCTGCGGTTCACCCGTATAGAGCTGACGCGGACGACCGATCCGCTGCTGCGGATCTTCGATCATTTCCGCCCACTGTGCGATCCAGCCGACGGTGCGGGCCAGCGCGAAGAGGACGGTGAACATGGTGGTGGGGAAGCCCATCGCCTTCAGCGTGATGCCGGAATAGAAGTCGATGTTCGGGTAGAGCTTCTTCTCGATGAAGTACTCATCCGTCAGCGCGATGCGCTCGAGCTCCATGGCAACCTGCAGGAGCGGGTCATCCTTGTGGCCAAGTTCGCCAAGAACTTCATGCGTGGTCTTCTGCATGATCTTGGCGCGCGGGTCATAGTTCTTGTAGACGCGGTGACCAAAGCCCATCAGGCGGAACGGGTCGTTCTTGTCCTTGGCGCGGGCGATGTATTCCGGAATGCGGTCAACGGTGCCGATTTCCTGCAGCATGTTGAGCGCTGCTTCGTTGGCGCCCCCGTGTGCCGGGCCCCAGAGGCAGGCGATGCCGGCCGCGATGCAGGCAAACGGATTTGCACCCGAAGAGCCGGCGAGACGAACGGTCGAGGTCGATGCGTTCTGCTCGTGGTCGGCATGCAGGATGAAGATGCGGTCCATGGCCCGAGCCAGAACCGGGTTCACCACATATTCTTCGCACGGCACCGCAAAGCACATGCGCAGGAAGTTCGACGCGTAGTCGAGATTGTTCTGCGGATACACGAAGGGCTGGCCGATGTGGTACTTGTAGGCCATCGCCGCGATCGTCGGCATCTTGGCGATCATGCGCAGCGATGCAACCATGCGCTGGTGTGGATCGGTGATGTCCGTCGAGTCATGGTAGAAGGCCGAGAGAGCGCCAACGGTGCCAACCATGACGGCCATCGGATGAGCGTCGCGGCGGAAGCCGGTGAAGAAGCGGCTCATCTGCTCGTGCACCATCGTGTGATGGGTCACGCGGTAGTCGAAGTCCTTCTTCTGGGCTGCAGTTGGCAGTTCCCCGTAAAGAAGCAGGTAGCAGGTTTCCAGGAAGTCGCCGTGTTCGGCGAGCTGCTCGATCGGATATCCGCGATGTAGCAGGATACCGTTGTCACCATCGATATAGGTGATCTTGGACTCGCAGGAGGCCGTCGACGTAAAGCCTGGGTCATAGGTGAAGGCACCGGTCTGCTTGTAAAGAGAGCCGATGTCGATCACGTCCGGACCGATGGTCCCCGACTTGACCTTCAGGTCGACTTTCTTGTCGCCCAGTACCACATTTGCGCTTTGTTCCGTCATTCTGATCCTCCAACCGTTCGGCGGCATGGCGCCTGACAAGCGCCACAAGAATTAAGCGTCCCGTGCTTTGCTATATGATCCGACCGCCGATGCCAAGGTATACGAAAGGCATTTTGTGCACCGCGAAATCAGCATGCCAAAGAGCAGGTTAACTCATTGAGCAATCTACTGGTGCATCCGGCAATCAGGCGGTGAAAGCAGGTGCTGATTACACCAGTTGACGGCGTGGCGGGAAACGCTAGGGTTGCAGCGACATGCCTTGTGTGGCCGCGGTTGAGGGGTTGCGGTGACGGATGAAACGGCATCTCTTGAAGCGCGCAAGCTGAACCTGTCGCTCGGGGAGGGCATGGGGCTCCCCAGACACGACCCGCCGGCAGTCGGTCATCACGGACAATTGTTCAGGACGCTGACGCGTTTGCCCACCGACAAGCCTGCCGCACCGCTCGCTCGTCTCCAGCAGGCGGCCGGTCGCAAGCTGCGACGGTTGCCTCGCGCCATGACGTTGGCTGTCGAGGAGGAGAGAGCCTTCGGGCATGGCTTCCTGTTCGTCCCGGTTGCTGTGGGCGGCGGCGCGGCCTTCTGGTTCAGCCTTGCGCGCGACCCACCATTTTGGCCTCTCGTGGTGTTTCTCATCACGAGCTCGTTGGCAGCGATTGCCATGCGCAACCGCGGTGGCGCGATGGCCCTCTCGCTGACGGCGGTGGCGCTGTTCCTGGCAGGCATGGTGCTTGCCGAGTGGGAAGCATGGCGGCGCAGCACGGTGCTCCTAGACTCGCCCGTCACCACCTTTGTAACCGGGGTCGTGGAGCGCCGAGAGGTCGATGCCTCCGGGCGCTGGCGATATATCGTGAAGGTATCGAAGACGGCGGAGCCGACGGTCGGTCGGTCGCCTGAGCAGGTTTCGCTTCTGGCGAGGTCGAAGCATCCGGCATTTCTGCCGGGTGACGTCATCAATGGGCGCGCACGGCTCTCGCCGCCCTCTGGCCCCGCGCTCCCCGGCCTGCATGACTTCGCCTTTACGTCCTACTTCGATGGGATTGGCGCCGTTGGCTTCTTTTATGGTGCGCCGAAGAAGGTCGAGCAGGCCGCGCCCGCCGAAGCCGGGTGGAATTTCGATACCAGGCGCTTCCTGTTTGGCCTGCGTGGCGCGATCGCCGAACGCATCCGCTCGGCTGTACTCGGAGATGCCGGTGCGTTCGCCGCCGCCATCGTTACCGACGAACGACGCGCCATATCCGCCGAAACCGTCGAGGCGCTACGTCTTTCGGGGCTGGCGCATATCGTGGCGATCTCGGGCCTCAACATGGCGCTTGCCGCCGGTATCTTCTTTATCGGCGTGCGCAGCGTGCTGTCGGTCTTCACAGGATTTGCCCAGCGTCACGCAATCAAGAAGATCGCAGCCGTCGGCGCTCTCGCCATGGCGACCGCCTACTACCTGATCTCCGGCTTTGGGGTGTCGGCGCAACGAGCCTACATCATGATGGCGGTGATGCTGGTCGCCGCGCTCCTGGACCGGCCCGCCATCAGCATGCGCAATGTTGCGATCTCCGCACTTGTCATCATGGCACTTACGCCGTCCGAGATCCTGGGCCCGAGCTTCCAGATGTCGTTTGCCGCGACGGCGGCGCTGGTTGCCGGTTACGCGCTCTGGAAGCGGCGCCGCGAGGGCAAGGATGCCGAGCACTTTCTGCTGCGTCACCCGCTGATGACGCCTTTGCTTGCGGGACTGACCTTCCTCTCCGGCATCTTCGTGACGTCTCTCATCGGCGGGTTGTCCACCTCGATCTATTCCATTGAACACTTTCATCGTCTCGCGACATACGGCCTTGCTGCCAACCTCGCGGCGATGCCGATCATTTCCTTCGTGGTAATGCCGGCAGGCCTGATCGGCATGCTGCTGATGCCGTTCGGGCTTGAATGGCCCTTCCTGACGGTGATGGGTTATGGTCTTGAAGCGGTCATCGCCGTTGCCAAACATGTTGCCGACTGGGGCGGCGATGTTCCTCTTGGGCGGCAGCATCCGTGGTTTCTTGCTGTCGCTACCGCCGGATTGTTGTTGCTCGTGCTCCTGCGCACGCGGCTGCGGCTTCTCGGGCTGCCGCTTCTTATGCTGGCGGTCATCTTGTCCTGGCAGGAACGGGCAAAACGGCTGCCGGATCTTCTGATCTCCGAGGATGGGACGCTGGTGGCGCTAACCCGTGGCCAGCAAGTAGCGACCAATCGTGCCCGTCCACCCGACTTTATCTTTGGCCAGTGGACGAGAGCGCTGACGCTGTCGCAGCCTTTGAAGCCGGATGTGAAGACCAGCCTGTCTCCGGGCGGCGACAATAATAGGCCTACTGAACCGTCTCGTGAGCGGCGGGCGCTGACGGAACAGGAAGTGGAGGCGGCCCGCTCTGCGATGCGATCAGCACCGGAAGGCGGGTTCAGCTGTGTCTCCAAGGCGTGGTGTGCGGCCAAAACCGATGGGAGCGTGACGGTCGCGGTGGTCGAGGATGGACGTTTCGCAGGCGCGGCGTGTGATGCCTCCGACATCGTCATAGCTCCAAGCGCCCGCTTCCACGAGTGTCGCTCCGGCGCGCTGATGATCAGCGGGCAAACGCTTCGAAAGGCAGGGGCGCTTGAGATCAACTTCAACCGCGCGAAGCAACGCGATCTTTGGACAGCAAGTGCTGCCATGGTCGGGCTCAGTCGCTCTTGGAACCGGCACCGCCATTACGACTGGCGGAGCAAAAGTTTCAGCGCGGAGCTGCCGGCGCCGCTTCGGGCTCTTCTCAGTGGTAGCGGCGAATAAGGCCGACGAGCTTGCCCTGAATCTTGACCCGGTCCGGCGGGAAGATGCGGGTTTCGTAAGCCGGGTTGGCAGCCTCCAGCGCGATCGAGCCGCCGCGACGACGGAAGCGCTTCAACGTTGCTTCTTCATCATCAACAAGCGCCACGATAATGTCGCCCGGATTGGCGGTGCTGCCGTTGCGGATCACCACCGTATCGCCATCGAGAATGCCGGCCTCGATCATCGAGTCGCCCTTGACCTCAAGCGCGTAATGCTCGCCCGCACCGAGCATCTCGGCTGGTACGGTAATATCGTGGGTGTTGTTCTGGATCGCCGAAATCGGCACGCCGGCCGCGATGCGTCCCATGACGGGGACAGTCGCCGAATTGGAATTGTCGGCCGCGGCGGGTGCAGGTTTGGCGGACGCGGTAGACGCTGACGGTTTACCAAGGCTGCCTTCGATCACACTCGGCGAGAAACCGCGGCGGGGCTGCATGCTGGGGGAGTAGGCCTCAGGGAGCTTGATGACTTCCAGGGCCCGGGCGCGGTTTGGAAGCCGGCGAATGAAGCCGCGTTCCTCAAGCGCTGTGATCAACCGGTGGATGCCAGACTTCGATGCGAGATCAAGTGCGTCCTTCATCTCGTCGAAAGATGGCGGTACGCCTGACTCCTTCATTCGTTCGTGAATGAAAAGCAGCAATTCCTGTTGTTTGCGCGTCAGCATGTCAGCACCCCAAGAGTCGGAAACAAATCCAGAACAGACACTATCTGTTCAGTATGTGTTCCGCAAGTGGCTAAATATCCGTGAAGTCATATGCATTTTTGTTGATCAGGAGCCGGTGATCTGGCCGTGAGAGCACTTGCTGCTGGCGTCGCGGTTGCCAATTTAAAAGGCCGGTTCTGGCTCGGGGGTATGACGTGAACGCAAGAGCAATCGATCATCTGGTCCTACCGGTGAAGGATCTGGCAGTGACGCGGGCGCGCCTTGGTGACCTTGGGTTCACGGTTGCACCCGATGCGCTGCACCCATTTGGCACCGCCAACGCCTGTGTTTTCCTGCGGGATGGGAGTTATCTGGAGCCGCTCGCATTCGCCAATCGTCGTCAGGCCGCAGCGGCTGCGAAGCGTGGCAATGTGTTCACCGAGCGCAATCTTGCCTTCTGTCGCACGAGGCATCGGGAGGGGCTTTCAGCCATCGTGCTCGCCACCGATGATGCGCAGGCGGATCATACCGCTTTCACGGCGCAGGGCATATCCGGCGGCGAGATGCTGGAGTTCGCCCGGCCGATGAAGCTTCCGGATGGCACGGAATCGGAGGCACGCTTTCGTCTCGCCTTTGCGGCCGACTCGCAGTCACCCAATTTCTTTCTGTTCTCCTGTCAGAGATTGAATCCACTGCCTTCGGGGCGGGAGGAACTGCTGAGCCATGCGAACGCGGTGATCGGCATCAGCGAGATCATCCTGGGTGCATCACAGCCCGATGCGGCCGTGCCGCTATTGGCGCAGGTGTTCGAGCATGAGCAGGATGAGTTGGGCGCCGGTTTCGTGGCAGCGAACGGCGTCCGTACACGGGTGATGTCCGACGATGACCTGGGGCTGCATTTCCTTCTTCCACCTCAAGCTGGCGGGGAAGGGCTGCAGGGCTGCGCCGTGATCTTCAAGACTACCGATCTTGCCGTGACAGAGATTACCCTTGCTGCTAATGACGTCGCATTCATCCGCCGAGAGGGCCGGGTGCTTGTTTCGGCAGCGCCCGGTCAGGGCGTTCTGTTCGGGTTTGAGGAATAGATCATGGAAGTTGCGGCCAATTCTCGTGTGCTCGTTGGTGAAGGCGCGGGCCAGGTTGTCTTCGCTCAGGATGCAAGGCTTTCGCTGATCGCCGGCCCCTGCCAGATGGAAACACGCGAGCACGCCTTCGACATTGCCGGCACGCTCAAGGAGCTCTGCGCCGAACTTGGCATCGGGCTGGTCTACAAGTCGTCCTTCGACAAGGCGAACCGCACCTCCATCTCCGGCAAGCGCGGCATCGGGCTTGAGCCTGCCATGGAGATCTTCGAAGATCTCAAGAAGGAGTTCGGATTTCCGGTTCTGACGGACATCCACACCGAAGAGCAGTGCGGCCTCGTCGCGAAGACTGTCGACATCCTGCAGATTCCCGCGTTTCTCAGCCGCCAGACGGACCTTTTGGTCGCGGCGGCAAAGACGGGCCGCGTCATCAACGTCAAGAAGGGGCAGTTCCTCGCGCCTTGGGACATGAAGAACGTGCTCGCCAAATTCACGCAAAGCGGCAATCCGAATGTGCTGCTCTGCGAACGCGGTGCCTCCTTCGGTTACAATACGCTTGTGTCCGACATGCGCTCGCTGCCGATCATGGCCTCGCTTGGTGCGCCGGTGGTGTTCGATGCGACCCATTCGGTGCAGCAGCCAGGCGGCCAGGGTGGCTCATCCGGCGGCCAGCGCGAGTTTGTCGAAACGCTGGCGCGGGCAGCCGTTGCCGTGGGCGTCGCCGGCGTATTCATTGAAACCCATGAAGATCCGGACAATGCGCCATCTGACGGCCCGAACATGGTGCGCCTGAAGGATATGCGCCGCCTTCTCGAAAAACTGCTCGCCTTCGACGCGATCGCCAAGGCCAATTGAGCACGGTCTCGTGTCACCGGCGCGAGACAAGCTTCTACGACATTCAAAAGTCCAACCAGGGAGAGACCCTTGACCGCCATCACCGATATCATTGCCCGCGAAATCCTCGACAGCCGCGGCAATCCCACCGTGGAAGTGGACGTTTATCTTGAAGACGGCTCGATGGGCCGTGCAGCCGTTCCGTCTGGCGCCTCGACCGGCGCACATGAGGCGGTGGAACTGCGCGACGGTGGCAAGCGCTACAACGGCAAGGGTGTCGAGAAGGCTGTCGAAGCGGTCAATACCGAGATCTTCGATGCGATCGGCGGTTTCGATGCCGAAAGCCAGATCCACATCGACAAGACGATGATCGCGCTCGATGGCACACCGAACAAGTCTCGTCTCGGCGCCAATGCCATCCTCGGCGTCTCGCTCGCTGTTGCCAAGGCTGCGGCTGAATCGTCCGGCCTTCCGCTCTATCGTTATATTGGTGGTGCCAGCGCGCATCTCCTGCCGGTGCCGATGATGAACATCATCAATGGCGGCGCGCATGCCGACAACCCGATCGACTTCCAGGAATTCATGATCATGCCGGTCGGCGCCGACACGCTGAAGGATGCCGTGCGCATGGGCGCGGAAATCTTCCACGTGTTGAAGAAGGAGCTTGCTGCCCAGGGTCACAACACCAACGTCGGCGACGAAGGTGGTTTTGCACCGGGCCTGAAGAGCGCGCCAGAGGCGCTCGACTTCATCATGCGCTCGGTCGAGAAGGCTGGCTACAAGCCGGGAGACGACGTGTTCCTGGCGCTCGATTGCGCCTCCACGGAGTTCTTCAAGAACGGCAAGTACGAGATGGAAGGCGAGGGCCGCAGCCTGGAGCCGGAAGCCATGGCAGACTACCTGGCGGAACTCGCCGGCAAGTACCCGATCATCTCGATCGAAGACGGCATGGCCGAAGACGACTGGGACGGCTGGAAGTACCTGACCGACAAGATCGGCTCGAAGGTCCAACTCGTCGGCGACGACCTCTTCGTCACCAACTCGGCTCGCCTGCGCGACGGTATCAAGATGGGCGTCGCCAACTCGATCCTCGTCAAGGTGAACCAGATCGGTTCGCTGTCGGAAACACTCGACGCGGTCGAGGCTGCGCACAAGGCTCGCTACACGGCCGTCATGTCGCACCGCTCCGGCGAAACCGAAGACTCCACGATTGCCGATCTCGCGGTCGCGACCAACTGCGGTCAGATCAAGACCGGCTCGCTGTCGCGTTCCGACCGGCTTGCCAAGTACAACCAGCTCATCCGCATCGAGGAAATGCTGGGCCCGCAGGCCGCTTACGCCGGCCGTAGCATCCTGAAGGGCTGAGGCCTTTTCGGGTCAGCCCGTAGAACGATGTGATGCAATACCAAGCCCGCGCCCTGCGCGGGCTTTTCCATTTGCCTCGATCAACGAATGGTTAAGCAAGTTATGGGAATCTGGATCCTGTCCGGATCGAATCCCCAGATCCGTTGAAGCGTAGCAGGGCATCAAGAACGGCATGTGGACCAAACATCATAAGAAGCGGAAGTTTGGCCGCCTTGTTCTTCCCCTCATCACCGTCGCCTTCCTTTCATATTTCGGCTATCATTCCGTGCATGGTGACCTTGGTCTGATTGCGACGGAGGAGTTCGAACGTCAGCGCGCGGCGCGTGCGGACGAGCTTGCAAAGCTCACGGCCAAGCGTGAAGCCCTTGAGCGGCAGGTGCGGCTGATGAGCGATGGGACACTTGAAAAGGATATGCTGGACGAGATTGCGCGTTACCAGTTGAACGTCTCTCGGAGCGACGAAATCGTCATCTTCAAAAGCTACTACTGAATTAATCGGAATCTGGTTAACTTCAGTTTTTGGTAATTATGACAGGGCTTTAGCCGGAATGTGTGCCATGCAAATATGGCATTGCTGGGGCCTCACTTCTTGCCTATGTTACGCCTCGAAATGGGATTGGAGTTCCAGCATCCTTAGCGGGTGTGCCAATTTCGCATAACGCAGAACTCAAAGGGAGGGATCGATGGCGCAACCCAATACCGCGTCTGTATCCGGCCGCAAAGCAGCGGCAAAGTCTGCTTCCAAATCCTCCTCCAAGGAATTTACCGGCCAGAATTCGCCGGACTTCACCAAGGAACAGGATCTCCACGCCTACCGCGAGATGCTTCTGATCCGTCGGTTTGAAGAAAAGGCCGGCCAACTTTACGGCATGGGCTTCATCGGCGGCTTCTGTCACCTTTATATCGGCCAGGAAGCTGTCGTTGTCGGCATGCAGATGGCCCAGAAGGAAGGTGACCAGGTCATCACGGCCTATCGCGACCACGGCCATATGCTGGCAACCGGCATGAACGCCCGCGGCGTCATGGCTGAGTTGACAGGGCGTCGGGGCGGCTATTCCAAGGGGAAGGGCGGCTCCATGCACATGTTCTCCAAGGAAAAGAACTTCTACGGCGGCCACGGCATCGTTGGTGCGCAGGTATCGCTCGGCACGGGCTTGGCCTTCGCCAACAAGTACCGCGGCAATGACAATGTTGCCGTTGCCTATTTCGGTGATGGTGCTGCCAACCAGGGCCAGGTCTACGAGAGCTTCAACATGGCGGCTCTCTGGAAGCTGCCGATCGTCTACATCGTCGAAAACAACCGTTATGCAATGGGCACCTCGACGTCCCGCGCCACCGCGCAGTCGAACTACTCGCTGCGTGGTTCCGGCTTCGGCATTCCCGGTATCCAGGTCGACGGCATGGATGTTCGCGCCGTGAAGGCTGCGGGCGACGAAGCATTGGCTCACTGCCGCTCTGGCGCGGGCCCGATCATCTTGGAAATGCTCACCTACCGTTACCGCGGCCACTCGATGTCCGACCCGGCCAAGTACCGGTCCAAGGAAGAAGTGCAGAAGATGCGTTCCGAGCAGGACCCGATCGAGCAGGTGCGTCAGCGTTTGCTGGAAAAGTCCTGGGCAAGCGAGGACGAACTGAAGGCGATCGACAAGGACATCCGTGACGTTGTTTCGGATAGCGCCGACTTCGCGCAGGCCGATCCTGAGCCGGATCCGTCCGAACTCTACACCGACATTCTGCTCTGATCGCGGGAGAGAACTTCATGCCAATCGACATTTTGATGCCCGCGCTTTCTCCGACCATGGAGGAAGGCACGCTGAGCAAGTGGCTCAAGAAAGAGGGCGACAAGGTCACCTCCGGTGATGTTATCGCCGAAATCGAGACCGACAAGGCGACCATGGAAGTGGAAGCCGTGGATGAGGGCGTGATCGGCAAGCTGCTGGTGGAAGCCGGTACCGAGAACGTCAAGGTCAACACCAAGATCGCGGTCCTGCTCGCCGAAGGCGAAAGCGCCGACGCGATCTCGGAAGCCAAGCCTGCCCAGGCAGATGCGCCGAAGGCAGATGCCGATACTCCTGCTGCAACCTCTGACGCAGCAGGCGGCAAGGCGCGCCAGTCCGACGAAGAGCCTTCGTCCAAGGCTGACAGCAAGGTCCCGGCCCAGCCGAAGATTGATGTTGCCTCCGACCCGGATATTCCGGAAGGGACGGAGATGGCGACGATCACCGTTCGCGAAGCGCTTCGCGATGCCATGGCTGAGGAAATGCGCCGCGACGAGAGCGTCTTCATCATGGGTGAGGAAGTCGCCGAATATCAGGGCGCCTACAAGATCACTCAGGGCCTGCTGCAGGAATTTGGTGCGCGTCGCGTCGTTGATACGCCGATCACCGAACACGGTTTTGCCGGCGTCGGCGTTGGTGCCGCGATGGCGGGCCTGAAGCCGATCGTCGAGTTCATGACCTTCAACTTCGCCATGCAGGCGATCGACCAGATCATCAACTCCGCTGCCAAGACGCTTTACATGTCCGGCGGCCAGATGGGCGCGCCGATCGTGTTCCGCGGTCCGAACGGTGCAGCCGCTCGCGTTGCGGCCCAGCACAGCCAGGATTACGCTGCCTGGTACAGCCATATTCCGGGCCTCAAGGTCGTGCAGCCTTACACGGCAGCTGACGCCAAGGGCCTGCTGAAGGCTGCGATCCGCGACCCGAACCCGGTCATCTTCCTTGAAAACGAAATTCTCTACGGCCACTCCTTCGAGGTGCCGAAGCTGGATGATTTCGTGCTGCCGATTGGCAAGGCTCGCATCCACAAGACCGGCAAGGACGCCACCATCGTCTCCTTCGGCATCGGCATGACCTATGCAGTCAAGGCTGTGGCTGAACTGGAGAAGGAAGGCATCGACGTCGAGCTCATCGACCTTCGCACCATCCGTCCGATGGACCTGCCGACGGTGATTGAATCGGTCAAGAAGACCGGCCGTCTCGTTACGGTTGAAGAAGGTTTCCCGCAGTCGTCCGTTGGCACCGAAATTGCGACGCGCGTCATGCAGCAGGCCTTCGATTATCTCGATGCGCCGATCCTGACGATCGCCGGCAAGGACGTGCCGATGCCTTACGCGGCGAACCTCGAAAAGCTCGCGCTGCCGAATGTCGGTGAAGTCGTCCAGGCGGTGAAGACCGTCTGCTACAAGTAACGGGGAGGGCGTTCGATGCCGATCAACATCACCATGCCGGCCCTGTCTCCCACCATGGAAGAGGGCAACCTCGCCAAGTGGCTTGTGAAGGAAGGCGACCAGGTCAAGTCCGGCGATGTCATCGCCGAGATCGAGACCGACAAGGCGACCATGGAAGTGGAAGCCGTCGATGAGGGTACCGTGGCGAAGATCGTCGTGCCGGCCGGTACGGAAGCGGTGAAGGTAAATGCCTTGATCGCCATCCTTGCTGCCGAAGGCGAAGATGTCGCGGCAGCCGCCTCTTCCGGTGGTGGTGCGCCTGCGCAGGCAGAGGCATCGAAGGCCGAGCCTGCAAAGGCGGAGACAGCACCGGCTCCGAAGGCTGCTGAGCCCGCGCCGCAGGCCTCGACGCCTGTCGCGGATGCCAAGCCTGCTCCGTCGACACCTGCGCCGGTTGCCGATGGCAAGCGCGTGTTCTCCTCGCCGCTTGCACGCCGTCTCGCCAAGGAAGCCGGCATCGACCTGTCGTCTGTTGCCGGCTCCGGCCCGCACGGTCGCGTCGTCAAGGCGGATATCGAGAAGGCAGTCGCATCCGGTGGCACGAAGTCGGCTGCTCCGTCAGCCGAAGCAGGCGCCGCGGCACCTGCTGTTGCACCGGCCAAGGGCCAGTCGGACGATGCCGTGCTGAAGCTCTTCGAGCAGGGTTCCTACGAACTTCTGCCGCATGACGGCATGCGCAAGACGATCGCCTCGCGCCTTACCGAGTCGAGCCAGACGGTTCCGTCATACTTCGTCTCCATAGATTGCGAAATCGACGCGCTGTTGAAGCTGCGTGGCGAGATCAACGCCTCGGCTCCCGTGAAGAAGACCGAGAAGGGCGAGGTTCCGGCCTTCAAGCTTTCGGTCAACGACTTCATCATCAAGGCGATGGCGCTTGCGCTTCGTGACGTTCCGATGGCGAACGCCTCCTGGACGTCGACTGCACGGGTCATGCACAAGCATGCCGATGTCGGCGTGGCAGTTGCCATCCCCGACGGGCTGATCACGCCCATCGTCCGGAAGGCTGAAACGAAGACGCTGTCTGCGATCTCCAATGAGGTCAAGGACCTTGCCAAGCGTGCGCGTGACAAGAAGCTGAAGCCGGAAGAGTATCAGGGCGGTACGACATCCGTGTCGAACCTTGGCATGTTCGGCGTGTCGAACTTCACCTCGATCATCAACCTGCCGCAGGCCTCAATCGTATCGATCGGTGCGGGCGTGGAGAAGCCGGTTGTCCGCAACGGCAAGATCGAGGTCGGAACTGTCATGACCGCCACCTTCGCCTTCGATCACCGCGTCATTGATGGTGCGCTCGGCGCGGAACTGGCTTCTGCCTTCAAGCGCTACATCGAAAATCCGATGGCGATGCTCGTCTAAGTCCGGAGGGCCGGCTTGTGAAAACCGTTCTCTGCTTCGGCGACTCGCTGACCTGGGGCTACAATCCGGATGGCCCCGGTCGCCATGCCTATGAGGATCGCTGGCCAAGCGTGCTTGGCGCGGCCCTCGGCAGCGAGGTCACGATAATCGCCGAAGGTCTGAACGGTCGCACCACCGGCTATGACGACCATTTGGCCGATTGCGATCGCAACGGCGTGAGGACGCTGCCGACGGTTCTTCATACTCACATGCCGCTCGACCTCGTCATCATCATGCTGGGGTCGAACGACATGAAGCCGGTCATTGCCGGTACCGCGCACGCGGCGCGTTCCGGCATGCAACGGCTTGTCGGGCTGATACGGCATCACGAATACTCCTTCGACTATGATGCGCCCGACGTGCTGATCGTCTCGCCTCCGCCGCTTTGCGAGACGGCAGATCCTGTGTTCTCCGCCATGTTCCGTGGCGGCGTGGAAGAGTCAGCGATGCTGGCTTCGCTCTACCGGGACCTGGCGGACGACATGGGCTGCGGTTTCTTTGATGCCGGATCGGTCGCAAAGACCACGCCGATCGATGGCGTGCATCTGACGGCAGACAATACGCGAGCCATCGGACGCGGCCTCGAGCCGATCGTCCGGATGATGCTCGGACTTTAATAGTTGAGAGGCGAGCCGCGACGACCGCTGGCTCCCAGAGAAAAGGCGCAAAGCTATGGCTCAATCCTACGACTTGATCGTTATCGGTGCCGGTCCGGGCGGCTACATTGCCGCAATCCGTGCAGCCCAGCTCGGCTTGAAGGTCGCCGTCGTCGAGCGCGAGCACCTGGCTGGCATCTGCTCCAACTGGGGCTGCATCCCGACCAAGGCGCTGCTGCGGTCCGCCGATGTGATGCACACGGCCAGCCACGCCAAGGACTACGGCCTGACGCTCGAAGGTTCGATCAAGCCGGACATCAAGGCGATCGTTGCACGCTCGCGCGGTATTGCGGCGCGCATGAACAACGGCGTCGGCTTCCTGTTCAAGAAGAACAAGATCGACATCATCTGGGGCGAGGCGAAGATCACCAAGCCCGGCGAGATCGTTGTCGGCAAGATCTCCAAGCCGATCGTCCAGCCGCAGGGCCCCGTGCCGAAGAACACGCTCGGCGAGGGTACCTACACCGCCAAGCATATCATCGTCGCAACCGGCGCTCGTCCACGTGCGCTGCCCGGGATCGAACCGGATGGCAAGCTGATCTGGACCTATTTCGAGGCGATGAAGCCGGACGAAATGCCGAAGTCGTTGCTCGTCATGGGCTCCGGCGCGATCGGCATCGAGTTTGCCAGCTTCTATCGCACCATGGGCGTCGATGTGACCGTGGTGGAAATCATGAGGCAGGTCATGCCTGTGGAAGATGCCGAGATTTCGGCCTTCGCTAAGAAGCAGTTTGACCGCCAGGGCATCAAGATCCACTTGGAAACCAAGGTGACCAAGGTGGAGAAGGGCGCCAGTTCCGTAACTGCCACCATCGAGAAGAAAGATGGCACGACCGAAAAGATCACCGCCGACCGGATGATCTCGGCTGTCGGTGTCCAGGCCAATATCGAAGGCATCGGGCTCGAGGCCGTCGGCGTCAAGACCGACCGCGGCTTCATCGTCATCGATGGCTATGGCAAGACGAGCGTGGACGGCATCTACGCGATCGGAGACGTTGCCGGCCCGCCGCTGCTCGCCCACAAGGCCGAGCACGAGGCGGTCATATGCGTCGAAAAAATTGCCGGCGTCCCGAACGTCCATCCGATGGACAAGCTGAAGATCCCGGGCTGCACTTATTGCAACCCGCAGGTCGCTTCGGTCGGTCTCACGGAGGCTAAGGCGAAGGATCAGGGTCGCGACATCCGTGTCGGCCGCTTCTCCTTTGCCGCCAACGGCAAGGCCGTGGCGCTTGGCGAGGACCAAGGGATGGTCAAGACGATCTTCGACAAGAAGACCGGCGAACTCCTCGGTGCGCATATGGTCGGTGCTGAAGTCACCGAACTCATCCAGGGCTTCGTCGTCGCCATGAACCTCGAGACGACGGAAGAAGACCTGATGCACACGATCTTCCCGCATCCGACGATTTCGGAGTCGATGAAGGAGAGCGTTCTCGATGCCTATGGCAAGGTCCTGAACGCCTGATCCTCGACAGTTTGCAGATGGGCAGGCGACTGCCCATATCTCTCGGACAAGCGGAAGGACGACACGCATGGAAGTGGGCTGGTTTGCGGCAATCATCATCGGCGGTTTGGCGGGATGGCTCGCCGGCAAGCTGATGGACATCCGCTTCGGCATCTTCATGAACATCGTGATCGGCATCGTGGGTGCCGTTATTGCCAATGCCATCTTCGAAAGCGCCGACATCCATGTCGCCAGCGGATGGCTGGGTTACCTCGTGCAGGGTTTCGTCGGCTCCTGCATTTTGTTATTTGTTGCCAAGCTCGTCAGGCGTTGACGAAGGAACCGCAGGCATGCGGTCGAAAGCAGGTTTTCGATGGTCACTATTCTCGACAGGACTGCTCTGAGTGATGAGAAGCGTGTCCGCCATCCGGAGAAGGCACACCGTCCCGACACGGAAGTGATGCACAAGCCGGAGTGGATTCGCGTCAAGGCACCCGTCTCCAAGGGCTACATGGAAACTCGGTCGATCGTGAAGGAGCACAAGCTCGTCACGGTCTGTGAAGAGGCCGGCTGCCCGAATATCGGCGAGTGCTGGGACAAGAAGCACGCCACCTTCATGATCATGGGCGAGATTTGCACCCGCGCCTGCGCATTCTGCAATGTCGCAACCGGTCGCCCGAATGCGCTCGATCTCGATGAGCCGGAAAATGTCGCCAAGGCCGTCAAGCAGATGGGCCTCGAGCACGTCGTCATCACCTCCGTCGACCGCGACGACCTGGAAGACGGGGGCGCCGAGCACTTCGAAAAGGTGATCTGGGCGATCCGCGCGGCGTCGCCGGACACGACGATCGAGATCCTCACTCCTGACTTCCTGAAGAAACCGGGCGCACTGGAACGCGTCGTGGCCGCCAAGCCGGACGTCTTCAACCACAACATGGAAACCGTGGCGGGCAACTACCTGACCGTTCGCCCGGGCGCCCGTTATTTCCACTCCATCCGCCTGCTGCAGCGGGTGAAGGAACTCGACCCCACCATGTTCACCAAGTCCGGCATCATGGTCGGCCTTGGCGAAGAGCGGAACGAAGTGCTGCAACTGATGGACGACCTGCGCACGGCGGACGTCGACTTCCTGACGATTGGCCAGTACCTGCAGCCGACCCGCAAGCACCACAAGGTCGAGAAGTTCGTGACGCCCGAGGAGTTCAAGTCCTACGAGACCGTGGCTTACTCAAAGGGCTTTCTGATGGTGTCCTCGAGCCCGCTCACCCGCTCGTCGCATCATGCGGGTGACGATTTCGCGCGCCTTCGCGCAGCGCGCGAGCAGAAGCTGATGGTCGCCGCTGAATAAGCGGCGATCCTTCTCTCTTTATTCCGCAGCCTCGTCCTTCGGGCGTTTTGCCTGCCCGCGCCGGCGCTCACGCAGCGTATAACGGTGGCCGCGAGCCTCTCCCTTTGCCATTTCGATCAGGTATGCGAGCATGGGTAGCTGGTTCATGTCAGCAAGCTGCTTGGCGGATTCCAGCAACTTGATCATCTGGGCGAAATCATCCATCTGCACGTCTTTCCGCTAGGAGGGAGGCGGTCACTCGATGCCGAACCCGTCGTTCAGCAAGCCCGGCGCACCGCACCCATCCTCATCGTTACAGTCCCGGAACACCATGACGTATTCTACTACCTGCGGTGCACGAAGGCGCCGCAGCATGGTCTTCGACAACCCGTATAATATTGTCTGGTTGCGAAGGAAATCCATGTCCGATCGTCCGGCGTTCCATGCCTTGATTTTCGTAGGCAGAGGTCGGAGCGGTCGCGTGGATATTCTGTCGCGGCTCCGCTCAACAGCTTGATATTGTGCGGAAGCGGGCTTAACTCACGGGCATGCCAAAGTTTGAGATCCGCCGTCCCGTGAAGCACAGTGCAGAGAAAATGTATGCACTGGTTGCCGATATTGAACGCTACCCGCAATTCCTGCCGCTGTGCGATGCGCTTTCGGTCCGCTCGCGCAAGGAGCGGGACGGCAAGACGCTTTTGCTGGCGGACATGACGGTCGGTTACAAGGCGATCCGCGAGACGTTCACGACCCAGGTGCTGCTCAATCCGGCGGAACAGGCGATCGACGTCAAATATATCGAGGGGCCGTTCAAGTATCTCGACAACCGGTGGCGATTTGAACCGGCGGCGGATGGGTCGCCAGACGCATGCGTCGTGCACTTCTATATCGACTACGAGTTCAAGAGCATGATTCTCGGTGCGCTCATGGGATCGATGTTCGATCGCGCTTTCCGGATGTTTGCCGAAGCGTTCGAGGCGAGAGCCGACAAGATCTACGCTTAGACCGCAGCCTCCACCAGCATATCCAGTGCCGTCTCAACGGTCGCGAGACGCACTTTGTCGCGGCCAATATCGCCGTAGCGCATCTCGCGATGCAGGATGGTTCCTGAGTGGTTTTTGGCAGCAAGGTGCACGAGGCCGACCGGCTTTTCTGCCGAACCGCCACCAGGCCCGGCGACACCCGTCACAGCGACGGCGACCGTCGCGCGCGAGCGGAGGAGCGCGCCGTGGACCATCTGCAACGCCGTCTCCTTTGACACCGCGCCATAAGCCTCAAGCGTGGCGGGGCTGACGCCGAGCATGTCGGCCTTGGCTTCATTGGTATAGGTGACGAAACCGCGATCAACGACGGCAGAGGAGCCCGGAACCTCAGTCAATACGCCGGCGATCAGCCCGCCGGTGCAGGATTCAGCGGTGGCAACCATCATGCCGCGGCTGGAGAAGCCGGCGATGATCTGTTCGGCCTTGCCGATGATCTCCGGAGGAAAGAGGCTCATTCGACACTCCTCCGGTAAACGACGGTTGCGGTGGCAATGGCGGCGATGCCCTCATTGCGACCCACAAAGCCCATCTTTTCGTTGGTGGTCGCTTTTACCGAACAGCAGTCGATCGTGATGCCCAGCGTATCGGCGAGATTCTTGCGCATCTGGTCACGGTGCGGCGCGATCTTGGGTGCTTCGGCGATGAGCGAGACATCGGCGTTGGTGATGACGCCGCCACGGTCGCGAACCAGCTTTGCCGCATGCTCAAGGAAGATGGTCGAGGCCGCGCCCCGCCACTGCATGTCCGTTGGCGGGAAGTGGTCGCCGATGTCGCCGGCGCCGCAGGTCGCGAGCAGGGCGTCAGTCAGCGCGTGGAGCGCCACATCGGCATCCGAGTGGCCGCTGAGCTTCAGGTGGTGTGGGATGAAGACGCCGCAGAGCGTGACGCCGTCGCCCGGCTCCAACTGGTGCACATCGTAGCCGTTGCCGGTGCGCACATCCGGAACGACAAATCGAGAGAGTTTTTCATCGGCCATGGCCATGTCGCGCTTTACTGTCAGTTTGATGTTGTCGACGGACCCTTCCGCCAGAGTAACAGGAAGGCCGGCCCATTCGGCGATCGATGCATCATCGGTGAAATCATGGCGGCCGCTTGCGGCGGCTTTCGCGTGAGCATCAAGGATATCGGAAAGCCGGAAGCTCTGCGGCGTCTGCGCCGCATACAGCCCAGTTCGCGAAACCGTCTCCTGTACAAGGCCATCATTTCCGCCGCGCTTCAGGGTGTCGGTAACGGGAATGACAGGAAGCACCGCGGGGGCGCCGCTGTCCAGCATCGTCGCGACCCGATCGAGAACCCAATGATCGATGAAGGGCCGCGCGGCGTCATGGATCATCACGTGCGTTGCGCTCGTTCCCGATAGTGCCTGCAGCCCTGCCAAGACCGACTGCTGGCGCGTCGCGCCGCCGAAGGTGACGATGATCCGCTGCGGGTCGTGGAGCCCGGACGTTGCATCATCATAAAGTGATCGATCCTCCGGGTGGATCACGACGACGATCGGCCCGCTGCGGGGCCAGGTCACGAACTGCTTCAGGGTGTGCGACAGCACCGGCCTGCCTCCGATCGGGCGGTACTGTTTCGGCCCTTCCTCAGCGGATCCGGCACGTTCTCCGCGCCCGGCCGCAACAATGACGATCCCGATGAGCATGTGGTCATTCGTCATGGCTTTGTTTGTCATGGCGTTGTCGCCCATGCGCCGCACCTGTTTCTCGATACTGGAGGATTGACAGGCGCAGAACTATAGAATGAAAGGCGGGTAATCCAGCCAGCAAGCTAAATATTGCGCATCTCCTGATTTGCTCTTGGCAAATGCAGTTGAGGTGAATAAAAATAGTGCAGTAGCATCATGTGCCCGAAAGATCATCATTTGCCGCTTCAGGATCTCTCCACGCCTTTCCGGATCGGGTCTGTCGACATCAGGAACCGTGTTGTCCTGGCGCCCATGTCGGGGGTCACCGACCTGCCGTTCAGGCAGATCGCCTGGCGGTTCGGTGCAGGCCTGGTCGTGACGGAGATGGTCGCCAGCCGGGAACTGGTGATGAACCGTGGTGAAACTTGGGCGCGGTTGAGGAGCACCGGCATCAACCCTCACATGGTGCAGCTTGCTGGGCGTGAAGCCCACTGGATGGGCGAAGCTGCCAAGATCTCGGCGGACAATGGCGCCGACGTCATCGACATCAACATGGGCTGTCCTGCCAAGAAGGTAACCGGCGGTTATTCGGGCTCCGCACTGATGCGCGACCCCGACCACGCGCTTACGCTGATCGAGGCAACGGTCAAGGCCGTTTCTGTGCCGGTGACGCTGAAGATGCGGCTCGGCTGGGACCAGAACTCGATCAACGCGCCGGAGATCGCCAAGCGTGCTGAAGACGCCGGCGTTCAGCTGATTACCATCCATGGCCGCACCCGGATGCAGTTCTATGAAGGCAGGGCGGATTGGGACGCCATTCGTGATGTGCGTGAGGTCATATCACTTCCCCTGATTGCCAACGGGGACGTCGAGACGCCTGAGGATGCGGCAGAGATCGTCCGTCGCTCCGGCGCCGACGCCGTGATGCTTGGCCGCGGCGCACAGGGCCGGCCTTGGCATGTCGGCCAACTTGCAGGCGAGCCGGGTCCGGCTACCAACGAGATCCCGGACCTCGTTTGCGAGCACTACGAGGCGATGCTGGAGCTTTACGGCCGCGAGCCGGGGCTGCGGCATGCCCGCAAGCATCTCGGCTGGTATCTCGACCGCTATGCGCCGTCACTTGCCGTGGAGGAAAAGGCAGCGATCATGATCTCGAAGGACCCGCAGGACGTCATGTCTCGAATGAGGTCGGCCTTCGCCGGTGAGGATGGCGAGAAGCAAAGGAAGGCCGCATGAGCAAGGCCGAAGGAGCCAACGGAGCTTTGGGTGCCGCGGTCGGCAATACGCTCGCCATGGCCGTTTTGAACTCTGTCCAGAATCCGGTGATCCTGGTCGATTCGGCCGGAAAGGTTGCCTTCGCCAATTGGGAAGCGGAATCCTTCTTCGGTGCGAGCGCCACCTATCTCGCCAAGAACGAGATCTCCACCTTCATCCCGTTCGGCAGCCCGCTTCTCGCACTGATCGACCAGGTGCGTGAGCGCAAGGCGCCGGTCAATGAATACCGGGTCGATCTGTCGTCTCCCCGTCTTGGCCAGGACAAGCTCGTCGACCTTTATGTCGCGCCGGTGGTGAGCGAATCTGGCTCGGTTGTCGTGGTCTTCCAGGAACGCTCCATGGCAGACAAGATCGACCGGCAGTTGACGCATCGTGCGGCAGCCCGTTCCGTCACCGGTCTTGCCTCCATGCTGGCGCATGAGATCAAGAACCCACTTTCCGGCATCCGTGGCGCCGCCCAACTTCTTGAAACGTCGGTGCCGGACGAGGACCGCGCCCTGACCCGTCTCATTTGCGATGAGACGGACCGTATCGTCTCGCTGGTCGACCGTATGGAAGTGTTCTCCGACGAGCGCCCCGTACAGCGCACGCCGCTCAACATCCATTCGGTGCTCGACCATGTAAAGGCGGTGGCAAAAGCGGGCTTCGGTCGCAACATCAAGATCTCGGAGATGTACGACCCGTCACTGCCGCCGGTTTTTGCCAATCGCGACCAGTTGGTGCAGGTCTTCCTGAATCTGGTGAAAAACGCAGCAGAAGCAGTGGGCGACCAGCCGGATGCGGAGATCATGCTGACGACGGCCTATCGTCCGGGGATCAAGCTCTCGGTCTCCGGTACGCGCGAAAAGATTTCGCTGCCGCTCGAATTCTGCGTCATCGACAACGGTCCGGGCGTGCCGGCGGATCTGCTGCCGCATCTCTTTGATCCCTTCATCACCACAAAGACGAACGGGTCCGGGTTGGGGCTTGCGCTGGTTGCCAAGATCATCGGCGCCCACGGTGGCATCGTTGAATGCGACAGCCAGGCCCGCCGCACGACATTCCGGGTGTTGATGCCCATGCACAAGGAAGAGGCGGCTGACGATCGCGCCTCGCATTCCACAGGAAGCTCGAAATGACTGCCACGATCCTTGTCGCCGATGACGACGCGGCGATCCGCACCGTTCTCAACCAGGCCCTGACGCGTGCCGGATACGAGGTGCGCATCACGTCCAATGCTGCCACGCTCTGGCGCTGGGTTTCGGCGGGCGAGGGCGATCTGGTGGTGACCGACGTCGTGATGCCGGACGAGAACGCCTTCGATCTGCTGCCGCGGATCAAGAAGGCCCGGCCGGAGCTTCCGGTGCTCGTCATGAGCGCGCAGAATACCTTCATGACCGCCATCAAGGCATCCGAGAAGGGTGCCTACGACTACCTGCCGAAGCCGTTCGACCTGACTGAACTCATCGCCATCATCGGACGCGCCCTGGCTGAGCCGAAGCGCAAGCCAGCACGGCTGGATGACGACACGCAGGACGGCATGCCGCTTGTCGGCCGTTCTGCTGCCATGCAGGAAATCTACCGCGTCCTGGCGCGCCTGATGCAGACGGACCTGACGCTGATGATTACCGGCGAGTCGGGCACCGGCAAGGAACTTGTCGCTCGCGCGCTGCACGACTACGGCAAGCGCCGCAACGGCCCCTTCGTGGCGATCAACATGGCCGCCATCCCGCGCGACCTGATCGAATCCGAACTCTTCGGCCACGAGAAGGGCGCCTTCACCGGCGCGCAAAGCCGCTCAACCGGTCGCTTCGAGCAGGCCGAGGGCGGTACCCTGTTCCTTGACGAGATTGGTGACATGCCGATGGACGCCCAGACGCGCCTGCTGCGCGTCCTGCAGCAGGGCGAATACACCACAGTTGGTGGCCGCACCCCGATCCGCACCGACGTCCGCATCGTTGCCGCCACCAACAAGGACCTGAAGCACCTCATCAACCAGGGCCTCTTCCGCGAAGACCTCTATTACCGCCTGAACGTTGTGCCGCTGCGCCTGCCGCCGCTGCGCGACCGGGCCGAAGACATCCCGGATCTCGTCCGTCACTTCATGCAGATGGCGGAAAAGGAAGGGCTTGACCACAAGCGGTTCGACAACGAAGCGCTGGACCTGATGAAGGCCTATGCCTGGCCGGGCAACGTGCGCGAGCTGGAAAACCTGATCCGCCGTCTGACCGCGCTTTATCCGCAGGATGTCATCACCCGCGAAATCATCGAGGCGGAGCTGCGCTCGGATGTGCCGGACAGCCCGATCGACAAGGTCAGCGCCCGCAGTGGATCGCTGACCATTGCCCAGGCAGTCGAAGAAAACATGCGCAGCTATTTTGCGAGCTTCGGCGACGGCCTGCCGCCGCCAGGTCTCTACGACCGGGTGCTCACCGAGATGGAGTATCCGCTGATCCTCGCCGCACTTACGGCGACGCGCGGCAACCAGATCAAGGCGGCTGATCTCCTGGGTCTCAACCGCAATACTCTGCGCAAGAAGATCCGCGAACTGGGCGTCTCCGTGTACCGCAGTTCACGCACAGCGTGATCTGAGGAATGTTCCAGCCTTCTTGACAGGACTCGCCGATCGTTGCATTTTCGCCACATTGCGTTGCTTAAACGCAACGCAATGCC
Organism: Neorhizobium turbinariae; assembly: GCF_023223505.1. Taxonomy (NCBI): domain Bacteria; kingdom Pseudomonadati; phylum Pseudomonadota; class Alphaproteobacteria; order Hyphomicrobiales; family Rhizobiaceae; genus Neorhizobium; species Neorhizobium turbinariae. The sequence goes on from NZ_JALPRY010000001.1 coordinate 374,492, forward strand.
GGTGGTGGAGTGGCGGTTCGCGACAGTGCTTCAAGTGCACTGACAGATCGCTGAGGTGGCTGTCGTTTTCCCGCCGGGCGGGCTGAAAACGATCTCCCGCGAGGGCTTGGGGATCGGAGTGATTTCGATGATGCATGGTGTGACAGCGCCGGCGACCGAAGATGACGTGTCGGGCGGCGAGGCAGGCGGGCAGGACGGTCGGGCGTCGTTTGCGCTTCCGGGTCTGCTGCTGGCTGGCGGCGCGCTCATCTGTGCCTCGCTTACGCTTTTTGTTCTGCTTGGCCTGACGCCGATCGCGCCGACGACCAACGTGGTCATTGCGTCCGCAGCTGTGAATTCCCTGTTCATTCTCGGGTTGGTGTACCTTATCGGTCGTGAGGTGGCGCGGCTGGTGCGAGCCCGCAACCGTGGCCGTGCGGCGGCCCGGCTGCATGTGCGCATCGTCGTGCTGTTCTCGATCGTGGCGATCACGCCGGCGGTTCTGGTCGCGATCTTCGCCAGCCTGACCTTGAATGTCGGGCTTGATCGCTGGTTTTCGCTGCGCACGCAATCGATCGTCCAGTCGTCGCAGGACGTGGCGCGGGCCTATATGCTGGAGAATGCCAGCTATTTGCAGGGCCAGACGGTTTCGATGTCGAACGACCTCGAACGTAACCGGGCGATGTTCTATCTCGATCGGACCGGCTTCATCGAATTGATGACGCGCCAGGCGCGCGGTCGCGGTATGCTCGGCGCCTTCCTGGTGCGCGAGGACGGCCAGGCGATCGTACAGGCTGATATCAAGACGGAGAAGCCGCTTCCCGCCATCCCGCAGGATGCGCTGCAATCTGCCGCTGCCGGGCAGCCGACACTAATCCCCCCGGGCGTGACCAACCTCGTTGGTGCCGTCATCAAGATGGATGCGGTGCCCGGCGCCTTCCTTTACACGATCCGCGCCGTCGACCCGAAGGTCATCGCCGCAATGCGGATGATGGAAGAAAACACCGCCGAGTATCAGGCGATGGAGGCGGGCCGGACCTCGTTGCAGATCGCCTTTGCCGTGCTTTACCTCGGTTTTGCACTAATCGTCCTGCTTGCGGCCATTTGGACGGCCATCGCGGTCGCTGACCGCATCGTGCGCCCGATCCGCCTCCTCATCAGCGCCGCTGACAGCGTGGCGACCGGTAATCTTAACGTCGTCGTACCGGTGAGGGCAGCCGATGGCGACGTCGGCAACCTGTCGCGCACCTTCAACAAGATGATTTCCGAGATCCGTGGCCAGCGCGATGAAATCCTTGAGGCGAAGGACGAGGTGGATGACCGTCGCCGCTTCATCGAGGCCGTGCTGTCGGGCGTCACCGCCGCCGTCATTGGCGTCGAGGAAGACCGGCGCATCACCATCGTCAATCCGACCGCCGAAGCCTTCCTGGGTGTACCGGCAGAGGAGCTTATCGGCGAGAAGTTGCAGGACGTGGCGCCGGAGATCGAGCAGGTGCTCACCGAAGCGCGGGCCCGTGCCCGCGGCGAGTTCCGCAAGCAGGTGAACCTGATGCGCGGCGGCAAGGAGCGGACGCTTTCGGTGCAGGTCACGCGCGAGGAGCAACGCTCGTCGCAGGATTCCTACGTCATCACGCTCGACGACATCACCGACCTGGTGATCGCACAACGCTCGACGGCCTGGGCGGATGTCGCGCGGCGTATTGCGCATGAAATCAAGAACCCGCTGACGCCGATCCAGCTGTCGGCAGAGCGCTTGAAGCGCCGCTATGGCAAGCATATTGCGGAAGACGACCGGGCGGTTTTCGACCAATGCACCGACACGATCGTTCGGCAGGTGGGCGACATCGGGCGCATGGTCGACGAGTTCTCCTCGTTTGCGCGGATGCCGAAGCCTTCCAAGGAAGAGGCTGACCTGCGGGATGTTGTCCGCGACGCCGTCTTCCTGCGCGAAATGGGGACGACCCACGTCGACTTCATCCGTGAACTTGGCGATGAGCCGCTGCGTGGCATGTTCGACGCGCGCATGCTTGGCCAGGCCTTTGGCAATCTCGTGAAGAACGCGGTGGAAGCCATCGAGGCGGTGCCGAGCGATCAGGAACGCGATGGGCGCAAGGTCAAGGTCCGCTCTTATCTTGACGCGAACCGCGACGCCTACGTTGTCGACATCATCGACAATGGCAGCGGCCTGCCGACGGAAAACCGGCACCGGATTCTGGAGCCCTATATGACGATGCGGGAGAAGGGCACCGGTCTCGGACTGGCGATCGTCAAGAAGATCATCGAAGAACATGGCGGGCAGTTGGAATTGCACGATGCTCCCGCCGATTTCGATCATGGCAAAGGCGCCATGATCAGGGTCGTGCTGCCGCGTCTCAACAAGGCGGCCGTCCCGGGCACGGACGATAATAACAAGGAACTGGCATATGGCGTCTGATATTCTGGTCGTGGATGACGAAGCCGATATTCGCGATATTGTATCCGGCATTCTTTCTGACGAAGGGCATGAAACCCGCACGGCCCACGACAGCGATAGCGCGTTGGCGTCGATTTCCGATCGCGTGCCGCGCCTCGTCTTCCTCGATATCTGGATGCAGGGCTCCAAGCTCGACGGGCTGGCGCTGCTGGATGAGATCAAGAGCCGCCATCCCGAACTGCCGGTGGTGATGATTTCCGGTCACGGCAATGTCGAGACCGCCGTTTCGGCCATCAAGCGTGGTGCGTTCGATTTCATCGAGAAGCCGTTCAAGGCAGACCGGCTGATTCTGATTGCCGAGCGTGCGCTCGAGAACTCCAAGCTGAAGCGCGAAGTGACCGAACTCAAGAAACGTACCGGCGATGCGGCCGAACTCGTCGGCACCTCGGTTGCCGTCTCCCAGCTTCGCCAGACGATCGACAAGGTGTCGCCGACCAACAGCCGCATCATGATCCTTGGGCCGTCAGGGTCGGGCAAGGAACTGGTCGCGCGGATGATCCACAAGCGCTCGGCCCGTTCGGGAGGGCCCTTCGTGGCGCTCAATGCCGCGACGATCACGCCGGACCGCATGGAAGTGGCCTTGTTCGGCACGGAAGGCGCACCCGGGCAGCCGCGCAAGATTGGCGCGCTGGAAGAAGCGCATCGCGGCATCCTTTACCTCGACGAGGTGGGTGAAATGCCGCGCGAGACTCAGAACAAGATCCTGCGGGTACTGGTGGACCAGCAGTTCGAGCGCGTGGGTGGGTCAAAGCGGGTGAAGGTCGACGTCCGCATCATCTCGTCGACGGCCTATAACCTCGAGAACCTGATCTCCGAAGGCTCGTTCCGAGAAGATCTCTACCATCGGCTCGCGGTGGTTCCGGTGAAGGTTCCTGCACTTGCAGAACGGCGCGAGGATATTCCGTTTCTGGTGGACATGTTCATGCGGCAGATTTCCGAGCAGGCCGGTATTCGCCCGCGTCGCATTGGTGAAGATGCCATGGCGGTCCTCCAGGCTCATGATTGGCCTGGCAACATCCGCCAACTGCGCAACAATATCGAGCGGCTGATGATTCTTGCCCGCACCGATGGTCCGGACACCCCGATTTCCGCCGATATGCTGCCGACCGATCTTGGCGACATGCTGCCAAAGGTGTCCACCAAGGGCGACTATCACATCATGACGCTGCCCTTGCGCGAGGCACGCGAAATGTTCGAGCGTGACTATCTCATTGCGCAGATCAACCGGTTTGGCGGCAACATCTCCCGCACCGCCGAATTCGTCGGCATGGAGCGGTCGGCGCTGCATCGCAAGCTGAAATCCCTGGGCGTCTGACCGCGAAAGTTTCTGTCGATGAAGGTGATCATTTGCGGCGCGGGGCAGGTCGGCTACGGCATCGCCGAAAGGCTTTCGCAGGAGGACAATGACGTCTCCGTCATCGACACGTCGCAGACGCTGATTGCGGCGATCACCGAAGCGCTCGATGTGAAGGGGTATGTCGGGCACGGCGCCCATCCGGACGTGCTGGAAAAGGCCGGCGCCGAAGACGCCGACATGATCATCGCCGTCACGCTCTTTGACGAGGTCAATATCGTCGCCTGCGAGGTGGCGCATGCGCTCTTTTCGGTGCCGACCAAGATCGCCCGCATTCGCGCCCAGAGCTACCTGCAGCCGGAATATGCCGATCTCTTCAGCCGGCAGAACATGTCGATCGACGTGACGATCTCTCCGGAGGTCGAAGTGGGCAAGATGGTGTTGCGGCGCATCTCCTTCCCCGGCGCGACGGACGTCATGCGTTTTGCTGACGACCAGATCGCCATGGTCGCGATCGAGTGCATGGAAGACTGCCCGGTCGTCTCGACGCCTTTGCACCAACTCTCCGACCTCTTTCCGGATCTCATGGCGACGGTGGTCGGGATCTACCGCGAGGGCTCACTGAAGGTGGCTCGCTCCGCCGACCAGTTGGAAGTGGGTGATCTGGCTTATGTCATCTGCCAGCGGGAACATGTTCGCCGCACGCTTGGCCTGTTCGGCCACGAGGAGCCGGAGGCGCGCCGCATCATCATCGCCGGTGGCGGCAATATTGGCCATTTCGTCGCGCGCACGATCGAGGAACACCAGCCGCGGACGCGGCTCAAGATCATCGAGAGCGATCGCGACAAGGCGATCACCATCTCTGAGACGCTGCGCAACACGATCGTGCTTCATGGATCGGCGCTCGACCAGAACATCCTGTCTCAGGCGGATATCCAGGAAACCGACCTGATCGTGATGTTGACCAACAACGACCAGATCAACATTCTAGGGGGCCTCCTGGCCAAGTCGCTGGGCTGCAAGTCGAACCTGGTGCTGATCAACTCCACCTCGTTCAACCAGATCACCCAGTCCGTTGGCATCGATGCGCAGATCAACCCGCGCGCGGTAACGATCTCCCGCGTGTTGCAGCACGTCCGCAAGGGGCGCATCCGCTCGGTTTATGCCGTGCAGCATGGCGCGGCCGAAATCATCGAGGCCGAGGCGCTGGAAACATCGCCTCTGGTCGGCAAGTCCTTCCGCGAGCTTCACCTGCCTGACGGCATCCGCGTTGGTGCGATCTTCCGCGACGGTGTCGTGATCCGCCCCGATGGGGCGACAAGAATCAAGGCGCGCGATCGGGTCGTCCTATTCGCCACGGCCGATGCGGTGCGTGACGTCGAACAGCTTTTCCGCGTCTCCATCCAATATTTCTAGTCGAGGTCCAAGATGTCCCGTATCGCTTATGTCAACGGTCGGTATCTCCCGCATTCGGACGCAGCCGTGCATATCGAGGATCGCGGCTTTCAGTTCGCGGACGGCGTTTATGAGGTTTGCGAGGTCCGCCAGGGCATGATTGTCGATCTCACCCGGCACCTGACGCGGCTTGATCGCTCGCTTAGCGAGTTGAGGATGGCGTCGCCGATGAGCCGCGCAGCACTGACCACGGTGATCCGCGAAGTGCTACGACGCAACCGTGTCCGCAACGGTCTGTTCTACCTGCAGATCACCCGCGGTGTTGCCCGGCGGGACCATTATTTCCCGTCGCAGGATACGCCGCTGACGGTGACGATCACCGCAAAGAGCACCGATCCGTCTATCATGACCAGGAAGTACGCCAACGGCATCAAGGTCATCACCGTGCCTGAGAATCGCTGGGACCGTGTCGACATCAAGACGGTGGGCCTGCTTCCGAATGTACTGGCCAAGCAGCAGGCGAAGGAAGCCGGCGCGCAGGACGCGATCTTCGTTGACCGCAACGGCATTGTGCTGGAAGGCGCGTCTTCGAACGTGTGGATAGTGACGGCGGATGGAGAACTGGTTACCAGACCCGCAGAATATGGCATCCTGAGAGGTATCACCCGAACAACTGCCCTCGATGTGACAGCCAAGCTTGGGTTGACCGTAGTGGAGCGGGATTTCAAGGTCGATGAGATGATGGCTGCGCGCGAGGTGTTTCTCACGTCTGCAACCGGCATTTGCGTGCCAATTGTGGAAATTGACGGAAAACCTGTTGCCAACGGCCACCCCGGCACAGCATCGTCGGCTATACGTGATGCCTTTTTCGACGTTGCGGAAAAGACAGCGATTTGATAACCAGACACAGGGGAAGGGAAACACGAGGGCGTTTCCCTGTTTTTCCTTTCATTTTTGATCAGAATCCGGTGTATCCGGCAAATAAGAAAGAAGCGGCGCCATGGCGGAACGTTCTCAAAACCTGCAGGATTTATTTCTCAATACTGTCCGCAAACAAAAGATTTCGCTGACGATATTCCTGATCAATGGCGTGAAGTTGACGGGCGTTGTTACGTCCTTTGACAACTTCTGCGTCCTTCTCCGCCGTGACGGACATTCCCAACTCGTGTATAAGCACGCGATCTCGACGATCATGCCGGGCCAGCCCATGCAGATGTTCGAGACGGAAGAAAACGCGGCTTAAGGACAGACAGTATTTCAAATCGCGATACCTCGAACGAATCCCTTGTCCCGGAAGCTGAAAAGCGCCGGGACGACATGCGCGCGGCCGTCATCGTGCCGGTGCTCAAGCAGGCAAAGCCGAGGGCAGGGCAGGTGGACGGCAGTGTCCCCGTGCCGCAGCGCTCCAATGAAGCGCGTCTTGAAGAAGCCGTTGGTCTTGCCAAGGCCATCGATCTCGAAATTGTCCAAGGGTTGATCGTGCCGGTGGCGCAGCCACGTCCGGCAACGCTCATGGGCACGGGCAAGATCGAGGAGATCAAGGCGTTGCTCGATGAGCATGACGCCGGTCTTGTCATCGTCGACCATCCACTCACACCTGTCCAGCAGCGCAATCTCGAGAAGGAATGGAACGCGAAGGTCATCGACCGGACCGGCCTGATCCTGGAAATCTTCGGCCGTCGTGCCTCCACCAAGGAAGGCACGCTGCAGGTCGATCTTGCGCATCTCAACTACCAGAAGGGCCGCCTTGTCCGCAGTTGGACGCACTTGGAGCGCCAGCGCGGTGGTGCGGGCTTCATGGGTGGTCCAGGCGAAACCCAGATCGAAGCCGACCGTCGCTTGCTGCAGGAGCGGATTGTTCGGCTGGAGCGCGAACTGGAGCAGGTGGTGCGAACCCGCCAGCTGCATCGCGCCAAGCGCCGCAAAGTTCCGCACCCGATCGTTGCGCTTGTCGGTTATACCAACGCCGGCAAGTCGACGCTATTCAACCGCATCACCGGTGCCGGCGTGCTGGCTGAAGACATGCTCTTCGCAACGCTTGATCCAACACTGCGCCGCATGAAGCTGCCGCATGGCCGCACCGTGATCCTGTCGGATACCGTCGGGTTCATCTCCGACCTGCCGACGCATCTGGTTGCCGCCTTCCGTGCTACGCTTGAAGAGGTTCTGGAAGCTGACCTCATCCTGCACGTGCGCGACATGTCGGATCCGGACAATGCGGCCCAGTCCGCTGACGTGATGCGTATCCTCGGCGATCTCGGGATCGACGAGAAGGAAAGTGCCGCGCGGCTCATCGAGGTCTGGAACAAGATCGACCAGCTTGAACCGGAAGCGCATGATGCCATGGCCGAGCGTGCCGCAGGGCGCGATAATGTCATGGCTGTGTCGGCGATCACTGGCGAGGGCATCGACCGGCTGATGGAGGAGATCTCCAAGCGCTTGTCCGGCGTTCTGGTCGAGACGACGATCGTGCTGCCGCCGGAAAAGCTCGCGCTGCTGTCGTGGATCTATGACAACGCCATGGTCGACGAACGCAGCGACAACGACGACGGTTCGGTGACGCTGGATGTGCGCCTGTCCGAGGCGCAGGCGGCGGAGCTTGAACGCAAGCTCGGCAACGGCGCCAAGCCGGAGCGCGAGGACTGGGAGCGCTAACCGGTAACTGCGCGCCCTTAGTCCTGTACGCCCTTCGCTGCCTGCCAGAGGTCTTCCATCCGCTCAAGTGAGGCTTCCTCCAGGCTCTCACCTGCTTTTTGAAGCTCGGTTTCTATGTGGCGGAAGCGGCGACGAAATTTTGTGTTCGTACCGCGTAGCGCATCTTCGGGATCGGCCCCCACATGCCGGCCGATATTGACTATCGCAAAGATCAGGTCACCGAGCTCGTCCACGACCTTTTCCTTGCGACCGGTACGCAACGCTTCGCGCAGTTCGCCGACTTCCTCCTCGATCTTGTCGAGGATCGGTTCAGCCTCCGACCAGTCGAAGCCGACCTTGGCGGCGCGCTGTTGCAGTTTCAGCGCCTCGGTCAGTGCGGGTTGCGCCCGGTGCACCGCGCCGAGGTAACCCTGCTTGAAGTCTTCGGTGATGCCGCGTCTCGCGCGCCGTTCCGCCCGCTCGCGCTTTTCCTCTGCCTTGATCTCGTCCCACTGCAGCTTGACGGCATCGGGTGTATCCGCATCCGAGCGATCGAATACGTGCGGGTGGCGGCGGATCATCTTGCGCGTGATGGCTTCCACCACGTCACCAAATGAGAATTCGCCCGCTTCCTCGGCCATGCGGGCGTGGAAGACTACCTGCAGAAGCAGGTCGCCCAGTTCCTCGCGAAGGTCGTCCATGTCGCTCCGCTCGATCGCGTCGGCCACCTCATAGGCTTCTTCGATCGTGTAGGGCTTGATGGTCGCAAAATCCTGCTGAAGATCCCAGGGGCAGCCGGTCACGGGGGTGCGGAGAGCTGCCATGATCTCGAGCAGGCGCGATATGTCTTTGGAGGCTTCCATGATCCGTCCCTTGGAAGGCGTTGCCGCTCAGGCTAGCGGGATGTTGTTGTTTGTCTTGCCGGATTGATAGCTATCAGAGAGCGCCGCGTAACGAGCCTTGATGCGCGCAACCTGCGCCTTGAGTTCGGCCTGCAGCGGCTCCTTCTCCGTTTCCACCAGTTCCTCGATGAAGAAGGAATTCCAGAAGGCGTTGCTGCGGCGGTAGCCGCCAGGCTCCAGGCCGAACACCTCCTTCAGGATCTTCAGGTCATGCGGAATGGCAAAGGCATCGCGCGAGTCTTCGTGGGTGAAGAAGGAGTAGAAATTGTCAAAACCCGCCCAGGTGATCGCCGACATGCACATCGTGCAGGGCTCATGAGTCGACAGGAATATCAAGTCCTTGGTTTTGAGACCTGAACTTCTTTCGTAGAAGCGCTTTAGCGTATGGACCTCGCCATGCCAGAGCGGATTTTCCAGCTCGTTGTTCGTTTCGGCGATGACCAGCGAAAGGTCCGATTTTTTCAGGATGGCCGCACCGAAGACCTTGTTGCCTGCGGCAACGCCGCGTTCAGTCAGGGGGAGGATGTCGTTTTCGATGACGTCGAGGAGACGGGCTGCTATGGTCATGATGTCACTTCTGCTGGTTTCTCCACGACTTTATTGCCTGGCGCGCAGTTGCGGAAGGTGTTTCCGTTAAGCTTTGGGAAAAGCTGGGGAAAGCGGCGCGGGTGGTTTTGCTCGCAATCCGCCGATCGGAGGAACAGAAATACGGGTATTGCCCAAAGGCGGGATATCCATTCCTTCACCTTCCCCACGCAATCGACGATATTGGCTAGGTATGAGTCAGGAAGCCTCCATGTCGTCCAGTACGAACCGTCTGTCGGTCTTTCCGGCGTTCTTTCGCGTGAGCGGAAGGCGGGTTGCCGTGTTCGGCTCCGGCGACGAGGCCTACGCAAAGGCCCGCCTGCTGCGGAATACGCAAGCCGAGATCGTCGCTTACGCCGTCAAGCCTGAGGCGGATTACGCCGCTTGGCTGGCTGCTGAGGGAGTTCCTGCTCTTTCCGAGCCATTTTCGCCGGATCAGCTTGACGGTGTTGCGCTTGTTTTTGCTGCAACGGGTGATGCCGCGCGAGACCAGGAAATTGTTCTTGCGGCTCGCGCCAAACGCATTCCCGCCAATGCGGTGGATCAGCCGGATTTCTGCGATTTCTACACTCCGGCGCTCGTTAATCGTGCGCCGGTGGCCGTGGCGATCGGCACGGAAGGCGCTGGGCCGGTACTCGCGCAGATGATCCGTGCCCGTATTGACCAGATGCTGCCGCCGTCGCTCGGGCGGCTTGCAAGGCTCGCCGCCGATTATCGCGAAGCTGTCGAGCGGCTTGTGCCGCGGGGTGTTTCGCGTCGGATTTTCTGGCGCCGGTTCTTTTCGGGCGATGTCGCGGATGCCGTTGCCGCCAGCGATGATGCGGCTGCCCGTCGTGCCGCCAACGTGCTTCTGTCGACGAGCGGTCGCGCCGAGGGCAAGATCTGGCTAGTGGGTGCCGGACCGGGTGCCGAGGATCTGCTGACCCTGCGTGCCCAACGGGTTCTCATGGAAGCCGATGCGATCGTTTATGATGCGCTGGTGCCGCAGTCGATTGTCGATATGGGGCGCCGCGACGCTGAACGCCTGTCTGTCGGCAAGCGCAAGAACTGCCATTCGAAGTCGCAGGGTGAGATCAACCGCCTGCTGGTGGACCTCGGTCGGCAGGGCAAGCGAGTCGTGCGTCTGAAATCCGGTGATCCGCTGGTTTATGGTCGTGCCGGCGAGGAAATGGCGGCACTGCGCGAGGCCGGCATCGCCTATGAGATCGTGCCGGGCATCACCTCTGCCTTTGCCGCGGCAGCCGATTTCGACCTGCCGCTCACCTTGCGCGGCGTCGCGTCCTCGCTGATTTTCACGACCGGCCATGACCTTGCCGGAGACGTGCTGCCGGACCGGGCAAGCCTCGCGGTATCGGGTGCCACCATCGCCGTCTATATGGGGCGCTCCGTGGCCGCCTCGGTGGCCGGCCGCCTGATCGAAGCAGGCCTGAGCCGCGACACCACCGTTGCTGTGGTCGAGAACGCCAGCCGCAATGATCGCAAGCTGTTGCACGGGGTGCTCGGCGAACTCGAAGACCTGGAGCACCGGGACGATCTGGCAGGCCCGGTCATGGTGATCATCGGCGAGGCTGTCGCCGGTGCCAATTTTGAAAAGTCCGAACCGCTTTCCGCTTATGGGAAAGTCGCTGTTCGCGAAGACATGGGACAATAAGAAAATGACCGACAAGGTTTTGACCGCCAACCGCCTCGCCGATGGCATCGCCGTGTGGCTGGACGCCAATGGCCAGTGGGTTGAAAACCTGCAGGACGCGCTTGTTGCGCGTCACGCTGAAGCCGTCGCCTCCCTTGAACTGATCGGCAAACGCGATTTCAGCGCGAACAAGGTCGTTGACGTTGCAGTTATTGACGTGCAGGAGCAGGACGGAAAGCTCTGGCCCATCCGCTTGCGCGAGCGCATCCGTGCCCAGGGGCCGACCATGGAATATGCTGCCGGTTATCGTCCTGCCGATCCGGCATTCATCGCAGTCTGATACCGAAAGATCTGGAAAGTCATGTATCGTTACGACGAATTCGACCACGCTTTTGTCCAGGGTCGCGTGGAGCAGTTCCGCGATCAGGTCGCGCGCCGGCTTTCCGGCGAACTCGCCGAGGATGCGTTCAAGCCGCTGCGGTTGATGAACGGCGTGTATCTTCAGTTGCACGCCTACATGCTGCGCGTCGCAATCCCCTACGGTACGCTGAACTCAAGGCAGATGCGGATGCTCGCGCACATCGCGCGCAAATATGACCGCGGTTACGGGCATTTCACCACCCGCCAGAACATCCAGTACAACTGGCCGAAGCTGTCTGACACGCCGGACATCCTGGCCGAGCTTGCGACCGTCGAGATGCACGCCCTGCAGACCTCGGGCAACTGCATTCGAAACGTCACGGCCGATCATTTCGCAGGTGCTGCGGCGGACGAAGTCGCCGATCCGCGTCCTTACGCGGAAATCCTGCGCCAGTGGTCCTCCGTGCATCCGGAGTTTTCCTTCCTGCCGCGCAAGTTCAAGATTGCCGTCACCGGTGCCGAGCGCGACCGCGCCGCAATCCAGGTGCATGACATCGGTCTGCATCTGAAGAAGAATGAAGCCGGAGAGCTTGGCTTTGCCGTTTACGTCGGCGGCGGGCAGGGCCGCACGCCGCTGATCGCCAAGAAGATCCGCGACTTCCTGCCGGAAGAGGATCTGTTGTCCTACACGACCGCGATCATGCGCGTGTACAACCTGCACGGCCGCCGCGACAACAAATACAAGGCGCGCATCAAGATCCTCGTGCACGAGACCGGCATCGAGGAACTGTCGCGTCAGGTGGAGGAAGAATTTGCACATCTCCAGGGCAGCGAGCTGAAGCTGCCGGAGGCCGATGTGGCAGCGATCGCCGCCTACTTCGCACCGCCGGCACTGCCTGAGCGGAGCGAAGGCTGGGCGCAGCTTGCAAGCTGGAAGAAGCAGGATGAAGCGTTTGCGCGCTGGGTGAGCCAGAACGTGCAGCCGCACAAGCATCCCGACTACGGCATGGTGACCATTTCGCTGAAGCCGATCGGCGGCATCCCGGGCGATGCCTCGCATGAACAGATGGATGCGTTGGCGGATCTGGCGGAGGAGTTCGCGCATGACGAGATCCGCATCAGCCACGAGCAGAACGTGATCTTCCCACATGTCGCGCTTGCCGATCTCGAGCCGCTTTATCGCGCTCTGGTGGCGCAGAACCTTGCCACCGCAAATGCCGGTTTGATCACCGACATCATCGCCTGTCCGGGGCTGGACTACTGCGCGCTGGCCAATGCCCGCTCGATCCCGGTCGCGCAGGAGATCTCCACCCGCTTCGGTTCGCCCGAGCGCCAGGCGGAAATTGGCGAGCTGAAGATCAAGATCTCCGGCTGCATCAACGCCTGCGGCCACCACCATGTCGGCCATATCGGCCTGCTGGGTGTGGAGAAGAAGGGCGCCGAGCTCTACCAGATCACGCTAGGCGGTTCGGCCGACGAGCACACTTCGGTCGGCGAAATTATCGGTCGCGGTTTCGAACCGAGCAAGGTGACGGACGCGATCGAAACGATCGTCAATACCTATCTGGGTCTGCGGACCTCCAGGGAAGAAACCTTCCTCGAAGCCTATCGGCGTGTCGGGCCGCAGCCGTTCAAGGAAGCGCTCTATGGTGACGCCAAGGCGGAGGCAGCGTGATGACGGATGCACGGATCTGGAGAGAAACGGGTTTCGTCGAGAACGACCCTTGGGTGATCGAAACCGACGAGGTGAAGGCGAGCGAAGAGCAGAAGGCGCTTCTGCCGCTCGCGGACCTGATCGAGAAGGCGGAATCGAGCAACGACGTTGGCCTCGGGGTGTTGATCAAGCCGGGGGATGACGTCCGCAAGCTTGAGCCCTATCTCTACCGCCTGGAGATCGTTGCGGTTGAGTTCCCGGCCTTCAACGACGGCCGAGCCTTCTCCCACGCTTCGCTTCTGCGCGAACGGCTGGCGTTCCGGAACGAAATTCGAGCGGTCGGCGATGTGCTGATCGATCAGATCCCGCTGATGCTGCGGTGTGGAATCGACAGTTTTGCCGTGAAGAACGCGACGGCGCTGAAGCGGTTGGAAGAGGGCCGACTGCCCGGCATTGGGGTACATTACCAGCCGACGGCGCGTCCGGCTGAGAAGTCCGGCGGCTATAGCTGGCGCCGGCGAGCGACCGCTTGACGCACGCGCTTTAAAACTTGAGGCAGATGGTATATTTCGCCTCGTGAGACACGAGACTGAAAGACGATTGGCATGAATGCTCCAGCGAAGACAGACAAGTTTGTGGTCCAGAACGCAGCGGTGAAGATTCCCGATGGCGTTTATGCTGAGACCGTGCTTTCCGTCGAGCACTACACGGACCGCCTGTTCCGCTTCCGCATGACGCGGCCGGCCGGCTTCCGCTTCCGTTCCGGCGAGTTCGCAATGATCGGCCTTATGGTTGGCGACAAGCCGATCTACCGCGCCTATTCGATTGCAAGCCCATCCTGGGACGAGGAACTGGAATTCTTCTCGATCAAGGTGCCGGAAGGTCCGCTGACCTCGCACCTGCAGGCGATCAAGCCGGGCGACACCGTGCTGATGCGCAAGAAGCCGACGGGCACGCTCGTGCTCGACGCGCTGACACCCGGCAAGCGGCTCTACATGTTCTCGACCGGTACGGGCATTGCGCCGTTTGCGAGCCTGATCCGCGATCCGGAGACCTATGAGAAGTTCGACGAGGTCATCCTCACCCATACCTGCCGCGAAGTGGCGGAGCTGAAATACGGCTTCGACCTCATGGAAGAGATCCGCAACCACGAGTTCCTTGCGGAAGTGGTTGGTGACAAGTTGAAGCACTATCCGACGGTCACCCGCGAAGACTATCCGTTCCAGGGCCGCATAACCGACCTCATGGAGAGCGGCAAGCTCTTCACCGACCTCGGCGTGCCGCCGCTGAACCCGGAAGTTGACCGCGGAATGATCTGCGGTTCGGCTGCCATGTTGAAGGACACAAAGGACCTGCTTGAAAAGGCGGGCCTGACCGAAGGCGCCAACAACAAGCCGAGCGAGTTCGTCATCGAACGCGCCTTCGTCGGCTGAAACGTCTTTTCAGTTCATCTGCCATCAAGAAGAAGGCCCTGAGCGAGAACTCAGGGCCTTCATTTTTTTGCCTTTAGACGCCCGAAACGCATACGCCGCGCCCGTTGTCACAGCCATGGGACGCCTGTTGCCCGGCGTCCCATGATCTCGCATTCCGTTATTCAGCTGCTTCCGCGTAGGCTTCCATCGGTGGGCAGGTGCAGACCAGGTTGCGGTCGCCGTAGACGTTGTCGACACGGTTGACCGGCGACCAGTACTTGTCCACTCGGAAGGCACCCGGCGGATAGCAGGCCTGCTCGCGGCTGTAGGGGCGGTCCCAGTCACCGACCAGATCTTCCACCGTGTGTGGGGCGTTCTTCAGCGGGTTGTTCGCCTTGTCCATCTGGCCGTCCTCGATGGCGCGAGCCTCCTCACGGATGGTCAGCATGGCATCGCAGAACCGGTCGATTTCCGCCTTCGTTTCCGATTCAGTTGGCTCGATCATCAGCGTGCCGGCGACCGGCCAGCTCATGGTTGGCGCATGGAAGCCGCAGTCGATCAGGCGCTTGGCAATATCGTCGACGGTGACGCCTGCCGAAGCATTAAGCGGGCGGGTGTCGATGATGCACTCATGCGCCACGCGACCGTTTGCCGACTTGTAGAGGACGTCATAGGCGCCCTTCAGCCGTGCGGCGATGTAGTTGGCGTTGAGGATCGCCACCTTGGTCGCCTGGGTGAGGCCTTCGCCACCCATCATCAGGCAGTAGGACCAGGAGATCGGCAGGATGGACGGCGAGCCGAAGGGGGCGGCCGAGACGGCACCATCACGTCCGTCCTGCTCCGGATGACCCGGCAGGTAGGGGGCGAGATGCGCCTTGACGCCGATCGGCCCCATGCCGGGACCGCCACCGCCATGCGGAATGCAGAAGGTCTTGTGCAGGTTGAGGTGGGAGACGTCGGAGCCGATGTCTCCGGGGCGTGACAGGCCGACCATGGCGTTCATGTTGGCGCCGTCGAGATAAACCTGACCCCCGTGGCGGTGGGTGATCTCGCAGATCTCCTTGACCGTTTCCTCGAAAACCCCGTGCGTCGACGGATAGGTGATCATGCATGCCGAAAGATTGGCGGCGTGCTGTTCGGCCTTGGCGCGGAAGTCCTCAAGATCCACATCGCCGTTCTCCTTGGCCTTCACCGGCACCACCTTCATGCCAACCATCTGCGCCGAGGCCGGATTGGTGCCGTGCGCGGAGGTCGGGATGAGGCAGACGTCGCGATGCGTGTCGCCGCGGGCGATGTGGTAGTTGCGGATGGTCAGCAGCCCCGCATATTCCCCTTGCGCACCGGAATTCGGCTGCATGGAGAAGGCGTCGTAGCCGGTGATCTGGCAGAGCTTGGCCGACAGGTCGTCGATCATCTCCTTGTAGCCCTGCGCCTGGTCCGCGGGTACGAAAGGATGGATGTCGGAGAACTCCGGCCAGGTGATCGGCAGCATCTCGGCGGTCGCATTGAGTTTCATGGTGCAGGAACCGAGCGGGATCATCGCCCGGTCGAGCGCGAGGTCCCGGTCCGACAGCCGGCGGATATAGCGGGTCATCTCGCTTTCCGCGCGGTTCATGTGGAAGATCGGATGCGTCATGTATGCCGACTTGCGCAGGAGCGCGTTCGGCAGGCGGTACTCGACCTCGAAGTCCGAGACCTTGAAGTTGCCACCAAAGGCGCGCCAGACCGCTTCCAGCGTCACCGGCCGGGTGCGTTCGTCAAGCGACATGCCGATCCGGGTCTCGCCGACCTTGCGCAGGTTGACGCCCTCTGCGACTGCGGCCCGCAGGATCAGGCCCTGCATGTGGCCAACTTCGACGGTGAAGGTGTCGAAGAAGGTGTCTGGCTCGATCGTATAGCCGAGCTTTTCGAGACCCTTGGCCATGAGCACGGCCTTCTTGTGGACCTGCTGGGCGATCGCCTTGAGGCCATCCGGGCCGTGGAAGACGCCGTACATGGAGGCCATGACGGCGAGCAGGACCTGCGCGGTGCAGATGTTCGACGTCGCCTTTTCGCGGCGGATGTGCTGCTCGCGGGTCTGCAGCGAAAGCCGGTAGGCGCGGTTGCCGCGCGCATCGACGGAAACGCCGACAAGGCGGCCGGGCATGGCGCGTTTGTGGGCATCCTTGACCGCCATATAGGCTGCATGTGGGCCGCCATAGCCGACGGGCACGCCGAAGCGCTGCGAGGAACCGATGGCGATATCAGCGCCCATCTCTCCGGGAGACTTCAGAAGCGTCAGCGCCAGAAGGTCGGCGGCGACGGCCGCCACGGCGCCCGTCTGGTGCAGGCGGGAAATCAGGCCGGTGAAGTCACGGACATGGCCGTGCGTGCCCGGATACTGGAAGATCGCGCCGAAGACGTCGACCGGATCGAGATCCGTCATGGGATCGCCGACGATCACAGGCCAGCCGAGAGGAGCCGCTCGCGTCTCGATGAGTGCGAGCGTCTGCGGGTGGCATTCCTTGTCGACGAAGAAGGCTGTCGCCTTCGACTTCGCCTGGCGCTGGCAGAGCGCCATGGCTTCGGCGGCGGCGGTCGCTTCGTCCAGAAGGGAAGCATTGGCGACGTCGAGGCCGGTGAGGTCCGAGATCATCGTCTGGAAGTTCAGGAGCGCTTCCAGTCGCCCTTGCGAAATTTCCGGCTGGTAGGGCGTATAGGCCGTGTACCAGGCGGGGTTCTCGAGGATGTTGCGCTGGATGACCGGCGGCGTGATCGTGCCGTAATAACCCTGGCCGATCAGCGAGGTTAAAACCTGGTTCTTGTTGGCGGTCTCGCGCAGCTTGTCGAGCGCCTCCCGCTCCGTCAGCGCCGGGCCCCATGCCAAGGCCTCCGTCTGGCGGATGGAGGCTGGGACGGTTGCGTCGATCATGGCATCGAGCGTCGGGTAGCCGATCACCTTCAGCATCTCGGCCATTTCCGACGGGGAAGGACCGATATGACGCCGGTTGGCGAAGTCGTAGGGCTGATAGTCGGTAAAGTGGAAATCGGTGCTGTCGCTCATCCGATCAGGTCCTTGTAGGCAGATTCGTCAAGCAGAGCATCGGCATCTGAGGGGTTCTTAAGCTTCAGCTTGAAGAACCAGGCCGCACCCTGTGGATCGGAATTGACGAGCGAGGGATCGTCGACGATCGCCTGGTTGACCTCGGTCACCTCGCCATCGAGCGGCGCGTAGACGTCGGAGGCGGCCTTGACGGATTCGACCGTGGCGGCATTGCCGTCCTTGGTCAGCTCGGCGCCGACCTCCGGCAGTTCGACAAAAACGAGATCGCCCAGTTGCTCGGCGGCATGGGTGGTGATGCCGACGGTGGCGACATCGCCTTCGAGCTTCAGCCATTCGTGTTCAGCGGTGAATTTCAGCATGGTTCTCTCCGGAGACTATCGCTTGTAGGTGGGGGTGATGAAAGGAAGGGCGGTCACGGTCAGGGGCAGGTACTTGCCACGGACTTCCGCGAAGACCCGGCTTCCCGGTTCTGCGAGCGAGGCGGGCACATAACCCATGGCAACAGGACCTTCGGTGCTAGGTCCGAACGTGCCGGAGGTGACTTCACCGATTGGTGACTCAGGGGATTCTTCGGCAAACAGGCCGGCATGGGCGCGCACTGGCGCCTTGCCTTCCGGCTTCAGGCCAACGCGGCGGCGCACCGGGCCGTTCGCAAGGTCTTCCTCGATGCGCTCAGCACCCGGATATCCCCCGGCGCGGGCGCCACCCGGACGGCGAACCTTCTGGATTGCCCATTCGAGCGAGGCTTCGATCGGAGACGTGCTCGTGTCGATGTCGTTGCCGTAGAGGCAAAGACCGGCTTCAAGCCGCAGGGAATCGCGCGCGCCGAGGCCGATCGCTTCACAATGCGGATCTTCGAGCAATGCCTTGGCAACGTG
Organism: Neorhizobium turbinariae; assembly: GCF_023223505.1. Lineage (NCBI taxonomy): Bacteria > Pseudomonadati > Pseudomonadota > Alphaproteobacteria > Hyphomicrobiales > Rhizobiaceae > Neorhizobium > Neorhizobium turbinariae. The sequence continues at coordinate 392,731 of NZ_JALPRY010000001.1, forward strand.
CTCGGCCTTGTCGGCCGGAATGGAAATCTCGAATCCATCCTCGCCGGAATAACCAGAGCGGGAGACGATGCAGGAGACGTCATGAATGGTGACATCGCGGACGTCCATGAACTTCATCCCGGTCACGTCCGGCCAGAACTCCGCCAGCACGGCTTCCGCACGCGGGCCCTGGAGCGCCACCAGTGCACGGTCTTCGAGCAGCGTGACGTCGCAGTCGGCGAGGTTCGCCTTCATGTAGGCGACGTCGTCATCCTTGCAGGCGGCGTTGACCACAACGAGCAGGTGGTCACCGCGGTTGGTGATCATCAGGTCATCGAGGATGCCGCCGTTCTCGTTGGTGAAGAAGCCGTAGCGCTGCCGGCCTTCCTTCAGGCCAAGGATGTCGACGGGGACAAGCTTCTCCAGTGCCAGTGCACCATCGGCATAGGACCCCGACCTGGCGCGGACGATGACCTGGCCCATGTGGGAAACATCGAAAAGCCCGGCCGCGGCGCGGGTATGAAGGTGCTCCTTCATGACGCCGAGCGGATACTGCACCGGCATGTCATAACCTGCGAACGGCACCATCTTCGCGTTGAGCGACAGATGCAGCGCATGCAGCGGCGTTTGCTTGAGAACGGTCTGGTCGTTGGTTTGGTCACCCAATGGGGACACCTCCAGGTTTGGCGGATTCCGCCGGCTCAGATTCGGGCACAGTGATGCGCCAGTGTTTGAGCCCCCTCTGTCCTTGTCGCCTGAGATTGTTATCCCTTCGGCGAGCCTCCCTTTCGGGAAGGCCTCTCTCCAGAGTCCTGTCGGTTACCCACTGGTCCTTTTGCCTGAGAGTTTCCGGGGCGGTTGCTCCTTCGGCACCGCATCGAAGCGGCTTCTCCCAGCGAGTGCGTTGGTATTATCGGCTGGTGCGGCAATTTGGCAAGTCCCCCTGTCGCCACCATCATCATTTATGTCGCAGCAGAACCACGCCGGCTGAACGCGACAGAACGCCTTTTGCGGCAGCCCATGTTTTGGAGTATGTCGGGCTCAGATTTGAGCCGCGGCTCGGGAAGGGAAGATCCATGAAAACGCTTGGCCTGATTGCTCTTGCCGGATTGATCGCTGTTGCGGGGCCAGGTGCGGCGTCCGCCCAGCATGCACATGGCAGTGGCCATGCGGCGCATTCTGCCGAGGCTCCAGCATCGGTGAGGGTGGGTGACCTTGAGCTTTCCGGCGCTTTCACCAAGGCCATGCTGCCGGGCCAGCCGGTCGGTGGCGGTTACCTGACCATCCACAACAAGGGCGCGAACAACGATAGACTCGTCTCCGCATCTTCCCCAGTCGCTGACATGGTCGAACTGCATGAGATGGCGATGCAGGGCGAGGTCATGCGCATGCGCAAACTGAACGACGGCATACCCGTTGCGGCAGGCGCGACCGTGGAACTGAAGCCCGGCGGACTGCATCTCATGTTCATGAGGGTCAAGGAGCCGTTCAAGGCTGGCGGCAGCGTTCCGCTGACATTGACCTTCGAGAAGGCGGGGTCCGTTGACCTCGTGCTCCCCGTGGGTGCTGCTGGCCCAGCTGGGCACCAGCACAACTAGCTCTACGACAGGTCAGACGTCGAGATCGCGATACGCCGCACGTGCCTGGTGCAGGGTCGCCTGCTGATGGGCCTGGCGCTCTGCGCCCAACAGATCAAGCGATATGGTTGTTGGAGGCGGGGCCGTGTGGATGCCGTTGGGAGCGCCGCCGTTGGCGACGCGCTGTGCGTTGCGTTCGGCGTCCGCCTTCACGTCAGCGACCTGATCCTTCTTCGCCAGCCGGCGCGGGTGCTTGATCGCTTCTATGGCGACTGCAGCCGTGTTCGCCGATATGCTTGCTACGAGGGTCATTGGTCTCACCGTTCATCGATCGCAAGAGCCTAAGGGCAAAGCAACTGGCCAGTGATTAACAGGGATGTTCGCATTTTAACGAATTGACGTTTTCCTGTAGCGAACTACACCAAACATCATGATCAATGTGCTCCTCGTCGCAGTTGGCGGCGCCTTCGGTTCCGTTTGCCGTCATCTCGTCGGCGCCTGGACGCTCCGGCAGTTCGGACCGGGCTTCCCTTGGGGAACGCTGTCCGTCAACATCCTTGGCTCCTTCCTGATCGGCTTCGTGAGCGAATGGATCATCCGGCGTCTTGGCGCGTCGAGCGAAATGCGGCTCCTGCTGATCACCGGCATGCTCGGTGGCTTCACCACCTTCTCGGCCTTCTCGCTGGACTTCGTAGCGCTGCTTGAACGGGGATCGGGCTTTGCGGGAGCCGGTTATCTGGTCCTCAGTGTCGTGATCTCACTTGCAGCGGTGTTCGGCGGGCTGGCTTTAGGACGGGCAATGCTCTAAAGGGCAGGGCCGACCCAAGAATAGAAAGAGCTTTGATGGCAGGCATCGAGCATGTTCGCGTTGAGGCGGACGAGGCAGGGATGCGTCTCGACCGCTGGTTCAAGATCCACTATCCGGGCCTCGGCTTCGGAGCGTTGCAGAAGCTGCTTCGCTCGGGCCAGGTGCGCGTCGATGGGGGCAGGGTGAAGACCGATGCGCGGTTGCAGCCCGGCCAGACGGTCCGCGTTCCGCCCATGGACGTGGATGCCAAGAAGTCTGGCCCGATCGCCGGCAAGGACCTCAAGCATTCGAGCGACTTCGAACTCTTGTCACGCATGATCCTTCATGAAGACGACAAGGTGATCGTGCTGAACAAGCCTGCCGGCCTTGCGGTGCAGGGTGGATCCGGCGTCACGCGCCATATCGACCAGATGCTCGACGCCTTCGTCAGCCAGAAGGGCGAAAAGCCGCGCCTCGTGCACCGGCTCGACCGCGATACCTCCGGTGTCCTCGTTATCGCCCGCACCCGGGGTGCTGCGCAGAAGCTGACGGCCGCATTCCGCGAGCGCGACACGAAGAAGACCTATTGGTCGCTGGTGAAGGGCGTGCCGCGCAAGCACGAGGACAAGCTGTCCACCTGGCTCGTGAAGGAACAGACGCCGGACGGCGACCGTATGCGTATTGCCAAGCACGGCGAGGAGGGGGCAGACCACGCCATCTCCTACTACCGCGTGCTCGAGACGGCAGCGCAGACGCTTGCATGGCTGGAAATGGAGCCCTACACGGGCCGCACGCACCAGCTTCGCGTTCATGCCCTCCACATTGGCCATCCGATCATCGGGGATCCGAAATATTTCGACGATGATCCGAACTGGGCGTTCCCGGGTGGCATCCAGAAGAAGCTTCACCTGCATGCGCGCCATATCGATATCCCGCATCCGAGCGGCGGGCGCCTGCGCGTCACGGCACCGCTGCCGCCGCACATGGTCCAGAGCTGGAACCTGCTCGGCTTCGACATGGAAAATGGCGCGCGGGACGACGACTGATGAAACTTGTTCTTTTTGATTGCGACGGCACGCTGGTCGACAGCGCGGCGCTGATCCACGAAACCATGCGCCGAACCTTTGTCCAGTTCGGCAAGCCGGAGCCCGAGATTGCCGCCACCAAGTCGATCATCGGCCTCACTCTCGATATCGCGATTGCGCGTATGCAGGGCAAGCCGCATGCCGACGACGAGGCCGTCCAGATGATGGCCTACTACAAGTCACTGTTTTCGGTCGTGCGCCAGGATCTCGGTTTCCGCGAGCCGCTTTTCGACGGTATCCGGGAGGTCATCGATACGATCGGTCCGCGCGACGACCTGTTGATCGGCGCTGTCACCGGCAAGTCGCGGCGCGGCCTGAAACTGGTGATGGAGACGCACGCCTTCGACAAGTACTTCATCGTCGGTCGCACGGCTGATGATTGTCCGTCAAAACCGCATCCGGCCATGGTGACGGAATGTTGCAGCGAAACCGGCGTCGATCCGGCTCAAACCCTTGTTATCGGCGACGCCATCTACGATATGCAGATGGCAAAGGCAGCCGGCGCGACTGCCATCGGCGTGGCTTGGGGTTATGCCTCCATTGACGAACTCAAGCAGGCCGGTGCCGACGCCATCGTCCATCATCCGCGAGAGCTTCTTGCGCTGATCGGTTAAACCCGGCGCACATAGGTTCATTGGCAGGTTTATACGCATGCGTGACATTTTTCCCGACCCGTCCGAAATCCTCAGCCACGAGGACCCCACCCGGCGTGCCCAGATCCAGATGCAGAAGCCGCTTCCGAAGCGCTTCTACAAGGAGGTCTCGGTCGCCGAAGTGGATGGCGGTTATGCCATTCACCTCGATGGAAAGCCGGTGAAGACGCCCGCGCGGCAGGCCCTGACAGCATCGACGCCCGAGCTTGCCGAACTCATTCGCGATGAATGGGCGAATCAGGTCGAGGTCATCGACCCGCGGATCATGCCGATCACCCGGCTCATGAACACGGCGCTCGATGGGATCGCGCCCGATCCGCAGCCGGTCTTCGAGGACATACTGCGGTTTTCCTCCAGCGACATGCTCTGCTACCGCGCCGACGGGCCGGACAACCTCGTTGCCCGCCAGACCGAGCGCTGGGATCCAATCATTGATTGGGCGGCCAATGATCTCGGCGCGCGATTCATCCTGATCGAAGGCATCATGCCGCAGGAACAGCCGCGGGATGCGACAGCGGCCTTTTCGGTGACGCTGCGGAAGTACCAGAGCCCGGTCGAGCTTGCGGCGCTCCATGCGGTCACCACGCTGACGGGGTCGGCCATCCTTGCTCTTGCCTTTGCAGAAGGGCGCCTGTCTGCTGAAGAGGTCTGGGATCTAGCCCACCTCGACGAGGACTGGACCAACGAGCATTGGGGCACGGATGCTGAGGCCCAGCATCGACGCGAGAAGCGGCACGAAGAACTGCAGGCAGCCGCCGCGGTTTTTCTCGCGCTGGGGCGTCGGACTTAAAGCTTCTCTAACCGTGTCTGGAACAACATGAGGAACCGTCGTTTTCGGGTTCCTCCATGCTCCGTTGTGTATCGCGTCCCGTTCTGGTTGCCCTGACCGTCCTGCCATTGATGGCATTCCGGATGCCGGCAGCGAGTGAGTCACCCGAAAGCCTGCTTTACGACGTTCGCGGTGCGTTTGTGACAGCGCGCCCGACCGTACCACAAGAGTTGGTCATCGCCACGGACATGCTGGTGGACGAGGCGGTTCGCGCAACGGTGCGCAAGACCATGCTGCCGCGGACGATTATCTCGGTGCGGATCGACCAGATCTCCAGGTTGCCGCTGATGATCGGCAGCCGTCACGAGGCGAAGGTGACGGTCAAGGTGATTGCCGTCGCAAGCGGCGACCCGATCGCCGAAGGGTCATTCAGGACATCCGTTTTCCTGCTCGACAATGCCGGCGCCGACCGAGCGCTGGCCCAGCGGATCGCAGACCGGATCACCACCGAGTTTCGCCTAGATGGTCCCGGACGACCCGCCATCGTCAATGCGCTGTTTCCGTGAGCTACCCCAGGCGCTCGGCATGCCAGCGCAGGTGGTCGTCCATAAAGGTCGAGATGAAGTAGTAGGAGTGGTCGTAACGCTCGTGCATGCGCAGCGTCAGGCCGATGCCAGTGTCCTTGATCGCCTCCTCGAACAGCCACGGTCGAAGCCCGTTCTCCAGGAAGCCATCCGCCTTGCCCTGGTCGATGAGGAACTCCGGAAAACGCGCCCCATCTTCCACGAGCGCGCAAGCGTCGTAGGCGCGCCATGCAGTCCGGTCAGCGCCGAGGTATTTTTCGAGCGCAGGTGCAGACCAGTCGGCCGTTGAAGGTTGAACGATCGGTGCGAAGGCCGAGCAGCTCTTGAAGCGATCCGGGTTCTTCAGCGCGATCGTCATGGCGCCGTGGCCACCCATGGAATGGCCGAAGATGCCCTGGCGGCTCATGTCGGCGCGGAACTGCTGGCCGATCAGGGCGGGTAGTTCCTGCGTGATGTAGGAGTACATCTGGTAATGCTCGGCCCAGGGCGCCTCGGTCGCGTCGAGATAAAAGCCGGCGCCCTTGCCCATCTGCCAGTTCGTCAGTTCATCCGCGACATCGCTGCCGCGCGGGCTCGTATCCGGGCAAACGATGATCAGGCCGAGCTCCGCGGCCAGTCGACGATACTCGCCCTTTTCCATGACGTTGGCATGGGTGCAGGTGAGGCCGGACAGGTACCAGAGCACCGGGCGCGGCTCGTGGATCGCCTGGGGCGGAACGAAGACTGCGAATGTCATCTCGCAGTGACACGTTTCAGACTCGTGCTGGAAGACGCCTTGCATGCCACCAAAGGCGGTGTTCTGGGAGATGACTTTCATGGAGTTCTTCCTAGGATTGGGTGTTCTTGGCGCGGCGGCAAAGCCGGTCGAGGGTTTCGAGGAATTTGGAGCGATCGCGTGCAGAGAAGGCGGCGTTGTAACCCTTGCTCTCGCCTGTTTCGCGCAGATGAGCGCCGAGATCCCGCATGGCGGTCGCCATGCCGATATTGCCCTCGTCGAACACACGGCCGGTGGGACCGGTGACAAGCGCTCCCTTGGCCACGCATCGCCCCGCAAGCGGCACGTCCGCGGTGATGACGATGTCGCCCGTCGTTGCCCGTTCGGCGATCCAGTCGTCCGCCGCGTCGAATGCGCCGGAGACGATCACGTTGTGGACCATAGGATCGCGAGACGGTCGCAAGCCTGAGTTGGCCACGAAGGTCACTTCAAGCCCGTGCCGTTCGGCCACTTTAAGCACTTCCGGCTTGACCGGGCAGGCATCGGCGTCGACATAGATCATGAGGCGGGCCTGCGCATGTCGGTGTGCGGGATGCCGTCCTCGAGATATTCCTCCGACACGGGCTCAAAGCCTAAGGATCCGTAGAACTTCACGAGGTGGCTCTGGGCCGACAGCTCGATCGGCTCATGAGGGTGAAGCTTTTCGCATTCGGCGATCGCCTCGCGCATAAGCGCTTCGCCCAGCCGCTTTCCGCGATGGACAGGGGATACGGCAACGCGGCCGATGCGGGGAGGGCGCTGCGGGTCCGGGCGCCAGATCCTGGCGCAGGCCAGCAGGTCGGTTCCATCCAGCAGGCGCAGGTGCAGGCACTGCGGGTCGTTTCCGTCGAGTTCAGGATAAGGGCATTCCTGCTCCACCACAAACACATCCACCCGCAGCTTCAGCATGGCGTAGAGGTCACGCGCGGAGAAGGCGTCCAGGCTCCGCACGTCGACCTTGTAAGGCTGCGCCGTCATCAATAGACGACGACGCCCCGGATGCTTTCGCCCCGGTGCATCAGGTCGAAGCCCTTGTTGATGTCCTCGAGCGGCATGGTGTGGGTGATCATCGGGTCGATCTGGATCTTGCCCTGCATGTACCAGTCGACGATCTTCGGCACGTCGGTGCGGCCACGGGCGCCACCGAAGGCTGTGCCCATCCACTGCCGGCCGGTGACCAGCTGGAACGGACGCGTCGAGATCTCCTGCCCGGCGCCGGCAACGCCGATGATGACAGACTTGCCCCAGCCGCGGTGCGCGGATTCGAGCGCCTGGCGCATTACCTTTGTGTTGCCGGTGCAGTCGAAGGTGTAGTCGGCGCCGCCGATCGTGTCGCCGTTGCGCTTCGTCATGTTGACGAGGAAGGGCACGATGTCATCACCCACGTCCTTCGGATTGACGAAATGCGTCATGCCGAACTTTTCGCCCCAGGCCTTGCGGTCCGGGTTGATGTCGACGCCGATGATCATGTCCGCACCGGCGAGCCGCAGGCCCTGCAGCACGTTGAGGCCAATGCCGCCAAGGCCGAACACGATTGCCGTCGATCCGATCTCGACCTTGGCCGTGTTGATGACGGCGCCGATGCCGGTGGTGACGCCGCAGCCGATGTAGCAGACCTTGTCGAAAGGCGCGCCGGGGTTGATCTTTGCCACCGCGATCTCCGGCAGAACCGTGTAGTTGGCGAAGGTCGAGCAACCCATGTAATGGTGGATCTTGTCCTTGCCGATCGAGAAGCGGCTCGTGCCGTCCGGCATCAGGCCCTGGCCCTGCGTAGCGCGGATCGCGGTGCAGAGGTTGGTCTTGCGCGACAGGCAGGAATAACACTCGCGGCACTCAGGCGTGTAGAGCGGGATGACGTGGTCGCCCTTCTTCACCGAGGTGACGCCCGGGCCGACATCCACGACAATGCCTGCGCCTTCATGGCCAAGGATGGCGGGGAAGATGCCTTCCGGGTCGGCGCCCGAGAGCGTGAAGTCGTCGGTATGGCAGATGCCGGTCGCCTTCACTTCGATCAGCACTTCGCCGGCGCGCGGCCCTTCGAGCTGCACGGTCATCACTTCGAGCGGTTTTCCAGCCTGAACGGCGACGGCGGCGCGGACATCCATGGTGTCTCTCCCTTGAGGGTTCTAGAATCTGTTTTTGTTTCGGGCGGACTTTGCCACGTGCCGATGCGTCGGCTCAAGCGGGAACGGACGATTGTGCAGTCACAACGACTTGCTTGCTTAAGGGTCGATCACCGGAACGTTGGGCGCGGCGCTGCGGGGAAGGAGCCCCGTCAGCCGCGGATCGTTCAACACCTCGACCTTCAGCGCATAAGGCGTGAAGCCTGAGCGCTGGTAGAACGGCAGTGCTTCGGGCGAATCCAGGTGGCAGGTATGCACCCAGAATCGCTTGATCGGCCTCGACCACGCCGTCTCGATAGCCTGGTTCATCATGAAGCGCCCGGCGCCCTTGCCGATCGCATCACCCACCAGGCCAAAAAACACAAGTTCACACTCCGCTTCCTCGCGAAAGTCCAGTTCCACGAGGCCGACGGGCCGCCCCTGATCCTGCAGCGTATAAAGCTCGATCTGCGGATTGGAGAGGATCGCATTGAGCTTCTCATCGGACATGACAAGACGCGATTCCCACAGCCAGTATTCCCCGACCTCGCGAAACAGCGCCCGGTACTCATCCAGCGACGCGGGGTGCCAGCGTGTCCAGGCAAAAGCGGCAGGGTCGCGCACCGGCCTGACGGCGGGTCTGGCGTGCATTTGGAGGAAGGTTACGATGGTCGCGATCTTGCCCGGAGGCAAAGCGTGGTAGCCGGTGGAAAGAGCGGGATGTTCTTCGATCATGGATCGTTTTGGAACTCGTTCCGACGATCATGTCAATGGGATTGCAGCCATCGACGTTCAGGCAGCGATGTCATCGTCCAGAGGCGGCAGATTATCCATCTCCAGCCATCGGTCGCTTCGCAAGTCGTCGGCCGGCCGATCGAGTGTCACGACCAGAGCCATCATTTCTCGCCATGCCGGATGATGCTCCGATATGGGAGCGGCACGGTCGATCGCCTTGAGGATGGCGGCCTCGCGGGAAGACAACATCAGCCGGCCGCGCACAAGCGCGCCTCTCAAGATCCGCCAGAGATAATGAAGATCGTGGATGCAGACGCTGCGCGAGTCGGGGCGGCTCACCGCATAGGCTCCTGTACGCGAGACGATCGCGTGCCGCATCTGGTCCAGCGCGAAGGCGGAGAGGCTGTCCGGCACCTCGGCGGATACCTCCATCACATGCAGAAGCAGTTCCAGTTCCAGCACGGACGTGACCATGCCGTCATCGGAAATGTTTCGCATCAGCCACCGGGCGCCCGCTTCGCTGATCGCACCTGCAGGCGGCGTCTCTTGGACAAGGTAGCGCGTTAGGCTCTCGATAAAGAAGACCACCCATTCCGGAGACGCTTCCGGGCAGCAATGTGCAAGTGCAAGAAGCGTGCGAGCGTCTTCCAGCGTGCGAACACCGTCCGGAAAGGTGTATTTACGCAGCAGCAGGATTTCATCGGTCGAGATACGGTTTGCGCCGGCGATGACACAGGCCGGAAACGAGAAGCGGAACGCGCTCATCTTCCATCTCCATTTTCATCCAGCACAAGATGTGGAGCGCTGCCTCGAGAAGTTGAGGCGCGGTGCGGAGACATGCTTAACGCCAGTTTACCGCCGCGTCAGGCAGAGGCCGCCTGTGCCTCCCTGGCACGCTCACGCCAGATGATGAAGAGGCCCGAGCCAACGATGATGGCGATGCCAACCCACTTTGAGGCAGTCGGGAAATCACCGAAGAGTGCATAACCAAGCACTGTTGCCGAGATGATCTCGAAATACTGGAACGGCGCCAGCAGCGACAAAGGCGCCAGCCGGAAAGCGCGGACCACCAGCAGGTGGACGTAGCCGGAGAGTGAGCCGAGCACGACCAGCAGGATCAGGCCAAGCCATGTCGCCGGAAGCGAGGGCTCGAAATCGACAATCCCCTGCGCATCGCCCGCCAGCAAGGCTGCAGCCATGAACACGGTGCCGCCGACGCCGGCCATGGTCTGCATCACGAGCGGCGAATCGCCATCACCAATCGCGCGGTTGAGGAAGAGATAGAGCGTGAACAGGAAGGCGCAGACCACCGGCAGCAGCGCCGTCCAGCCAAAGATCGCGTAACTCGGCTGGATGACGATCATCGCCCCGGCAAACCCGACAATAATCGCGAGCCAGCGACGCCAGCCCACCCGGTCGCCGAGGAAGACCGCCGACATCATCGTCAGCATGAAGGGTTCGACGAAATAAATGGCGAAGACATCCGCAAGCGGCATGTATTTCACCGCCGTGAAGAACATCAGGCTGGCCGCCGCGTGCAGCACGCCCCGCAGCAGGTTCATCCATGGCCGTCGGGAGTGGATGAGCGCCGAACCCGTCACCACCGCCAGGGGCAGCAGGCAGACGAGCTGGAAAAAGAACCGGTAGAAGGTGACCTGGCCTGGCGACATCGCCTCGAATGTCGCCATGTACTTGGCGATCGCATCCATGACGGGAAGGACCACCATGCAGCTTGCCATAAGGGCCATGCCCTTGATCGGATTTTCAGGGGTGGAATGATTCATGGCGAGCCGCTTTCGATGAGCAGCGGTTCAACCACAGCCAACCGGCTTCTTCAAGCTCTAGAGCAGGAAGAACAGGACGCTCTGGGCCAGATTCGCCGTCACGAAGATCGCGGCAATGGCCACGCCGATGATGGTTACGTTCTGCAGCATCATTAAACCTTGAGAGGGGGCGTCGCGAGGGCGCGAGATGGGGGGAATCTCTTACCGGGGGGACGGGGGGACTGCCCTCGCGACATGCACATAATGATCTTCTTCGCCGATCGTTCCATGCTTTGCGCAGAAAAATTTGTGTCGCCCAGAGTTGGCTGATTTCTAGCGAAAGTCGTCGCGTGACCTCGGCCGGAAATCATCCCGGTCACTGTCTGAATCGCGGCCGTAGCTGCGCCGGTCATTATCGTCTCCACGCTCGACGCGCAGGCGATCGAGGACCTGGATGAGCAGGTCGGCACATTCCTTGGTCGGCTCGCCTTCCGCACACCGGAAATCGATCACCGTTCCGCCTGCCTCGATGCGAAAACGAGCGGCGCGCTCACGCCAGGAACGGGAGGTCGCGGTGTCGGCGCTGGCGCCTTCGTCGCGGTCGTCTTCAGGTGGCGCGGGTGGTGCTTCAGGCCGTCGCTCCGCGTCAGCCGGCGAGGCCGGAGGCGTGGCGGGCGCGTCAGTCGGTGCCTGCGCGAGTGCCAGCGTGGACGAGATGGAAAGCACAGCAGATGCCGCAAGGATCGTCAGTTTCATCGGGGTCGCCTCCATAGAAGTCTGGCTGACCAACCTGAAGCATCGCCCTTTGTTCCCGCGGGAAATCGGCTGACGCTCAGGGCACCGGAGCGGGCGGTCGGGTCTCGAAGACGCCGATCGAACCAGTCACAGTCGGATCAATGGTTTCGAGGCGATCCCACGCAACCGAGACGCCGAACAGGAGGAGAGCAATGAGGGGGACAAGTAGAAGCAAGCCGGTATTGGACGCGCGCATATCGTACTCCGCACAAGTGATAGCGAAGGTGAACATGGCGACGGCAAGATTAACGAGAGGTTAAAATCCGCCCTTTTGCACAGCCCATGCACCAGAGTTGATCAGCGGTGGCTAAAACAACAAAAAACCCGGCCGAAGCCGGGTTGATTTGGTGCGGTCGAGAAGACTCGAACTTCCACGTCTTGCGACACAGCGACCTCAACGCTGCGCGTCTACCAATTCCGCCACGACCGCATCGTGGTAGGTCCGACTTGCGCCGGCGGGGGAGCATGTAGCAAAAGGATTTGGCGGGCACAAGTGCACTGCGACAGATTTTTCAGGGATAAAATTTTTGGTTCTTCATCCCTATATGAACCGGGCGTATTCGCGCCCTGTCTCGACCCTTGAACAGCCCTTAGAAGAAGATTTTCCATGCTGACGCGCACCGAACTCAACGCCACCATGTTTCCCAAGGAAGGCTCGCCGCCCGTGCGCTGGAGAATCTCCGACAGCCCGGTTCCTTATGAGCAGGCGGTGGCGGAGATGGAGGCGGAAGTTGCGGCGATCGCCGACGGGCGGGCGGACGAGCTTGTCTGGCTTCTCGAGCATCCGCCGCTTTACACCGCCGGTACGAGCGCGGACGCGAGTGACCTCATCGAGCCGGATCGATTTCCCGTTTATGCCACCGGCCGCGGCGGCGAATATACCTATCATGGCCCCGGCCAGCGCGTGGCCTATGTCATGCTTGACCTGAAGCGCCGCCGCCAGGATGTGCGCGCTTATGTTGCGGCACTGGAAGAACTGGTGATCCGCACCCTCGACGTGATGAACGTCAAAGGTGAGAGGCGCGAGGACCGGGTGGGCGTATGGGTGCGCCGGCCGGAAAAGCCGCCGCTTACCGATGGTTCGATGGCGGAGGACAAGATCGCCGCGTTCGGCATCCGGTTGCGGCGCTGGGTGAGCTTTCACGGCCTGTCGTTGAACGTCGATCCGGATCTTTCGCATTTCAGCGGAATCGTGCCCTGCGGAATCAGCGCCTATGGCGTCACCAGCCTTGTTGACCTCGGGCTGCCGGTGATGATGGCCGATGTCGACATGCCCCTGCGCGAAGCATTCGAAGACATCTTTGGCCCGACTGTAAACGAGGGGCCGCGCTGAGTTGGTCGACATCAAGGTAAAGCCGCGTCCGATCGGCGCAACCGCCACCGTTGGCCGCCATGGTCACCCGCAGGTGACAAGCGAGACTGGCGGTGGACTGGCCATTGTCACCGGCGCGTCGGAGCCGGGCTTCAACCCACTCGACCTTATGTTCTCCTCACTTGCCGCCTGCCTGGTGCTGAGCGCGCGCATCGCGGCAGGCCGTCTCCAACTTCTGGATCGGCTAGTCGAGGTGAGGGTGCATGTGACGGGCGAAAAAGCCAAAAGCGAGCCAACCCGGATCGAGGAGTTCACGATCGACTTCGCGATCTATGGGGACTTCGGCGTCGACGAGAAGATGCAGATCATCCGTCTTGCGGAAGAGATCTGCACCGTCGGCAATACGCTCAAGGGCTCTCCTTCTTTCGAGGTGAGAACCGCCTAGTCGTCGTCAGGTATGCGGGCGTCGACACCCTCGATACGCAGGTTGTTGACGACGCTTTTGACGCCTCGCAGGGCCTGGATGTGGCGGCCGATCGTGCGTGACGTCTGCGCATCGTCGACGCCGCCGTCGATCGTCACGACCCCGTCTTCGACATGAATGTCGATCAGCGCCATGTCGACGAGGTCAAGGTTCTCAATCGCGTCTGTGATGCGCTCTTCGAGATCGTCCGATTCTTCCAGGCCCTCGGTACCCGGCCGATCGCTGTCTACAAGGCGCTCTTCCTGGCCGTCGGCCTCGGTCTTGTCGACGGTAAAGCCGCGGTTGCGCTCGTCGTCGAAATTGGCGTTGGGGTCGCCATAGGCCGCGTTTTCGATCGGCTTGGCGCCGGCGCCACTGGCGTCGTCGTATGGCCAGCCCTGATCGATGTTGCGAGTGTCGTAATCGCGGAAGTCTTCTTCCCTGTTGATCTCGTCGACGTTGCGCTTGGCTGGCATGTCTGTCTCCTGTCGTATGTCCGGTGTGTCCCCGAGCGTTTCAACTGGCTGGAGTAGGCACCGCGTTACCGGTCAGGGCGGGCCTGACGCGTCTGTGGAGAAACAACGGACGAAGCGGGTTTTGGTTCTGGGGAGGCTCACGATTTTCCCTTTTCCCACTTGCGGATGACGCGGTCGCGTTTCAACCGCGAGAGGCGCTTCAGCCAGAAGATACCGTTCAGTTGGTCGATCTCGTGCTGCATGCAGATGGCGTAGAAGTCCTGCGCCTCCTCCTCGTGCGTCTCGCCCTTCAGATCCTGGTAGCGAAAGCGGATCCGCCGCGGACGCTCCACCTCTTCGGTCGCGCCCGGCATCGAGACACTGCCTTCCATGTGGCGCATGATCTGCGCAGAGGCATCGAGAAGTTCGGGATTAACGTAGAAGCGCGGTCCCATCTCCGCCGACAGCTCAAGCACGACGAGGCGCTGCAGCACCCCGACGTGCGCCGCCGTGATGCCGACGCCGGGGGCAGCCCGCATCGTGTCCAGCAGGTCATGCGCGAATCTTGATAGTTCGTCATCGAAGGTCGTCACGGCGTCGCAGGGTTGTGAAAGTCGTGGATCGGGATATTTCACCAGCGGAAGTACGGTCATGGCAGCCTCTTTGAGATCTTTTCGCCAGACATTTACCCGGCGGGGGCTTGGTGGCTCAAGCTGCGGAATTAGGTTCTTGGCTGGACGCCTCCAACCGATTGTTTTAGCAGACGGTTGATAGGGTGGGTCCGGCAGAGTCGTTTGCGTCGTGGCCGGTCCTGTCCCAGGTGTTCCAGTGAACGTCAAACGGCGAGGGCGGCAGATGAGCGATACCGGTGAAGACATTCGCCCCCGCACCAAGCTTGATGAGGCAACTGCCGACATCTACGCCGAAAACGGCTCTATCCGGGGCGATTTCCTTGCCGCCGTTGGTGCGGCCATCGCCGATGCCGATACGTCTTTCCTGCGCAAGCATGTGGCGCGCCTGCATGAGTCCGAGCTTGGCGACCTGCTGGAATCGATTCCGCCCGAACAGCGTCTGGCGCTTGTTCGGCTGCTGGGCGACGATTTCGACCTGACGGCGCTGACCGAGGTCGACGAAGCGATCCGCATGGAAATCGTCGACCAGATGCCGAATGCGCAGATCGCAGCAGCAATCGGCGATCTTGATTCGGATGACGCCGTCTACATTCTAGAAGACCTCGACCAGGAGGATCGCGAAGAGATCCTCGCGCAACTGCCGTTTACCGAGCGGGTGCGGCTGCGCCGGGCGCTGGATTATCCCGAGCAGTCAGCCGGGCGCCGCATGCAGACGGAGTTTGTCGCCGTGCCGCCGTTCTGGACGGTGGGGCAGACGATTGACTACATGCGCGAAGAAGCGGACCTGCCGGAAAGCTTTACGCAGATCTTTGTCGTCGACCCGACCTTCAAGCTGCTCGGCGTAGTCTATCTCGACAAGATCCTGCGCACCAAGCGCGGGGTGAAGATCGAGGCGATCATGCGGGAAACCAACTATCCGGTTCCCGCGGACATGGACCAGGAAGAGGCCGCGCAGCTTTTCGAGCAATACGACCTTCTCTCCGCCGCCGTCATCGACAACAACGGTCGCCTCGTCGGCGTGCTGACGATCGACGATGTCGTGGACGTCATCCAGGAAGAGGCGGAAGAGGATATCATGCGCCTCTCCGGCGTGGGTGACGAAGAACTGTCCGACTCCGTGAAGCAGACGTCGCGGTCACGCATTCCCTGGCTGCTCGTCAACCTGTTCACTGCCTTCATTTCCGCCTCGGTCATCTCGCTCTTCGAGGCAACGATCGAGGAAGTCGTCGCACTGGCGATTCTGATGCCGATCGTTGCCGGCATGGGCGGCAATGCCGGCTCGCAGACGATGACTGTGACCGTGCGGGCGCTTGCGACGCGCAATCTCGACATCCACAACGCGTGGCGCGTGGCCCGGCGCGAAGCGGGGGTCGGGCTTATCAACGGCGTCGTGATCGGGGTTCTTGTGGGCACGGTGGCAGGCTTGTGGTTTCAGGATCCCCATATCGGCGGACTGATCGCGACCGCCATGCTCATCAACATGTTTGCGGCGGCCATGGCAGGCATCATGATTCCGCTGCTGCTGGATCGGGCCGGCGCGGATCCCGCCGTGTCGTCTGCTGTCTTCGTGACCGCCATTACCGACACTACCGGATTCTTCGCATTCCTCGGGCTGGCCACGATCTGGCTTTTGCCGTGACACCCTGAAAATTGACTTGAACGTAAAAGTCACTTAGGCTCCTGCACGTAAGCAGGGCGAGAACGTGAATAAGTATTATACCATTACGGAGCTGACACGGGAATTCGGGGTTTCGACTCGGACTCTTCGTTTCTACGAGGATGAGGGCCTCATCCATCCGGAAAGGCGTGGCCGCACACGGCTGTTTCGCGCTGCTGACCGCCGTCTCCTGCAGGAAATCCTGCGGGGCCGCCGTATCGGCTTCACCATCGCCGAGATCCGCGAGATCATCCAGGTCTACAAGGAGCCACCGGGCGAGTTGGGCCAGCTGAAGCTGATGATGAAGCGCATCGACGAAAAGCGCGACGAGCTGCGCCAGAAGCGTCGGGACATTGACGAGACGCTGAGCGAGCTGGACACGGCCGAAGAAGCCTGCCTCACGCGCCTCGCGGAAATCGGCGTCGGCACCTGATCCCCACCAATCTGTAGAGTTATTCCTGCGGCTGGGCGATCGCCGAGCACTCCTGCGCGATCATCTGCACGCGGTCGTCCTCCAGCTTGATGCTTCCCTGGAGAAGCGGAGTGAGCAGCGATTGTGACGCCAGCTGGTCTGTGGTGCAGCCGCAGAAGTTCTCGCAGATTTTCGCATCATTGCCCTGTTGCAGGCAGCCGGCCTCGCAGCTGCGGGCATAGGTCGTACGTGGATCCGGCACCGGGGCTGGCGACACCAGCGAGAACAGATAAACAAATGCAATCAGCACCGGCTGGTGCAACAGGTAGATCGCCAGGCTATGGCGGCCGGCCTTCGACAGGATATTTGTCCGTTGCTGAACGGCTGCAAGCCGGGGCAGCCAGTTGCGTGACAGCGCCAGCCGCGTGACGGCAATGCCAGCCAGCAAAGCGGCAACCCAGGGAAACAGCGGCACGTAATCATTCGACCGGGGCGGGATGGCTGCAAAACCGAGCCAGCTCAGCCATCGCGTGTCCAACACTGCGGAGTGGAGGAAGCCTGGTGCAAAACTGCTGTCGGCAACCATCAGGATGATCACCAGAAGAACGCAGGCCGCCGTTAGTGCAATGGGCGCGCGCAGGAACGCCAATCCCACGACGCTGGACAGGGCGATGTTGTGCAGGATGCCGAAATAGATCCACTCGTTCGGGACGGCGATGAGTGTCGCAATGGTGATCAAGAGCGCTGCACCTGCCACCACCGCAAAGCGTTTCCAGAAGGAAGACCAGCGGATCACCGGGTAGTGGGCAAGCACGAGGCTGACACCGGCCAAAAACAGGAAACTGCTGGCAATGCACCGAGCATAGATGCGAAAGAAGCCTTGGGTTGCCGTTCCGGGCTCAAGGTAACCGAAGAACTCCAGGTCCCAGGTGAAGTGGTAGGTTGCCATCGCCACCAGCGCGACGCCGCGCAGCGTGTCGATCAGTGGGATACGTGGGAATTTCGTGGAGGTCTGGGAAGCGTCGGCGAGTGTCACGGGGATCTTTCGTGTTTTACCTGGCGTCTTATTTGGCGTCGGGTTCCATCAAGGCGAGCCGTGCCTCGGAGAAAAACTGGCGGCGCGTCAGGACGGCGATCACAACCACCGTCGTCGCCATGAACATATAGGGCCCGGCGAACCAGCCGAGATAACCGATCGACAGAAAAATTGCTCGCAGCCCGGCATTGAAGTTCCGCGCCGCGATGATGTTCATTTCGACCACCTGGTCCGCCGCCTTTTCCGCTGCTGCGCGGTCGACATTGGTCTCGTGCATCATCGGCAGCGCGCCAAACAGGATCGTGCAGTAGTTGAAGAGCCGATAGGACCAACCGAATTTGAAGAACGCATAGCCGAACAGCACTGTAAGGCCTGCAACCTTCAGCTCGAAGGTCGTGCGTCCGCTATAGGCGACGAAGGCAAGGTCGCGAAACACGGCATCGACCTGGTCGGTGGCGCCGAGCAGCGCAAAACAGCCGCCCATGGCGAAGATCGAGGTGGAGGCGAAAAAGGCCGTGCCGTTCTGCAGGCCGGCCATGATCTGCGTGTCGATCATCTTCAGGTCGCGCCGCAGAGAATTGTAGATCCACAGCTTGCGTCTTTCCGCCATGGCGCGATTGAGGCTCGCACGCGGAAGCAGCCGCGCACCGGACCCGGCAGTTATCCACGAATAGACCCACCAGAGCACGAGGAAGAGGGCTAGTGCGGCATAGTCGAGCGTCGTCATGGGTCAACCTTGGGGGACGGTGGTCGTGCTTCTCTCATGAGAGGTTTCTCAGAGTCTCGCAAGAGTCAGAGGGCAGGAGGGAACTTGGACGGTCCAGCAGCATTGAAACATGACAAAGCTGTGGCTGCCGCCTTCTTTCCGCCATCTTGGTGATTGCGGAGCCGGCGGTAATTTAATAGACGGTTAGCCATACGGCCGCGCAAGGACGTAGAAAAATGTCTAGAGACCTTGGAGACGATATGGAAGAGACTGCACAGACATCCTGCTGGAGCGTAACCTTCAAGGCGCTTGCGGGATTTGCAGGAGCTCTCGCGCTCGCCTATCTCTTCGGCGCATTCTGACCAGCCTAAAAAGATCCTGGCGGCGTGGTATTGCTACCGCGCCGTTCCTATTTCAGAACAGTGTCGCGGCCATCCAAGTGGATGTCGGATCACCACCTGAACTATAGGAACTGACGACCTAGACTTCATCATCGGGTTAGTCAGCGGGATACAGATGTTTCTTTCCGTCTTCGACGTTTTCAAGATTGGTGTAGGCCCTTCAAGCTCCCACACGATGGGACCCATGTCGGCTGCCAATCGCTTCCTCGAGCTGATACTTTCCAATGATTGGCCGCGCCCGGCGGGCACGCATGTCGCAGCGCTGAAGGTGAGCCTGCATGGCTCGCTTGCCTTTACCGGCATCGGCCATGGAACGGGCAGGGCGGTCATCCTCGGCCTTATGGGCGAGGCGCCGGCAAAGGTCGATCCCGACCGCATGGACGAGATCATCGCCGAGGTCGAGCGGACCGGACGCGTTTCGCCTCCCGGCCATCCGATTTACGAGTTCCAACCGAAGACCGACCTGATCTTCGACAAGAAGCAGCCTCTTCCGGGCCACGCGAACGGCATGAGCTTCTCCGTCTTCGATCGCGATGGCCGGCTTCTCCTGAAGCGGATCTATTATTCGATCGGTGGCGGTTTCGTCGTGACCGATACCGAGCTTGAGGCCATGCGGGCTTCGAAGAAGTCCAGCAGCGATGCGCGGGTGCCGTATCCCTTCTCCACTGCCAAGCAGATGCTCGAGATGGCGCAAGGCTCCGGTCTCACCATCGCGCAGATGAAGCGTGCCAACGAAGAGACCAGGATGAGCCGCGCGGATCTCGATGCGGGGCTCGACGAAATCTGGGAAGCGATGAAGAGCTGCATCGACCGCGGTCTCAAGGTCGACGGCATCATGCCGGGTGGGCTGAAGGTTCGGCGTCGGGCCCGCGCGATCCATGACAAGCTGAACGAGGAATGGCGCAGCAACCGGCTCAATCCGCTGCTCGCCAATGACTGGCTCTCCGTCTACGCCATGGCGGTGAACGAGGAGAATGCCGGCGGTGGTCGCGTTGTGACGGCACCGACCAATGGCGCGGCCGGTGTCATCCCGGCAACGGTTCGCTACTACCTGCATTTTCATGAGGATGCGACGCAGGAGGATATCCGCAACTTCCTGCTGACCGCGGCCGCCATCGGCGGAATCATCAAGCACAACGCCTCCATCTCCGGTGCCGAGGTCGGCTGCCAGGGTGAGGTCGGTTCTGCTGCCGCCATGGCCGCGGCAGGGCTTGCTGCCGTGATGGGTGGTTCACCGGAGCAGGTCGAGAATGCCGCCGAAATCGCGCTCGAGCACCATCTTGGCATGACCTGCGACCCGGTGGCGGGGCTCGTCCAGGTGCCTTGCATCGAACGCAACGCGCTCGGAGCCGTGAAGGCCGTGACTGCGGCCTCGCTCGCATTAAAGGGTGACGGCGCTCATTTCGTGCCGCTTGATGCCTGCATCGAGACCATGCGCCAGACCGGCAACGACATGAGCGAGAAATACAAGGAAACCTCGACCGGCGGCCTCGCCGTCAACGTGGTGGAGTGCTGAGTCGTTTCGTCGCTGTGGAGGGGAGGTCATGCGCCTTGACCTCCACGGCGAATGGGTCTTGAAGAAGCGGATGTCGCTACATCTGATCAAGCTTTGCGTCGGGGCCGACTCCATCCAGGATCTGCGGGATTGGGTTGCCGAACGCGCCCTCAATGCGATCGCTGCCGGCCTCGAGCCGCACAGCGTGCACACCACGCGTATGGTTCCCAAGCGCATCGACGAGCTGCTTGAAAATGGCTCGCTCTATTGGGTGATCAAGGGCCAGGTGATGGCGCGGCAGAAGCTGCTCAAGATCGAGACGGTGACCGGCGGCGACGGTATCCAGCGTTGCCAGCTATTCCTCGGCCCGGAAGTGATCGAGACGGCGCCGCAGCCGAAGCGGCCGTTCCAGGGCTGGCGATACCTGAAACATGAAGAAGCGCCGCGTGACCTCGGAAATCTCGGCGAGGACCTGACGGCGCTTCCTGAAGAGCTTCGGCGCGAACTCGCCGAGCTTGGCTTGCTGTAATCTCTTAGCGGATTTTCAGACGAACCGGGGCCCGCCCGGAGCGGCCGGCGACGTGCAGATGGATCTGCGCTTCCGGCTGCGTGTGGCGCCATGCCCGTGCACCATGGCTGAGCAGCAGTGCCACGAGATCGCGCGTCTTCTCCTTGGAGCGGCCGATCCCGATGCCGGCCAGACGCATCGCCGCCTCGTGAAGCGGGTTGAGGGCAATGCCCCGTGCCCGGTTCTTAGACGGACTGCGGAATGCAAGATCCGCGCTGTTTTCGTTCAGTCCCATAGGAAACCCCGCTTACGCTATACTCTCGAGATTTCTCCGCGCCGACAGCCGGCGCGGGCATTACGTCAGGCGAGACTCTCGCTTACTGCTGGGCAGCCCAGCAGCTGATGCCCTTTTTCTTGAGCATGTTGCAGGCCTCGACCGCCTTCTTCTGGTCGCCGAAGCCACCGAAACGGGCGCGGTACATCTGTTCGCCATTGTTGGTGAAGGCGACCGTGAACGGCGTTGCGGAACGCAGCACCTTGCCGCCCTTGTCCTGCGCATTCTGAAGCAGGCCCTGGGCCATCTTCTCGTCAGGCGACGCACCGATCTGGATGACCCACCCCTGCGGAAGCGCTGCAGCCTTGGAAGCCTTGGTTGACGCGGTGGTGACCTGGTCGAGCGCCGGCTTGTTGGTGCGAACGGCAGCGACTTCTTCGCGGCGCTCGGGAATGAATTCCGGGGCAGGCGTCGGGACGGCGGAGACATTCGCCATAGCCTTGTCCATGACCTGGTTGATCACCTTCTTTTGTGACGATTCGCCGGCATAGGCGGTGGCGGCCGGAGCGATCGATGCAGCAGGCTGTTCGCTGTAACGGGATTCCGGACGCGGACCAGCCGGCGGCAGGTCAAGCGCTGCCATCTGGCGGGCTTCGGAAACCTTCGGCTCGGAGCGAACGGGAGCGGTCGGGACGGCAACCGGTGCGGTCGGTGCAGCCTGGGCGATCAGGTTCGATGTGCCGCCGCGCGATGCCTTCGGCAGATATTCGGCGACCAGCTTGCGCATGGTTGCATCACGTGCGGCGCTGGAGCGACCACCAAGTACAACGGCGACGATGGAGCGGCCGTCAAGTTCTGCGGAGGTTGCGAGGTTGCTGCCTGCGGCGCGGGTATAGCCGGTCTTGATGCCGTCGACACCCTTCACGGAGCCAACCAGACGATTGTGGTTGCCGATGACCTGCTTGCCGAAGTTGAAGCTGCGGATGCTGAAATAGTGGTAGTACTGCGGAAAGTGCTGGCGAAGCGCGATACCAAGACGAGCCTGATCGCGTGCCGTCGTCATCTGGGCCGTGTTCGGCAGGCCATGCGCGTTGCGGTAAGTTGTGCGGGTCATGCCGAGCGCACGGGCCTTGCTGGTCATCATCTGCGCGAAGCGGTTTTCGGATCCGCCAACGAATTCGCCGAGAGCCGTTGCGATGTCGTTTGCCGAACGCGTGACAAGGGCGCGGATCGCCTGGTCGACCGTGACCGAGCCACCGGCGCGGACGCCGAGCTTGGACGGAGGCTCCTTGGCGGCATTGGCGGAAACGGGAACGGTGCTGTCGAGGCGGATGCGGCCGGCCTCAAGCGCTTCGAAGGTGAGGTAGAGGGTCATCATCTTCGTGAGCGACGCGGGATAACGCAGGCCATCCGGATCTTCCGAATAGAGCACCTTGCCGGTTTTCGCGTCGACAACGATGCCGGCATATTTGGGAGCCGCAGCCGCGGGAGCCGCAAACGCCGTCAGGGTTATCACTAGGGTGAGAAGATAACCGAGGAACCACCCCGGGATGGCCGCAGCATCCTTCTTAGGGGATGCGGAAAACACTGTTTTTGACACTGCCGCACTCATCGCTTGCATTCACGTTATTACATCCGGCCGCTCCCCCGATCGCAGCCGTTATCCAGCAATCTAGGGGAATAGCGTTACCAAGAGGTTTATGATGAACAATCCGTTGCCCCGGTTTGCTGCATCCGAACCTTGCGGAGCAGCGGGCATTTCACCTGGTGGAGAGCCGGGCTTCGACAAAGGATCTAACTGCGGCATCAATATGTTGCCAGTCCTCCAAAAGGTCGCTGGAGAAGCGATAAAGCACAGAAAGATCCTGTCCGACGTGGATATCTCGCTGGCAGTCACCGCCCGTTGACCTCTCTCCCGCAGCAGGCAGGAGGCAGCGAACGGCATAATCATCTTCGCCAGGACGTGACGCCGTCAGCAGCACTTCCGGGCCATAGCCGGCCTCGGGATCGAGTCGATGAAGGGTGAGGCCGGACTCCGCCTGTTCGGGTGGCCCGTCGAACAGCTTCGAGTAGATGGGATCGACCCGACCCGACATGTCGCGCGACATCGTGCTTTGCGAAAGCTGCAGGAAAATCAGGGTAGACGATTGGCCGGCGTCATCGAAGCGCGCGCGCAGTTCGGGGCGAAAACCCGACATTTCCGGCCATGTCAGGTAAAGATCGGCGCGCTCGGATGTCCCGGAACGGCGCTGGTCGCGGAAGCGGATGACATTGGCGGGAAGTTCCAACTTATCCTGGCCGATCTGCAGCGAAACGAGTTCTTCGCTGTCCGTATGCCCTGCGAGGGAAATCTTTTCACCGAACCAGCGACCGCCAAGGCTGATTCCGGCAGTCAGGAGTGCGAGAAGGGCAATCACGGCCGTCAACCGGTAGATGAACCGGTTGGAGATCAGCGGTGCCTCTTCTGTTTGAGAATGATGGCCAGACACTGCCCGATGCGCTCCGTCGTCGTTGGCTCGTCGCGCGTGGGTAGGGATGGACCCGAAACGCAGCAAGACGAAGCGACGGTCACTCTGGCGTGTCTTGGTTAATGCGGAGTAAATGCGTGGAGGCGGACGCCAAGCAGAGCTGAACTGTCCGCCTGACGATCACTTCGAAACCGCACCCACGGCCATGGCGCGGCCGTCCTGGAGCTTGACCCAGCGCGCAGGGTTGTCGCTCGCCTGTCGCTTGAGGAAGGTGTATTCCGTGTCGGTCCACACCATCACCTTGTTGCGCATGTTGTCGAGAACGAAGTCGCCGCGATCGGTGCGGACGGTCAGCACGGCATGGCCTTCGCCATTTGGCTGCAGGACGACCGTGATCAGCAGGTCCGAGGGAGAGAAGCCCTTGGTCATCAGCATCTTGCGCTTCAGAAGCACGAAGTCTTCACAGTCGCCGACGGTGCGGGGATAGGCCCAACGCTCTTCGACGCCGTAGATCTCCTGGTCGGTCATCGGGGTGATCGACGAATTGACGGTGTAGTTGACGTCGAGAAGCGTGCGCCACTTCTCTTCGGTCAGCGTCATCGGCCCGCGATCCTTATAGGAAGCCGTGCACTCGCTCGTATAGGTCTTGCAGAACTCGTAATGCCCGATCGGCGGGTTCGCCTGGCCGATGACGCGCATGGCGCCGGCGGGCATGGAGAAGGCCGATCCGGCCGAGATGACGGCCATGACGGCGGTGATGGCTGCGAGGCGTATTCCCTTGAGGTGGCTCATGTTCTTGTCTCCCCGTTATGGGAAGGACAATGCCAGGCAGGGTTTGAGCGACGGCAAAATCCCGTAGTAAAAACAAATGCTTATTTGAACTCAATTCTGCTAAATTACCAATCGAATACAGATAAAATTGGATCGATCGGGTTATCGAAGATGGCACGCCGGAAGAGCGTCCGTAACCGCGGCGGAATGCTCGTCGGCCAATGAACTCGGGCTTGTTCGAGGGGGAAGAAGCAGGTCGATGGTGGCAGACCGCGGTGAAAGGTTAACGCGAAGCCTGGCTGAGATGCGCTGATCCATACAAGCTGTCATGAAAAATCACGTCACACGCCGGTTTTACGCCGCAACGTCTCAAGAAAATAATCTCGAAACGGCACATTTTTTTCTGGTCGTAATGGGACAGCAGAGGTGCGATGTGGGCCGATGACACAGGTGATAGCGCGCATGCGCATGGCGCAGGCGCTTTAGGTCGTCACGGGCTGATCACAGAGGGAATGGATGAAGCTTAGAGAAACTCGGTCAGAGTTTCGCGCGACTGGACCGAGCTGAACTCGATCGCGACGCCTTCCATGAAGTGGCGAACCACGCGGCCCCGCATGCTGCCGAGGCGCACGGCCGTGCCAAGGGCAGGCCGGATATCGATGTCGATTGCCGCGCCGGACAGCGAAAGGTCCATGATACGGCAGGCATAACGGCGGCCGTCATCAAGAGTGATCTCGGCGCGCGTATTGCGCGGAGCAAGACGATCATGTCGGCGATCTTCCGGAAGGCCGAGTTCGTGCTTGTTGGCGATCCACGTCAACTGGGCGGCCAGTTTCTCGCGCTTGCGGTCCGTCGCGTTGATCGACATCACGAAGCCGTTAGCTGTGAGGGCGGTGACATTGCCCTCGAGGCGACCCAGGTGATCGAGATAGGCGACGACGCGCTCGCCGACGGCCGGGCGGCCGGCGCAGGTGAAGCTCACGTCGCCAGGCGACATGTCGACAGCGTCACACGGGAATTCTTCGTAGGACGCCAGCATCAGCCGACCGGGCACGTTGACCGTCACGCTCTGGAATGCCCGCTGCGTGGGAGCAACCTGCGTCTGGGTTGGTGCCGGCTGGAATGAATACATTAGGGGTGCGGCCCTGTTGGTGCGTCCCGTCTACAATAGCGTGGCCGAGTTAACAGATGGTTGTTGCACCTCAGGTTGTACGCGCCACCATCGGCTGTGGCGTCCGCCGCGTGTTTGGCTGGTCGGCCTTGTCTGCCGTCAGTGGTACGCCGAAGTGGGCGTCGCTGCCGGTGAGGAAGGTCCAGTCCCTCAGCCGGAAGCCCGGGACAGGCGAGCGTGGCCGGGGCTGGCCGGGCATGACCGGCATCAGTGATCCCAGGACCCGGTCGCAGCCATCGAACTCTGTCGACCAGAGCGGCAGCAGCAACATCTGGTATGGCTGATCCTTTCGGATCTCTGGGAGAACGAGTTCAAGAAGCGCCGGCGTCTCGTATTCGAGCACCTTGTGTGCCAGATCGGCACCATCGGTCGCGTTCGAACCGCTGAAGAGATAACCGAAGGACTGGTCCTTCAACTCGCGATCAAACAGGTCGCAGAGACGGGTCCCCGCCAGGCGGAACGTTGGCGCGCCGGTGTTGCTCTTTGCGATGATGAACAGGTCCGGCAGGAGATGGCGCAGTGCGGATGGGTCAACCTGGGTTCGTAGCGGCGCGATCCGATCGCCCTTGATGTTCAGCCAGTAGTCGAAAAAGGACCGGCTTGCATGGTTTTGCATTCACTGCACCTGTAACATTTCATTCCAAAACCGCGCGTCATGCGCGACCGTTCGCCTTCCTTCAGCGAAAAGCGTGCCATGGCAGGCCCGCCATGGTTAAGGATTCGTTGCGGCAATGCGTCGTGGTCAACAGCCTTGCTGCGCCTTTCCTTTGGCCGGGCGCTTCTGTATGGCTCGAAGGGAACATGCATGGTGAGGTTACGATGGTTGATGGGCGGGACATGCCGGCGGAGCCGGAAGGCAGCGGGCAGGAAATCGAGCCGTCGCCGCCAATATTCAACCTGCCGAACAGCCTCGTTTTCACGCTCGCGCTGCTCGCCCTCATCTATGTCGTGCAGGAATATCTGCTCGGCCCTGAGGAACGCGCCTACCTTGTTATCGACCTGGCCTTCGCGCCGCTCCGCTATGCTTACCCGCTGGCGGAGCAGGGATATGAATGGCTCTGGACGCCGGTCACCTATTCGCTGCTCCACGGCAGCATCGAGCACATCCTTTTCAACAGCCTGTGGCTGATGGCGTTCGGCGCGCCTGTTGTACGTCGCATCGGGACAGTCCGCTACCTGGTCTTCTGGGCACTATCGGCTGTCGCCTCCGCCTTCTTCCATGCCTGGATCAACTGGGGTGATGAAACACTGCTGATCGGCGCTTCCGGCGTTGTATCCGCTCTGATGGGCGCTGCCTGCCGTTTCGCCTTCCCGGGCGAGCGCGGCTATGACCGCATGTACGGACACCTTCTGCCGCGGCAGTCGATCCTCGGCGCCTTCCGCAATCGGACGGTAGTGATCTTCACCGCCATGTGGTTCCTCGGGAACCTGCTCGTCGCCTTCGGGGTAACGCTGTTCGGCGCAGATGTGGGACCGATCGCCTGGGATGCCCATATCGGCGGCTTCCTGTTCGGCTTCCTTACCTTTGGCTTGTTTGATCCGGTGCCTGCACGACGCTGACTGCATTCACGCAAGCTTGATCTCCATTTCAGACCGTCCTAAACTTTCGCCAGCGCGTGGGACAAATAGCGCGTCCGGTGCCGTCCTGGGGAGGGGGACCCGGAAGCCGAATGGTTTGAGGAGAGACCTGTGGCAATCAACGTCAAGAATATGCTGGATGCAAAAGGCCGTGATGTCGTGACCGTAAAGCCCGACATGACATTGCTCGACGTCTCCCGTGTCCTCAATGACAACAAGATCGGTGCCGTCGTCATCACCGGCGTCGATGGAAGGGTCGCAGGCATCTTTACTGAACGCGACCTTGTGCGGGCCGTCGCCGGGTCCGGCGCTTCGGTCCTCGATCAGCCGGTACGCTCGGCGATGACATCCACCGTGCAGCGCTGCACGGAAGACACGACCGTCGATGAACTGATGGGCATCATGAGCGCCGGACGCTTCAGGCACGTGCCTGTGGAGCAGGAGGGAAAGCTGGCGGGTATCGTGTCGATCGGTGACGTCGTGAAATCGCGTATTCGCGAGATCGAGTTCGAGGCCGAGCAGATCAAGGCCTATATCGCCGGCTGAGGCCGCCGCCGAGGAGGAGTCGCCCGCTTCCTAGCGGGCGAAGACTTCCTGCATGCGCTTCAGCGCCGAAATCTGGGCCATGGTTTCATCATAGCCACGCTGGATTGCTTCACCTGCGCGATGGAATTCGGAAAGACCGATATCGGCCAGCCGCGGATGAAGCGCGAGATCCGGTGGGTCGCCGGCAAGACGCGCCCGCGAAATCCTCTCCTGGATGATGTTGAAGGCCTGTACCATGGTTCCGGTAACGCTGACCCGCGTCTCTTCCTGCTTCTTCCGCTCTTCGGGCGTCTGGACGCTGGCGTTCAGCTTCACGACCGCCGAACGGCCAAAGATTTCGTAGTTGAGGTTCACCGCGACGACCAGGGGCTGCTCGTAGGCCCGGCACACCGATGTCGGAACGGGGTTCACCAAAGCACCATCCACCAGCGTGCGGTTGTTGCTCCGCACCGGCTCGAAGATGCCGGGAAGCGCGTAGGAAGCGCGCAAGCCCGTGATCAGCGAGCCGCTGGAGATCCAGACTTCATGACCCGTATGCAGTTCGGTCGCCACGGACACGAACGGCCGGTCGAGATCCTCGATGGAGAGACCCTCAAGGTGTTCCTGCATCCGCTTGGTCAGCCGCATGCCGCCAAGCAGTCCGCCGCCGCCGATCGTCAGGTCGAGAAGGCCTGCAATGCGGCGCATGGTCAGCGACCGGGCGAAGCTTTCAAGTTCATCGAGCTTTCCGGCAAGGTAACAGCCACCGACCAGCGCGCCGATCGAGGTGCCGGCGATCATGCCGACCTCGATGCCGGCTTCGTCCAGTGCACGCAGGACGCCGATATGGGCCCAGCCTCGGGCTGCACCGCCGCCAAGCGCGAGCGCAAGCTTTGCCTTCCGCGGTGCTTCGTTTTCCGGCGGGGTCGGGGGCGTAACGGCTGTGCCGCCTGCTTCGGCAGCGGTGGCGTCAGGTTCCTGACGGTTCCAGCTCCAGTTCAGCATCAGCAAACACCCCCAAGAAAAGCTGAATACCCCTTGGCGCCAATCTAGCGCCTCAAAGGGTTTCGAATCCGTTCATCAGATGGGAGCAACCGACCGAAATCGGGGCAGACGCCTAACGTGTTCCCGCGTCCGAATAAACGACACTTGGATCAAAATGACGCTGATCGTCATTGACTTCAAGAACCGCCGCGCCGTCAACTTTTGTGACCGTGCGATAGAAACAGGAGCGCCGGCCGGTGTGACAGGTGGCGTCATGTCCTGCGACGGAAACCTTCAGCCACACGGCGTCCTGGTCACAATCGGTGCGCAGTTCATGCACTGTCTGCAGGTTTCCGGAAGATTCGCCCTTCTTCCAGATCTTGCCGCGCGAGCGGCTGTAATAGTGGGCTACACCGGTTTCCACCGTCAACGCCAGCGCCTCGGCGTTCATATGCGCCACCATCAGCAGTTCGCCGTCGCGCACGTCCGTCACGACGGCTGTGACGAGGCCATTGGCATCGAATCGTGGCGTGAACGGACCGGCAGCTTCCAGCTCTGCCTTGTCGGCAGATGGACTTGCGAACGAGATGGACATGAGGCGCCTCTGGTCAGCGATTGCGGGCAAGCGTGAAGAAGCGAGCCTGCTCGGCGGCGTTGGTCTTGAACTCACCGGTGAAGGTGGTCGTCAGCGTATGCGATCCATGCTTCTGCACACCGCGCATTTCCATGCACATGTGCTCCGCCTCGATCAACACGGCAACACCACGCGGCTTCAGCGTGTTCTGGATTGCCTGGGCGATCTGCGCCGTCATGTTTTCCTGCGTCTGCAGGCGGCGACCGAAGATTTCCACAACGCGGGCGATCTTCGACAGGCCGAGAACCGGGCCGGACGGCAGGTAGGCGATGGTCGCCTTGCCCTTGATCGGCAGCATGTGGTGCTCGCAATGCGAAAAGAACGGAATGTCGCGCACCAGCACGATGTCGTCGAAGCCGGACATTTCCTCGAAGGTGCGGCCCAGCACGTCTTCGGCGGCCAGGTCATAACCGGAGAAAAGCTCGCGGTAGGACGCAGCAACGCGCTTGGGCGTATCCAGCAGGCCTTCCCGGCTCGGGTCGTCGCCGGCCCAACGCAGAAGAACGCGAACGGCTTCCTCTGCCTCCTGCTGGGTTGGACGGGCCTGCTTTTCCTGCGTGCCCGGGAAATTCTTCACGATGGCATCCATCTATCGTCTCCCGATGCGGTTCAAGGCCGCATCCGACTGTTCGTCACTCACGCCTTAGCGGGCCCCGAAGCGCCACGAATAGTAAGGCAATTGGGCGTTATCTGACCGCTGCCCGGCTCTTTTACAAGACATCCTATCCTCATTTCGATAGGATTTCGTGAAAAGATCCGTTCTTGATGATCCCTGCGCACCATCACATATAAGGGTCCGAGATTCATTCTGGTAGATCGCCAGCGAGCACAGAGTGTTCACCAGCCAACAGGCAAAACAGCCCCATGGACGACATTTACAATAGCAAGATCCTGGAATTCGCGGGCAACATCACGCGCGCCGGCACTCTGCCCGATGCTGATGCTAGCTCGGAGAAGCATTCGAAGCTCTGCGGCTCCAAGGTCAAAGTGCACTTGAAGATGAGCGGCGATCGCATCACCGATTTCGCCCATGAGGTGCGCGCCTGCGCGTTGGGCCAAGCCTCGTCCTCTATCATGGCGCGCCACGTCGTTGGCGCCAGCGCCGCCGAGATCCGCCAGGCACGCCAGGACATGCTTGCGATGCTGAAGGAAGGCGGTGAGGGGCCGGAAGGTCGCTTCGAGGAAATGCGCTACCTGAAGCCGGTCAAGGACTACAAGGCCCGCCACGCCTCCACGATGCTGACCTTCGACGCCGTGGTCGATGCGATCGACCAGATCGAGGCGAAGACGCAGGCCAGCGTGGCGGTCGGCTGACCGGCATGTGCGGCGCGCCTGATTGTCGACATCCTGAAGCCCCGGCGCGTTCCGCCGGACGCAACTGGCGCGGTCCCTTCCGCAAGACCCCGGACCGTCTGCTCGGCATGGGCCTGATCCGGCTGTATCAACTCACGCTCTCCGGCTTCATCGGAAATAGCTGCCGGCATATCCCGACCTGTTCCGAATTCGGTTACGAGGCCGTCGCCCGCCATGGTTTGTGGCCGGGCGGCTGGATGACGCTGTTTCGCGTCGCGCGTTGCGGGCCGGGCGGCGCCAGCGGACTTGATCCGGTGCCGGAGACACTGGCGGGGCGCCAGCATTGGTGGATGCCGTGGCGTTATTGGCGGCCAAGCCACAGCGCCTAAAACCTTTACTTGTCCGCCTGTTTTCACTAATACGCACGCGTTCATGCTGCTGGCCTGCGTCGGCGGCCCTTTTTGACCACCCGCATTCGTTGGCGGGACTGGACAGGAGAATTCAGATGTCCGTTTCCCTTACATTCCCCGATGGCTCCGTTCGCGCTTTTGAAGCCGGAACGACCGGCCTTGCTGTCGCCGAATCCATTTCTAAGTCGCTTGCAAAGAAGGCCGTGGCGATCGCGCTCGATGGCCAGTTGCGCGACCTTTCCGACCCCGTAACCGACGGCAAGATCGAGATCGTCACGCGCACCGATCCGCGTGCGCTTGAGCTCATCCGCCACGACGCCGCCCACGTGATGGCCGAGGCGGTGCAGTCCCTGTGGCCGGGAACCCAGGTCACCATCGGCCCGGTGATCGAGAACGGCTTCTATTACGACTTCAAGCGCGTCAACAAGGAGACGGGCGAAGACTGGCCCTTCACACCTGACGATCTGCCGAAGATCGAAAAGAAGATGAAGGAGATCATCCAGCGCAACGAGCCTTTCACCAAGGAAGTCTGGTCGCGCGATGAGGCCCGCAAGGTGTTCGGCGACATGGGCGAGACCTACAAGGTCGAGCTTGTTGACGCGATCCCGGAAGGCGATGATGTCAAGATCTACCGCCAGGGCAAGTGGTTCGACCTTTGCCGTGGCCCGCACATGGCCTCGACCGGCCAGATCGGCACGGCCTTCAAGCTGATGAAGGTAGCTGGCGCCTACTGGCGCGGTGACAGCAACAACCCGATGCTGACCCGTATCTACGCAACGGCCTGGGCCACGCAGGAAGAACTCGACCAGTACCTGCATGTGCTGGCTGAGGCCGAAAAGCGCGACCACCGGAAGCTCGGCCGTGAGATGGATCTGTTCCACTTCCAGGAAGAAGGCCCGGGCGTTGTCTTCTGGCATGGCAAGGGCTGGCGCATGTTCCAGACCCTGACTGCTTACATGCGCCGTCGGTTGGCCGGCACTTATGAAGAGGTCAATGCACCGCAGGTGCTGGATGCGTCGCTCTGGGAAACCTCCGGTCACTGGGGCTGGTACCAGGAGAACATGTTCGCCGTGAAGTCGGCCTATGCGTTCACGCATCCGGACGACAAGGAAGCCGACAACCGCGTCTTCGCGCTGAAGCCGATGAACTGCCCGGGTCACGTGCAGATCTTCAAGCATGGCTTGAAGTCTTACCGCGAATTGCCGATTCGACTTGCTGAATTCGGTACCGTGCACCGTTACGAAGCCTCCGGCGCCCTGCATGGCCTGATGCGCGTTCGTGGCTTCACCCAGGACGATGCACACGTCTTCTGCACCGACGAGCAGATGGCAGCCGAATGCCTTCGCATCAACGACCTGATCCTGTCCGTCTATGAAGACTTCGGCTTCAAGGAAGTTGTCGTGAAGCTGTCGACGCGGCCTGAAAAGCGCGTCGGTACGGATGCGCTTTGGGATCGCGCCGAATCCGTCATGATGGACGTGCTGAAGACGATCGAAGCCCAATCCGGCGGTCGCATCAAGACGGGCATTCTGCCAGGCGAGGGCGCGTTCTACGGTCCGAAGTTCGAATACACGTTGAAGGACGCGATCGGCCGCGAATGGCAGTGCGGCACCACCCAGGTTGACTTCAACCTGCCGGAGCGGTTCGGCGCCTTCTACATCGACCAGAACTCCGAGAAGACACAGCCGGTGATGATCCACCGCGCGATCTGCGGCTCGATGGAGCGCTTCCTTGGTATCCTGATCGAGAACTTCGCGGGCCACATGCCGCTCTGGATCGCGCCGACGCAGGTCGTCGTCGCAACGATCACATCGGACGCGGATGATTATGGGCGCGAAGTCGCAGAAGCGCTGCGCGATGCTGGCATGGTCGTCGAGACCGACTTCCGCAACGAAAAGATCAACTACAAGATCCGCGAGCATTCGGTCACGAAGGTTCCGGTGATCGTCGTATGCGGCCGTCAGGAAGCGGAGAACCGTTCGGTGAACATCCGCCGCCTCGGCTCTCAGGCGCAGACCTCCATGTCGCTGGACGAGGCAATCGCTTCGCTTGCACTCGAGGCAACGCCGCCGGATGTCCTGCGCCGCCAGGAAGCGAAGAAGGCAAAGACTGCCGCTTAAAACAGAAAAGGCAGCGCTCGTTACCGGGCGCTGCCTTTTTCTTATGGAATCTGCGATCCTTGGATCAGTTCACGTCGCTCGTGGCGCCCGCCACCTGCTTGCTGTCCCGCATCAACACCTCGACATCGCTGTTGCGGCCGGATTTGACGCTGAACTCACGCTGGTAAATCTTGTTCTTGTTGCGGGCGACGGCAAGATATTCACCTTCCGCCAGCACCATGGTCGAAAAGGCGCTGACGCTCTCGTTGACGACGTCGCCGGCCGCCGTCAGCACCGACCAGGCCGTATCGGCAATCGCTTCACCACCCGGCTGTGACACCAGCTTCAGCGTGATCTGCGCCGCACGATGCTGCAGGACAGCCTGGGTCAGCTTGCCTGCCTCGACCTGAATGTCGGCGCGCACCACGGCGTTCACATCGCCATATTCGGAGACGATGTGGTAGGTGCCGGCGTTGAGGCGTACAACGGTATTCGGCGCAACGTCGGCCATCACCAGCGCCCTGTCGCCATTCTCTTTCTGCTCGGCTGCATAAACGGAGAAGCTCAACTGCTTCGGCGGAATGCGCTGGTCAGTTCCAGCCACGGCGTTCAGCACGAAGCCGCCGGCATCGAGCACCAGCGTCTGCTTTGGCACGTCACCCGTCTCAGGCACGGTCAGTTTCTTCGTGACGCCCGCCCGGCCAAAGGCGCAGTTGACGAAATATTCGCCCGGCGACAGCTGGAACGCGGCCGGACCACCTTCTGAGCTTGCGACAAGGGGAAGCTTGCCATCTTCACCGGCAATCGGGCTGAACACGCGCCAGACCAAGCCTTCCTGCATGACCTCGCCATCCGCTGTCAGCTTGGCATCGAAGGCGACATCGCGCGCATTCGTATTCGCTTCTTCGCTGCCGACGGCCGAAAAGGCATTGATCTTCGGCATCTTGGCCGTGCTGTCGAGCTGACGAAAGCTCTTGAAGGCATCTTCCTGAGCCCACACGGACGACGCCAGTCCGACGACCAGCCCTCCCGCCACAAGGGTGCGTGCCACAGTGATGATGCCTGACATGATTACGGTACCAATTGACTCTTGTTTTACCGCGAGCCACTTGAGACTAATGTCGGGGCGATTTCAAGGCCTTCCCGATGCATCCTCTCCCGCTCGAAAGATGACATAATGCAGAACGATATCAAGCTCATTGACTTTCTCCGCGACCGACACTCCACCCCCGTTGCCCAGATCAAGGAACCGGGGCCGACGCAGGAGGAACTGGATGAGATCTTGACCTTTGCCGTGCGCGTTCCCGACCATGGGAAGATCGCACCATGGCGGCTGGTTGTGTACCGTGGCGATTTGCGGCAGAAGCTCGGCGAGGCGTTCCTGAAGCTGGCGCTCGAGAAGGACCCGGAGATGACGGAAACTGCCCGGCAGGCGGAACTTAACCGTTTCACCCGCGCGCCGCTCGTCGTCGGGGTGGTCAGCACGGCGGCTCCACATCCGAAGATCCCGGAGTGGGAACAGGTTCTTTCGGCTGGCGCGCTGGCCTTCAACCTCGTGCTTGCGGCGCAAGCGCATGGCTATGTCGCCAACTGGCGCACCGAATGGATCGCCTATGATGATGCCGCGCTCGACGTTCTCGGGGTCAAGCCCGGCGAGAAGGTGGCAGGTTTCGTCCATATCGGCTCGAGTGACTTCCCGACGCCGGACCGCCCGCGGCCTGAACTCTCGCAGGTCGTCACCTATGCCGGCGAGGTGTAACGCCAGATGTTCTACACAACAGACACCAACCAGCATGGCCTCAAGCATGATCCGTTCAAGGCGATCGTTGCGCCGCGGCCGATCGGCTGGATCGGAACGAAGGGCAGAGATGGTTCGCTGAACCTCTCGCCCTACTCCTTCTTCAACATCGTCTCCGACCAGCCGAAGCTCGTGATGTTTTCGTCGAGCGGGCGCAAGCACAGCCTGAAGAACGCCGAGGAAACTGGCGTCTTTACTGCGAGCCTCGCCAGCCGGCATCTTGCCGAGCAGGTGAACGCCTCGTCTGCGGCCGTCGAATACGGCGTCAGTGAATTCGAGCTCTCGGGCCTGACGGCGAAGATGGCCGTAACGGTGGATGCGCCCTTCGTGGCGGAAGCTTATACGGTGCTCGAGTGCCGCGTGACCGAGATCATCAACCCCAAGGGGCTCGATGGCGAAGCGTCAGACTCGTTCATGGTGCTGGGCGAGGTGACCGGCATCCACATCAGCGAAACGATTCTGCGCGACGGGCGAATCGACATGTCGCTTGCCAAGCCTATCGCCCGCATGGGCTACATGGACTATGCCGATGGGGGCACGGACGTGTTCCAGATGTCTCGCCCGGCCGTTGCCCGAGGCTGAATTTCGGCTCCGAAAGGCCGGGGTATCCGGGCCTTTCAGCCTTAATAAACATGGTGAACTAATCTTAAACTATTAAGCGCTACCTTTCATGACAGCCGACCGGAGTTCCTCCGGCATGTGTTCTGGGGCTGGGGCGTGATTGTAGAGGCATTTCTTCGTTGGTCGGAAACGGCAAAGGCGGGTGATCGGGCCAAGGCGGCGAATGCATTGGGACGCGCCTATCTGCAATGTCTTGCAGGCACGGAGCGTCAGCGCGCCGCAGGGCTCGCAATGACCTACCTGCTTGATGACCCGTCTCCCCGTGTACGCCTGGCTCTGGCCGAAGCGCTCGCTGACGCTGACATCGCCCCGCGGGGCGTGATCATCTCGCTCGCCGAAGACCAGCCGGAAATCGCCTGCACCGTCATTACCCGCTCTCCCGTGCTGACGGATGACGACCTCGTCGATCTCGCCGGGCGCGGTGACAGCCTCAGGAGAGGCATCATTGCCGCCCGCCCGTCGCTCTCGCGCTGCGTGGCCGCCGCGATCGCCGAAATCGGCGACGAGGGCGAGGCGCTGATCCTGCTCGAAAACGAGACTGCATCCATCACCCGGGCATCGCTGCGGCGCCTGGCTGAGCGCTTCGGCCATCGCTGCGACATCCGCAACATGCTGCTTGATCGCGAAGACCTGCCGGCTGATGCCCGCCACATGCTGGTCACCTGCGTCGCCGACACCTTGCTGCGCTCGCCGCTCGTCTGCGGGACCATGGCATCCGGCCGCATCGAACACGTCATGCGCGAGGCCGGCGAAGCGGCAACCGTCACCATCGCCGGCACGGCAGCCGGCAACGAGGTCGTGGCGCTCGTCGAGCACCTGCGTGCTGGCGGTCACCTGACGCCTGCCTTCCTCATCCACGCGCTCTGCACCGGCAAGGTAGATTTCTTTGCCAAAGCCATGGTGTCCCTGTCAGGATTGGAGGAGCGGCGCGTCCGCGCCATTTTAGCCACTGCCCGCGTTCACGCCGTGCGCGCGCTGTTCGAAGCTGCAGGCCTCGGCCGGGAACTGGCTGAAGTATTCGTGGAAGCCGTGCTCCTGTGGCGTCAGGCCGCGTCCGAACTCGCCGTCGGCAGCATCTCACTGCGTCTTCTCGAAAGACTGCGCCAGGACCGCAACACGCTCGCCGCGCCGATCGAAGTCCTCGACATGCTCGAAAAGCTCTGCCGTGTTGAAGAGCGCCTCAATGCCCGCTCTTACGCAAGCCGTCTTTCGATCGCAGCCTGAGCCTTAGCCAATCAGTTCTTGATGGACGCAGCGGTCCGGACCACCGGATGTTCGGCGGGACCGGTCGCGAGGTCTGCCGCCTCGATCTCGCCTGTCTCGGCGTTGCGCACTTCCCGGATCCATTCCCGCCAGATCGACACAAGCAGTGCCATCAGCACCGGGCCAATGAACAGGCCAAGGAAGCCCATCGTGCTGACGCCGCCGACCAGTCCGAAGAAGGTGGGCAGGAAGGGCAGCTTGATCGGGCCGCCGACCAGTCGGGGCCGCAGCGTCTTGTCGACGATGAAGAGCTCTACCGTCCCCCAGGTCAGTAGCCCGAGGCCGGCAACATAGTTGCCATTGGCAACGAGGTAGAAGGAGATCAGCGTGAAGGAGAGCGGCGCGCCACCCGGAATGAGCGCCATGAAACCGGTGATGACGCCAAGCGTCACGGGCGAGGGGACGCCGGCGATCCAGTAGGCGATGCCGAGCACGATGCCTTCGCCGATGGCGATCAGCGTCTGGCCGGTGACCGTGGAACTGATGGTGGCGGGAACGACACGCGAGATCCGCTCCCACCGCGACGGCAGGATGCGTTCCCCAAGCAGGTCGATCTGCTGGCTGAAG
This sequence comes from Neorhizobium turbinariae, assembly GCF_023223505.1. NCBI lineage: Bacteria > Pseudomonadati > Pseudomonadota > Alphaproteobacteria > Hyphomicrobiales > Rhizobiaceae > Neorhizobium > Neorhizobium turbinariae. The sequence continues at coordinate 429,847 of NZ_JALPRY010000001.1, forward strand.
GAAGCGCCGTCGCGATACACGAAGAACAGCGCAATCAGCATGAAGATCAGGGTCAGCGCAAGGTGGAAGGCGCCGTCGCCGGCCGCCAGGATCGCACGGTAGATATTGCCGATATTCGCACCGCTGACGATCTGGATGAGCTCGCCGATTGCGCCAGGCGAGCCGATCCGCTGAACCCATTGCACGCCGAGCCATTCACCGACCCATGGCAGGCCGGTAATCCAGGCCGGTGGGGGCGCACCGAACCGGTTGACCTCGGCAGCCCAGACGATCCACTGGCGAACTTCGCCGATCGTATAGGTGATGGCTACCGCGAGCGGAACGATCAGGAAGACGAGGATGGCAATGATGGCAAGCGTTGCGCCGATCGTGGTGCTGCCGCCGACAGCGCGAAGCAGCCTGCGATAGAGAGGCCAGCTTGCAAAACCGATGACGAGGGCTGCCAGCACCGGCACGAGGAAGCCGTGGAAGAAGTAGATGCCTGCCGCAACAACGAGGATGAGAAGCCATCGGGCTGCAGAAATGGGAGGGATCAACGCAACACGACTAGGCGCCGCCGGGCCCAGCCAACGCGGCTCCGGGGCGGCCTTATGATCTACACTTCCATTCACCAGCTTCATTCCTTGGGGTTTCCCCGTCATCATATGGCTGACGGAGCCTCTTGCCGCAAGACTTTGTAACGCCAATTAGGCAAGCATCTGCTTGCCCTAAACAGCAGATGCGATAGAAATATGTTGCTGTGTGCCGGTTTGTGCCGGAGTTGATGCTAATCGTAATGAGGTGACCGTTTTCAGTCTTTGGCGGGAACCAGTGCTTTTGCTGCTCATGTCGTTTGGCGGAGACGGCTTTCAGGAACTTTGACATGCCCCCCATGCAGACGGTCGATCTCACCAACTGCGACCGAGAGCCCATCCACATTCCCGGCAGCATCCAGCCTCATGGGTGTCTTCTCGCCTGCGATTCCGCGGGCTCAGAGATCCTGCGGTATTCCGCCAATGCGCCAGAGATGTTGTCCATCGGCGATGGCCTGAACGGCAAGCGGCTTGAAGACATTGTCGGTGGAGAGGCGGCCCACAGCCTGCGCAACGCGCTCGCGACCTCCGATGACCCGGCACGACCAGCGCTGCGGCACGCGGTAAGGCTGCCGTCCGGCGGCATCTTCGACATCGCCATCCATCGGCTGGCATCCGCCGTCATCCTTGAGTTCGAGCCGGCCTCGACCGATTCCGACCAGCCGCTTGAAGTGGCCCGCATGCTGATCAGCCGCATCCGCAATGTCGGCAGCCTCGACCGGCTCAGCGACGCTGCGGCGCGGCTCACATATGCGATGCTCGGCTATGACCGCGTCATGGTCTACCGCTTTGAAGAGGATGGGTCCGGCAAGGTCGTCAGCGAATACAAGCGCCGTGACCTGGAAAGCTTCAAGGGCCAGTATTTCCCGGCCAGCGATATCCCGAAGCAGGCCCGCGCACTCTACCTCAAGAACACCGTTCGCATCATTGCCGACGCCAGCGGCGAGCGCGTGCCGATCGTGCCGGAACTGGACGAGGCGGGGGAGCCGCTGGACCTTTCATTCGCGCATCTGCGCAGCGTGTCCCCCGTGCACTGCGAATACCTTCGCAACATGGGCGTCGCCGCCTCCATGTCGATCTCCATCGTTGTCGACGAGGAGTTGTGGGGCCTGATCGCCTGTCACCATTATTCGCCGAAGACGCTGTCGATGCCGCAGCGCGTGGCGGCCGAAACCTTTGGCGAGTTCTTCTCTCTCCACCTCAACACGCTGAAGCAGCGGCAGTTGATGGAAACCGTCAGCGGCGCCCGCCGCTCGCTCGACCGCTTCCTTCATACGGCCTCGCATCACGACAATATCGGCGAGCTTCTGCGCACCTCCCTCGGAGACTTCTCCGCCATGATCCCGTGCGACGGCATCGGGCTGTGGCTGGACGGCATCTGGTCGAGCAACGGCACCGCACCGTCGCAAGAACTCGCTGCCGAACTGGCGGAGCTGATCGGCGTTGCCGGTGGCGGACGCGTCTGGACGACATCCTACCTCTCGCGGGACCTGCCGGATTCGCGTGTGTCCCCGGAGGATGTCTGCGGCGTCATCGCCATCCCGCTGTCGCAGCGTCCGAGGGACTACCTGTTCTTCTTCCGCCGCGAGGTTGTGCAGACGCTCAACTGGGCCGGCAATCCTGACAAGTCCTACAATGTGGGGCCGCTGGGGGATCGCCTGACGCCGCGCAAGAGCTTTGCGATCTGGAAGGAACTCGTCCATCACCAGGCGCAGCCCTGGACGGACGGCGATCGGGAAATTGCCGACGCGATCCGTGCGGTCCTGGTGGAGATCGTCCTGCATCACAACGAACTCCTGGCCGATGAACGCGACAAGGCCGATGTGCGCCAGCGGATGCTGAACGAGGAGTTGAACCACCGCGTCAAGAACATCCTGTCGATCATCAAGGCGCTGGTTGGCCACTCGGTCGATGCCAAGGTCAGCCTTCAGGATTACATTGCCGCCCTGAAGGGCCGCATCCAGGCGCTGGCGCTGGCGCATGACCAGGTCGTGCGCGGCAGCGATGGCGGCCTGCTTTGCGATCTTCTTGAGGCCGAGCTCAAGCCCTATAGCGAGGGTCGCCGCACGGTGACCCTGAAGGGCCCGAGGGTATGGCTCGATAGCCGGACATTTTCAGTCATGGCCTTGGTGCTGCATGAGATGTCCACCAATGCCGCCAAATATGGCGCGCTGTCGCAGGACGGCGGACGGCTCGATATCGAGTGGAGCCATCTGCCGAACGGCGATTGCGAACTGAACTGGCTCGAAGAGGGTGGGCCTCTCGTGCGTCCGCCCCAGCGCAGCGGCTTTGGCAGCGTGCTGATCGGACGCAGCGTTCCGTACGAACTGGATGGCCAGGCGACAGTGGATTACCGGCCTGAGGGCGTCAAGGCGCGCTTCCTCATCCCGAGCAAGCATATCCACGTCGAAACGGATCCAGCCGAACCCGTCGTCGTCTCAGCGGATGCGTTGCCGTCCGCCACCAATGGCGCGGCAAGTCTGGCGGATCTCGAACTGCTACTCGTTGAAGACCAGATGCTGATTGCAGCGGATGTCGAGGCGATGCTTGCCGATCACGGCATCAACAAGGTGACGACGACGCCATCGGCGGCCGATGCCTTCCGCCGCCTGAAGGAGTACACCCCGGATTTTGCAATTCTCGACGTCAATCTCGGCTCGGGCACGTCATTGCCGATCGCAGAGGAATTGATCCGCCGAGACATCCCGTTTGTCTTCGCAACCGGTTACAGCGACCGCTCAATCATCCCGTCGAGCTTCTCGGCACCAGTGGTGCGCAAGCCGTATGAGGCTGCGACGCTGATCAGCGCCGTGACCAACGTGCTGGTGTCTCGTACGAACGGCACCCAGTCGTCTTGAAGGCTTTGTAGGCTTCGACGCTAGATGTCGAGGTTCTGGGCGAAGGCGGCGCGCTCCTGGATGAACCGGAAACGGGCATCGGCCTTGGTGCCCATGAGGTTATCGACGGCTTCGCGGGTGCCCTCGAAATCCACCTCGTCGATCGACACCCGAAGCAGCGTCCGGTGCGCCGGGTCCATCGTCGTTTCCTTCAACTGCGCCGGCATCATTTCGCCAAGGCCTTTGAAGCGCCCGATTTCGACCTTCTTGCCCTTGAACACCGTATTCATCAGCTCCGCACGATGCGCGTCGTCGCGGGCGTAGACGGTTTTGCCGCCCTGGCGCAGCACATAGAGCGGCGGCACCGCGAGATAGAGATGGTTGCCGCGGATCAGCTCCGGCATTTCCTGGTAGAAGAAGGTGATCAGCAGCGACGCGATATGGGCGCCGTCGACGTCCGCATCGGTCATGATGATGACGCGCTCGTAACGGAGGTCTTCTTCACGATACTTGCTGCGCGTGCCGCAGCCGAGCGCCTGGATGAGGTCGGCGATCTGCTGATTGGCCGAGAGCTTGTCACGGCTTGCGCTGCCGACGTTCAGGATCTTGCCGCGTAGCGGAAGGATCGCCTGGTTGGCACGGTTGCGGCCCTGTTTCGCCGAGCCGCCAGCCGAGTCACCTTCGACGATGAAAAGTTCGGCGCCTTCGGCGGTGTTCTGCGAACAGTCAGCCAGCTTGCCCGGCAGGCGCAGCTTGCGCACCGCAGTCTTGCGGTTGACTTCCTTTTCCTTGCGGCGGCGCAGGCGCTCCTCGGCCCGCTCGATCACCCAGTCAAGCAGCTTCGCCGCCTCGGCCGGGTTGCCGGCGAGGTAGTGGTCGAAGGGGTCGCGCAGCGTGTTTTCGACAATGCGCTGGGCCTCCACCGTCGCCAGCTTGTCCTTCGTCTGGCCGACGAATTCGGGCTCGCGAATGAACACGGAAAGCATGCCGACAGCCGAGATCATCACGTCATCGGTGGTAATCTGCGCGGCGCGTTTGTTCTGCGTCAGCTCGGCGTAGTTCTTGAGCCCCTTGGTCAGGGCGATGCGAAGACCTGCCTCGTGCGTGCCACCTTCGGGCGTTGGGATGGTGTTGCAGTAGGAATGAAGCTGCGGGTCGCCGCCATACCAGGTGATCGCCCATTCCATGGCGCCATGGCCGCCAGTCTTTTCCGTCCGCCCGGCGAAGATCTCGCGGGTTACGGTGAAGTCCTTGCCGAGCGTTGCGGCCAGATAGTCCTTGAGCCCGCCGGGGAAGTGGAAGACCGCCTTTTCAGGGATCTCGCCGCCAGCCGGCAGAACAACGGGGTCGCAGCTCCAGCGGATCTCGACACCGCCGAACAGGTACGCCTTGGAGCGCGCCATGCGGAAGATGCGGCCGGCATCGAACCTGGCAGTGTCGCCGAAGATCTGCGGATCGGGATGGAAGCGCACACGGGTACCGCGACGGTTGTGGACGTCGCCCAGCTCCTCGAGCCCACCCTGCGGCACACCGCGCGAGAATCGCTGCCGGTACAGCTTGCGGTTCCGGGCAACCTCGACTTCGAGCACATCCGAAAGCGCATTGACGACCGAGACACCGACGCCATGCAGACCGCCGGAGGTCTCATAGGCCTTGCCGTCGAACTTGCCGCCCGCGTGCAGCTTGGTCATGATGACTTCAAGCGTCGACTTGCCCGGCACCTGCGGGTGGTTTTCGACAGGAATACCGCGGCCATTGTCGGTGACGGTCAGGAAGCCATCGGCGTCGAGATGCACCTCGATGAAGTTGGCGTGGCCGGCAACCGCTTCGTCCATCGAGTTGTCGATGACTTCAGCAAACAGGTGGTGGAGCGCCTTTTCGTCCGTGCCGCCGATATACATGCCGGGACGCATGCGCACCGGCTCAAGCCCCTCAAGGACGCGGATGGAGGATGCGCCGTAGTCATCGCCGCCCGTCGGTGCCGGGGCAGGGCGCGGTGCAGCACGTTCAGCCCGCGCCGCAGGAGCCGCTTCATTGGCAGCCACCTTCGGCGTCACGGTCAGGTCGCCAAAGAGGTCGTTGTTGTCATCCATGGATTGCGTCGTTACTACCTGTCGGGGCGCGGAAGAGGAAGCCATACCCATCTCATGCTGTTTCGAATCACTCGCGATTCTGCCAGAAAGGCGGCGAGTTCGCGATGCCGCGAGGAAACGGTCGTCTTGGAGAAATGCGTTGCGCAGCCTGCGTTAGCAAGGCGTTTGCCGATCAGTAAGCAGGTGGAGCCGGGCATGTCCACAGTTCATTTCGTTCGTCACGCTGTTTTTGCCGTTTTCGCCTTTCTCGTGGCGCTTCCGGTGTCGGCGCAGCAGGGCCCCGTCGGTCCGTTCAAGGACGAGCTGTTTTCGCGCATGACCGTGCTCGAAACCGCTGATTCCGGCGCCTACGAAGTCATCGACTACCAGGAGATGCGCGACATCAACGGCCGCGACCGGGAACCGGAGCGGCGCGTCAAGGATGCCTATGTTTCGCTCGGGGTACGGCGTTACCAGGCGAATGAGACACTCAACCTCGCTGGCCGCAAGCTCGATGTCACCAGGGTGGGACAGGAGGCGAATGCGGCCTTCTCGGTGATCTTCATCCACGGGCGCGGTGGCGACCGGCGCCTCGGCGCCAACGACTACAGCTTTGGCGGCAATTTCAACCGGCTCAAGAACCTCGTCGTCGCATCCCGGGGTGTCTATTACGCGCCAAGCATCCGGTCCTTCGATGAAAAGGGCGCGGCCGATGTCGCGAACCTTATCCGTTTTGCCTTCGAACAGAGCGCCGGGCGCCCGGTCATCCTTGCCTGTGCGTCCATGGGCGGCATCATCTGCCAGCATATCAGCCGCAATGGCGAGGCTGTGCAATATCTTGGCGGCATGGCACTGCTCGGCGGACCTCCCGATCCCGGATTGGCAACCACGCCGGCGGTGAAGAACAAGCTGCCGATCTATTTCGCGCATGGCAGCGCCGACAGCGTCTACAAGGCGACCGACCAACTCGGCATCTTCCGCCAGCTGCGCAAATCCAGCTATCCGACCCGCTTCACCATGTTTCAGACCGGCGGGCACGGCACGCCCATTCGCATGGTGGACTGGCGCAAGCTCCTCAACTTCATCCTCTCGTCCCGCAGCCGGTGATCGGCATCTGGCTGCGGCGCTTGACTTGCCCGATTCGGTGTCGAACTGAAGCAGAAGCCCTTGATGTGCTCTCCGTTCCTCGCTTAGGAAGGTGGGTGGAGGAGGCGACGAGCTTGCTTCCCATGTGGAGGAGCTCCTTCAATGGAGCCATGAGAAGAGGAATGTGTTGCCGATGACGCCCGACGTGCGCCCGCTTGTTGCCGGAAACTGGAAGATGAACGGCACCCGCGAAAGCCTTTCCGAGATCAAGGCTATGGCGCAAGGGGTCCTGCAGCCGCTCTCCGAACGGGTGGAGGCGCTGATCTGCCCACCCGCCACGCTCCTTTATGTCGCGACCGCGCTTGCGACCGACAGCCCGCTGCAGATCGGCGCGCAGGATTGCCACGCCAAGCAGAGCGGCGCCCATACGGGTGACATCTCCGCGGAGATGATTGCGGATTGTTTCGGGACCTATGTCATCGTTGGCCATTCGGAGCGTCGTCAGGATCACCGGGAGACTGACGCAGTGGTGCGCGCCAAGGCGCAGGCTGCCCACGAGGCGGGTCTGGCTGCAATCGTCTGTGTCGGTGAAACGGCCGACCAGCGGGATGCCTACGAGACGCTGGAGGTTTTGAAGCGGCAGATCTTCGGCTCGCTGCCGGATGATTCCACGGCCGACGATACGGTTGTTGCCTATGAGCCGGTCTGGGCGATCGGCACCGGCCTGACGCCGACCGCGGCCGACGTTGCCGTCGCGCACGCCTTCATGCGCGCCGAACTCGTTGAGCGGTTTGGCGAGGAGGGGCGGCGCATGCGCATCCTTTATGGCGGTTCCGTCAAGCCAAGCAACGCCGCCGAGTTGATGGCGATCGAGAATGTCGATGGTGCATTGATCGGCGGCGCCAGCTTGAAAGCGGCCGACTTCCTCGCCATCTACGGCGTCTATGAAGATCTGATGGCGGCAAAGCTTCCATAAGGGCTTGGAATGGCCGCGTCTCTCATGTAAAGAGCCGCCAACCTCATTCGCTGCCTCCCATCCGGAGGCCTGGATTACGATATGCAGACCGTTCTGATTGTTATTCATCTCATGATCGTGCTCGCGCTTGTTGGCGTGGTGCTGATCCAGCGTTCGGAAGGCGGCGGGCTCGGCGTCGGCGGCGGCTCCGGCTTCATGTCGGCACGTGGTACTGCCAATGCCCTGACGCGCACAACGGCCATCCTGGCGACGCTGTTCTTCATCACCTCGCTCGCGCTCGGCATCATGGCCCGCTACGACTCGCGTCCAAGCGACATCCTGAACCGCATTCCGCAGAGCCAGCAGGGCACTGGCGCCGGCATTCTGGACCAGCTTGGTCCGGCGACGCCGAACCAGTCTGAAAACGGCGTGCCGTCGGGTGCCGGTGCTGCAGCACCCGCTCCGGCCACCCTGGCGCCGGCCGCTCCGGCAACGGATGCAGCACCTGCCGCACCAGCGCCCGCAGCACCTTCGGCTCCGGCCGCTCCAGCTGCCCCAGAGGGCGGCGTACCGACCGGCCAGTAAGGCAAGGTCAAGCATTCAAGCTCCGGCAGGCCAAAAGCCTGCCGGTTTTATTTTGTGAAGATTCTGCAGCCGATGTCGGAATTGTACGATTTGGGCTGGCGGAATCGCCAATGAGAAGGTATCCGGTGACTCCCATGGCGCGATATGTATTCATCACTGGCGGCGTGGTTTCCTCCCTTGGGAAAGGAATTGCGGCCGCGGCACTCGGAGCTTTGTTACAAGCACGGGGTTACCGGGTTCGGCTGAGAAAGCTCGATCCTTATCTTAACGTCGATCCGGGCACCATGAGCCCGACCCAGCACGGCGAGGTCTTCGTGACCGACGACGGCGCTGAGACCGACCTCGACCTCGGTCACTACGAGCGGTTCACGGGCCGTTCGGCGACCAAGACCGACAACATCACCACGGGTCGCATCTACAAGAACATCATCGACAAGGAACGGCGCGGTGATTACCTCGGCGCAACCGTCCAGGTCATTCCGCACGTCACGAACGAGATCAAGGATTTCGTGGTTGAAGGCAATGACGAATACGACTTCGTCATTTGCGAAATCGGCGGCACGGTCGGTGATATCGAAGCGATGCCGTTCATGGAAGCGATCCGCCAGCTCGGCAACGACCTGCCGCGCGGCGCTGCGATCTATGTCCACCTCACCCTGATGCCGTTCATCCCGGCTGCCGGCGAACTGAAGACCAAGCCGACGCAGCATTCCGTCAAGGAACTGCAGGCACTCGGCATTGCGCCCGACATCCTGCTCGTGCGCGCCGACCGGGAAATCCCGGAAGCGGAACGCCGCAAACTTTCGCTGTTCTGCAACGTCCGTCCATCTGCCGTCATCCAGGCGCTCGACGTGGCGAACATCTATGACGTGCCGATGGCCTATCACAAGGAAGGCCTCGACTCGGAGGTCCTGGCAGCCTTCGGGATAGAGCCGGCACCCAAGCCGCGCCTCAACGCCTGGGAAGAGGTCTGCAACCGGATCCGCACGCCGGAAGGCGAGGTCACGATCGCAGTGGTCGGCAAGTACACTGGCCTCAAGGATGCCTACAAGTCTCTGATCGAAGCCCTGCATCACGGTGGCATCGCCAACCATGTGAAGGTGAAGCTCGACTGGATCGAATCGGAAGTCTTTGAAAAGGAAGATCCGGCACCCTGGCTTGAAAAGGTGCATGGCATCCTTGTTCCGGGCGGGTTTGGCGAACGCGGCGCGCAGGGCAAGATCAACGCGGCTCGTTTTGCACGCGAACGCAAGGTGCCGTATTTCGGCATCTGCTTCGGCATGCAGATGGCTGTGATCGAGGCTGCACGTAACCTTGCAGGCATCGAGGAAGCCTCGTCGACCGAATTCGGTCCGGCACCGGAGCCGGTCGTCGGTCTGATGACGGAATGGTTGAAGGGCAATGAACTCGAGAAGCGTTCGGCCAAGGGCGACCTCGGCGGCACGATGCGGCTTGGCGCCTACAAGGCCTCGCTCAAGAAGGGCACCAAGATCGCCGAGATCTATGGCTCGACGGAGATCTCCGAGCGTCACCGCCATCGCTACGAGGTGAACCGCGAATACAAGGACAAGCTGGAAAGCTGCGGCCTGGTGTTCTCGGGCATGTCGCCGGACGGCCTGCTGCCGGAAACGATCGAATACCCGGATCATCCGTGGTTCATCGGCGTCCAGTACCACCCGGAACTGAAGAGCCGACCGCTGGATCCGCATCCGCTGTTTGCAAGCTTCATCGAAGCGGCGCTCGAACAAAGCCGCCTCGTCTGATCAAATAAAAAACCCGGCCTCGGCCGGGTTTTTTATTGCCTGCAGGACCGGATCGTTTCTACCGGTCGCGCGTGGCAGACATTTCTCCGAAGACGGCTTCCACTTCGTCTTTCAGGGACGCCGGTTTGGGTTTTTCGGTTGTGGAAGCTGCATTCGGTTCCGTGCCCGGCGCCTGCACCTTGGGCGCCTCCTGGGCGGCGAGGTTCGCTTCCATTTCCTGCTGGAGAAGCTTGTCGAAATCAGTGCCGAGTTGTTTCGGGCGCTCTGCTGCGACCTGCAACTGCTCCGGAATCGCGGGAGCGCTCGCCGGGACGATCAGCGTCGGTTCGACATCACGCTTCACCGCGGCTGCAACTGGGGCCGGTTCGGCGATGACGGGTGCAGGAGCCGGCTGTGGCTTTGGTGGTTCCGGGCGCACGTCTGGCGTTGCGGCACGAAGCTGGGGCTCCACCCGTGGCGGTACGGCGCTGACCGGGGGCGTCGCAACGGGAGCCGGGCGCGGAACCGGAGCAGGCTGGGGCGCCGGGGCAGGTGTCGGTGCGGGCTGGGGACGAGCCATGGGCGTTGCGGCTGCCTGATTGATCGCGTCGGCTTTCGCCTCAGGTGCACCTGGTGCCACGCGCGGCGGGACCGGTTGCCGCACGGGTGCGGGGGGCTGTGGCTGCACCGCCGTTTCGACTGCTTGGGATCTTGAAGCGACCGGCTCCTGCCGGGCAAAGGCGTCCGGCGACACGAAGTGATCGCGAGATTGCGCCGTGTCGCGAGATTGCGCCGGCATGATGCGGCTTTCCACCACGATATCGGTTGGACCGCCGATCATGATCAGGTGCTCGACATCATCGCGCCGGACAAGGACAAGCCGACGCCGTGTATCGACCGCTGCGGCATCCAGTACCTGCAGGCGCGGCTGGCGGTTCTTGCCGCCCCGCACGAAGGGCGAGGAGGCGCCACGCCCGCGGATCATCCAAAGGATGCCGATCAGAAGCAGGAAACCGACGCCTACGCCCAGGATCGCGACAATCACGCGACCGCCATATGCGCCAATCAGTTCTTCAATCATTCATCCTACTCCGTGACTCTATTCCGTTGCAGCAGACGACTTTTTACAGGGTGAAGCAAGCCGCCGATGGCGCTGCTCCCGCGTAAAACGAGGTGCTAAAAATGCAGACATAGGTCACGAACGCAAACTGTCCCGGGTTTTATACCCATCAAGAGCTTTTTGCTTTACCCCCAACTTGCTAAGAGAGAATCGCGGGATTGCCTCCCGAGGTGTTGTATGGCCGCGAGACCGGCCGAGATGCGAGGACTTGATGACGAAGTTGCAGCAGGGCGGCAACTACGACGCGCCTTTGGTTGATCACGGGGCACGAGGCGGCACCATCATCCGGATCGTTCTCCTGGCGTTGGTTCTCTGCGGCGTCGCTGCGGCATTCGTGCTTTTCCAGGATGCGCTGGACAACGAGGTCGTGCTCGGCGTTCTCGGCATCCTTGCCATGGTCGGCATATTCTTCCTCGTGTCGTCGATCATCGGCCTTGTCGAGGTGATGCCACAGTCGCGGTCTGACGAACTGGCGCGCAGCTTTCTGGCGAGCCATCCGGACGGTATCCTGATCACCGATCCCAAGGGCCGCATTCTTTACGCCAACGCCGCTTATGGGCGGATGACCGGTGCGACGAAGGCGAGCGACGCGCAAAGCCTTGAAGCGCTGCTTTCCAAGACCCGCGAGAGCACCGAAGCACTCTACCGCCTGACCACCGCGCTGCGCGAGGGCCGTGAGGGGCATGAGGAATTCCGCCTGATGCAGCCGCTCGGCCGCGCTGTGGGCAAGAATGCAGGCGCGCACTGGTATCGGCTGAAAGCCCGCATCCTGACGCCGGTGGAAGGCCGTGGCGGCCCGCTCGATATCTGGCAGATCACCGACATCACCTCCGAGCGGGAAGACCAGGAGCGCTTCTTCCGCGAACTGCAGAACGCGATCGACTACCTGGACCATGCGCCGGTCGGCTTCTTCTCGGCCGGCAGGAACGGCGAGCTCTTCTACCTCAATGCCACGCTTGCCGAGTGGCTCGGCCTCGACCTGACGCAGTTCGTGCCACGTTCGGTGACGATCTCCGACATCGTTGCGGGCGAGGGCATGGCGCTGATTGAATCGGTCCAGGCCGCACCCGGGCTGAAGCGCACCGAAACGCTCGATCTCGACTTGCGGCGCGCCAACGGCCAGAGCTTGCCGGTGCGCCTCGTGCACAACGTCAGCGCCGCGCGCGATGGCGCTCCGGGCGAAAGCCGCACGATCGTTCTGACACGGCCGAAGGGCGGCGAGGGCGACCAGTCGGCGTCTGCGATGCGGTTCACCCGCTTCTTCAACAATACCCCCATGGCGATCGCCTCCGTCAACGGCGACGGCCGCATCCTGCGCATCAACGCACCGTTCCTCAAGCTTTACCACGGCGTCGTCTCCCGCGACGATGTCGAGGCCGGCGTCGAACTGGAGCGGATCGTCCACGAAACCTCCCGCGCCCACCTGATGCAGGCGCTGGCGGCGGCCAAGGACCGGCAGGGCGATATTCCGCCGATCGACTCCCGCCATCCGGGCGACGAAAACCGCTATGTCCGCTTCTATGTCAATGCCGTGATCGACGAGAGCGACGAGGCGCCGGAAGAGGCGGCGATCGTTTACGCCGTCGAGACGACGGAGCAGAAAGCGCTCGAGACGCAGATGGCGCAGACGCAGAAGCTGAATGCGGTGGGCACGCTGGCGGGCGGTATCGCACACGACTTCAACAACGTGCTGACCGCGATCCTCCTGTCGTCGGACCATCTGCTGCTGCAGGCACGGCCGTCCGATCCAAGCTTTGCCGACCTGATGGAGATCAAGCGCAACGCCAACCGCGCTGCGGTCCTGGTGCGCCAGCTCCTCGCCTTCTCGCGCAAGCAGACGATGCGACCGGCCGTGCTGAACCTCACGGACGTCGTGGGCGACCTGCGGATGCTCGTCGACCGGCTGATCTCCGGTACCAACGTGAAGCTGGAGGTGGATTACGGCCGCGACCTCTGGCCGGTGCGCACCGACCTGTCGCAGTTCGAACAGGTGCTGATCAACCTGTGCGTCAACGCTCGCGACGCGATGCCGAACGGTGGCACGATCCTGATCAAGACGCGCAACGTCACGGCGGCGGAGGCAATTGCCTTCGGGCAGGGCGACGTGCCGGCCGAAGACTTCGTCATGGTCGAGGTGTCGGATACGGGCACCGGCATTCCGCCGGAGATCATGGACAAGATCTTCGAACCCTTCTTCACGACGAAGGAAGTGGGCAAGGGCACCGGGCTTGGGCTGTCGATGGTCTACGGCATCGTCAAGCAGTCCGGCGGTTATATCCATCCGGAATCGGAGGTGGGTCGGGGAACGAGCTTCCGGATCTTCCTGCCGCGGCATATCCCGGAAGTCGTGGTGCAGCCCCAGCAGGAGCCTGTTGCTCCGGCACTCGCCGGCCAGCCCCGGCAAGCGGCAGCGCCTGCACCGGTCGCGGCACCGGCGATGCCTGCCGCCGAAGAGCTCGACCTCACGGGCAAGTCGGCCGTGGTTCTGCTTGTCGAAGACGAGGAGGCGGTGCGGCGCGGTGGCAAGCGGATGCTTGAGACGCGCGGCTACACGGTGCACGAGGCGGGATCGGGCGCCGAAGCGCTGGAGATCATGGAAGAGCTGGGCGGCAAGGTCGACATCGTCGTGTCGGACGTGGTGATGCCGGAGATGGACGGGCCGACGCTGCTCACCGAGTTGCGCAAGTCCTATCCGGACATGAAGTTCATCTTCGTATCGGGTTATGCCGAAGACGCCTTTGCCCGCAACCTGCCGGCGGATGCGAAATTCGGCTTCCTGCCGAAGCCGTTCTCGCTGAAGCAGCTTGCCGTGGTGGTGCGCGAAACGCTCGACGCCGACTAGAGGCGTAGGAGCTCAGGCCGCGTGGCGGGCGGGCGGCGTGACCAGCCGGTGCTGGACGTAATCGATGTCGCCGCGGACATAGAGCGCCACCGGCTTGCCGCCGGCACCGGTGACGGCGAGCGCGATGATCGTGACGCCTTCCTCGAAGGTGGTGACATAGGCCACCTGGGCGGGATTGACGTAAACCGGCTGGTTATGGGTGTTCTTGAAACCGATCAGCGCCATCCGACTCTCCTTATGCTGCTGGCGGTCGGAACCATGCCATGCGGAGGTTGATGTCCGTTTAACGCCGGGAACGAGGCCTGATCAGCTGTAGCCCCCGGCGGCGCGCTGCTCGGCCGCGTCACGCTGCGCCTCCACCATGTCGTCCTTTCCGCCATCGCTTTTCCCGTTGCCTTCGCCGGAGGCCTCGACGCGGCCGGTGCCTTCGCCGCCCCTGGTGCGGGCGGTCGGCAGGTGGCGGGTGTCGAAATAGGTGCGGAAGGAGGTGATGCGGTCGCCATCGCCTTCCAGGATGCTGACGCCTTCGTAATCAAAACCCTTGCCGTCGATCGAGCCCTTGCTGGTCCATTCGAGGAAGGAGAGGCCGTCCTTTTCCGTCACGGTGCGGAATTCGGAGCGGATCTCGTCAAAGGCGTCGCGATATTGCGACCAGAAGGTTTTCGCCGCATCGGCGCCGCCATCCTGGTAGGTCACCAGCGGGTTGGAGACTTCCGCATTGTCGGCAAACAGGCTGGCAATCGTCTCGACGTCGCGGGCGGTTTCGAGGCGCCCAAGGGCGTCGATGAAGGTCTTGGACAGGTCTGGCATGGCTGGCTCCTCATGGGTTGTGATGGAGAACTGTGGGGTGCGGGCGATGTTCCCGCACCACCGCCGCCCCACGCGCATCCCATGCGCCCGAACCCGGCGGGCATCATCAAGCCGCTCGCTCGCGAATGCGCAGCCGCCGCGAAAAGGCGGGCCATTCGTGGCGGGGCAGGGTTCGCCGGACCACTTCGAACGCCGCGTCGCGCAGTTCGCGCTGCTCGGCTTCGGGCGGGATCAGGTCGAGGCCGCGCCAGTTGTTGCGAACATAAAAGGCGTCGGCGTAAAGCGCGACGAATGCGTCCAGCTGAGCCTGCCGGAAATTGCCGACGCAAGCCGGTACGCCTTCCTCAATGACGTGATAGTGGCAGCGGTTGCCACGCCGGCACTTGCGGTGGCGGCAGGCAAGCTGCGGCGTGGCGAGCATCTCGACGACGCATATCGCGAGTTTGAGGTCGAGCGGCTCCGACGCGGCAGTGTCGGGTATGTCAGGGGTGTCGGTCATGAAGAAACTCCTTGGACTGGATGGGGTGGGCCTGGTCTCCGATCGCCGCCGTCGATCGTCGCCCGTCGTGCGGCGGGTCTTTCAACCGGAACTCAAGGGCAAGGCAGACTCCGCCCTTGGCGATCTCGAAAAATTTGATGAATGGACGGGGCGCCGGAAGCTGCCTCG
Source organism: Neorhizobium turbinariae (assembly GCF_023223505.1). NCBI lineage: Bacteria > Pseudomonadati > Pseudomonadota > Alphaproteobacteria > Hyphomicrobiales > Rhizobiaceae > Neorhizobium > Neorhizobium turbinariae. The sequence continues at coordinate 445,135 of NZ_JALPRY010000001.1, forward strand.
GTAGTTTGTAGTATGTGGCACCTTTCGGCGCCCCGTTCGGCGGTTTTTGCCCGCGACTTGGGTCTCTCTGCGAGGGTTGCAGGACGACGATGCTTCTCGCCGGTGGCGGAAAGGCTGGCGTTTGATCCCAGGCTTCCCGACGGACCCGAAAGCCCGGCGACATCATCATCCCCGACCCCCATGTGTGCCGCACAGGGAC